>NZ_JAJEPS010000007.1:0-175554 GCF_020686965.1 Hominiventricola filiformis | reverse complement strand
GCTGTTCGTTTAAAAATTTTCAAAAAGAATTTTCGAAGATCTTTAAAGCACTATTTAATTATCAAGGTTCATTGTTTATCTCGTTGCCTCAGCAGCAACTTTGATATAATATCATGTCTTTCAAATCTTGTCAACAACTTTTTTAACTTTTTTTAAAAAGTTTTTGTTGTAATTGATCTCTCAGACTTTTGTGTTGACCGCTTTCGCAATCAGCTTAGTTATAATACCAAATGTTTTCGCATATGTCAACACCTTTTTTCAATTTTTTTACATTTTCTATTTGCCTAACTTGTCATATGATGATATAATAACTTTAAAGAATATATCAAAGGAGTTGAATTATGGCATCAATTAATCCCAATAGTCCTGTTCCTCTCTATAAACAGGTTTTAGACATTCTGAATGATCAGATTGCTCGGCAAGAATTAAAATTCGGGGACAAATTGCCATCAGAAGCTGAGCTCATGAAACAATTTGGAGTCAGCCGTATCACTGTACGTGCCGCAATTAGTGAATTAGTGGAAGATGGCATTTTAGAACGTTCACAAGGAAAAGGTACTTTTGTTGCACTGCCAAAAGTGAGTCATCCGGCCAATGATAACATCGGATTCAATCGTTCCTGTGTTTTAGCAGGAAAAAAGCCATCGACTAAATTATTGAGTATTGAGTGGGTATATCCTTCCCAGAGCCAAATGAAATTCTGGCATCTAAAAAATGATGATAGAATTATCTGCAGTAAACGGCTTAGATTTGTCGATAATCACCCTACCATGATTGAAATAAATCATTATCCCGCTTCATTCTCGTACCTTTTCGACGAAAATCTCAATGGCTCCCTTTTTGAAATACTAAAAAAACATGATTACAACTTTTACGTAAGTGAAAGAACTCTTGAAACCTGCTTTCCAACTTCAGAAGAGAGTAAACTGCTAGAACTTAAACCTAATACTCCTTTGCTTCTATTCAAAGACATCCATAAAGATTTGCTCGAAAATCCGTCTTTTCTTTCTAAGCAATTATATAATACACAACATTTGAAATTCTATTTTTAACAGGTTACCAATCAAATATTTCTGCCACCAACCGGAAAGCTGGTGGCAGTTTTATTTTACAGAAATTCATTTTTCATTTAATAATTTATGTACTACCCATGCAACGCCTTCATGATCATTATCAGGTGCGACTATCTGTGCTATCTCCTTCACACATTCCTGTGCATTTCCCATCGCCACACCCAGTCCTGCATATTCCAGCATTGATTGATCATTATAACCATCTCCGCATGCTGCCATACAAGTTCTATCTACTTTTAAATACTTGCTCAACCAGGACAGTGCACCATCCTTAGTAATGTTCAATGGCATAATTTCGAGAAAATAAGGAGCAGATCTACATATGCTCAACATCTGCCCAACTTCTTCTTTCAATTTTGTTTCAATGTTTTCCAATATATCGCCATCTCCGACCATCAAACACTTTGTCACAGGAAATTTTACATAGTCGCAGAAGGAATCTACTTTTTTAATAGTCATCTTATTTATTTTCTGTTCTTCCAAAACATACTCATTCTCTGGTGTTTCCGTAATAATATTCTCATCCTCATATGTAACAATTCCAATTTCATGTTCCATAGCAAACTTATATAAAAATGTGATAGATTTTCCTGGCATCCATTTTTCCCATATGGATTTCATACTACTGCATTCTATAATAGTTCCTCCATTAAAGGCAATAATATAACCTCCATATTTATGCAGTTTGAGTTCATCAGCCAGAGGAATTATTCCATAAACCGGTCTTCCCGATGCTAAAATAACGGTTCCTCCTTTTTCCTGATACTCTATTAATGCTGCTTTTGTCTCATCCGTTATTTTCTTTTGAGAATTCACTAATGTTCCATCTAAATCTAATATAAGTATTTTATATTTCAAATTTTCCTCCTAAATTAATTTCCCCGGGCATACGCTCGGGGAAATTCTATTTCGTATTTTAATATTCCATCTGACGATAGTATCTTCTGGTTGTGAGAGGATGATTTCTCTCTTTTTCCAAATGGCAGCTCAGTCTTTCTGTTATTGCATACATTACCATCGGAGAAACAATCTTTCTGTATTCCTGATCTGTAAACGGAAGTTCAATATCTTTTGTATCAAATACATTGATTACATCTGTGATTTTTTTACTAAAATTCAATACACGATCCATAAGCGGTCTTGTTTCATCTTCGCCATAGAACAGAATTAAGGAAGTATCTTTTTCCACAAGTTCAAGTGTTCCATGGAAATACTCAGCTGCATGAATTGATTTCGTTCTGATCCACTGCATTTCTTCCAGAATACACATTGCATAATCGTATGCCTCGCCCCAGAGCATTCCAGAACCAATTACCATATGATAATCTGTATCTTTATGTTCTTTCGCCATTACTGCACATTTATCTTCATATTTTTCTTTCGCTTTCAGAAGATACGGAACAATGTTTGCATACTGACTCATAAACTCATCATATTTGTCAAACTCGCCTGCATTTTTCATAAACCGTCCTACAAGAGCAAACATGTATGTATAAATTGCTTCACATAAGCAATCATCTTCTGCAAAACTGAAGAATTTATAATCAGCATATTCGCAAACCGGTGTATTATCATTTGATACATATACAAGCGTTCTAGCACCAGCTTCTTTACAGAATTTTGCAGCAGCAACAATTTCTTTCGTATTTCCACTTCTGGTAGAGAAGATACATACACTGTCTTTTGTAAATCTCTTATGACCCATTGCCATAAACTCAGCAGCGATCACAGAGTGATGTTCAATATTACTTGCAGTATCCAGCCAATACATCATCGGCAGGGAGTGTGCATATGTTCCACCACATCCAATAAAAAACAGATTACTAAATCCCTGCTGGCAGATTTCGTCTACTGCCTTTTCAATCTGCGGTCTTAATGCAATAGCATCATTAACAACCTTCTCGTATCTCTCCACATTAAAATTAAACATTCTTTCATTCTCCTTGTTTAATATATTTGATAATGTTATAGTACATCATAATACAAGTTTTGTAAAGTACTATTGTGAATTTTTTATTTCTTTATTAATTTCTTTTAATGCATAATAGGCATTTTCAAAAATCTGTAGTTTTTTCTCATACAAAGAACTCTTGCTCTCATCCGGAACAACTTCGTTTTCTACTTTAATGAATCTTTTTGCATCTGAATAACTATCAAATATCCCTGTACCTACACCGGCAATAATCGCACCGCCAATACTTGTTCCTGCTTCCATATTCTCCGGCAATAGTATGTTTTTTTGAAAAATATCAGCCAATATTTGTCTCCAGACATTGCTCTTGCCGCCTCCGCCTATAAGCACAATATTCTTAACCGCTACAGATTCTTCGATAATTTTAAGAAGGATTTTCAAATTCAGTCCTACACCTTCCATAACCGAACGATAAAAATCCCCTGGCTGTACTCCTTGTCGAATTCCTAAAAAGGCTCCATTCAGATCAAAATCATACCACGGAGAACGCTCTCCCATTAAATATGGCAAAAAAAGAAGGCCTCGTGCTCCAGCAGGACTTTCTCCGATCATTTTTTCCAATTTTTCATAGGGTATCGGCGTATCCTGAAACGCATTTCTTGACCACGAATATGCCATACCTCCTGTCTGCATAGTTCCGGTATACACAAACTGGTCTTTTATTACATGCGGTTCTGATTGCATTCTTCCTTTTTCATCAAAAATAAGCCTATCTGTTTGTGTGACAAGCCATGTAGAACTGCCAAGACACAAATATGTATCTCCAGGCTCCGTACATGCCGCTCCTAAATGAGCTGCAGAACCATCCCCAGCTCCTACAACCACAGGAATTCCTTCTTTCAATCCGCACTGCTTTGCTGCCGATGCTGTTACTTTTCCAATAACAGTTTCACATTGAAAAACTTCCGGAAATTTATCCTTGTTTATTTCTGCACAATTAAGAATTTCTTCTGACCATTGTTTTTTTTGTATATCATAGGCAATTGTATATGCCGCATCCGTTGGATCTGTTGCAATCACGCCTGTCAGACAATAATTGATATAGTCTTTCGCCTGAATATAAACAGATGCATTTCGATATATTTCTGGCATATGTTCTTTTTGCCAGAGAATTTTGGGTAAAGTGTATGACGCACTTGGTGGTTGTCCTGTTATTTTTTGATAACCTTCTTTTGTTAATTGCCGAACAAGTCTTTCACTCTCAGCTTCTGCTCTTGAATCAGACCATATAATACTATTTCCAAGTGTCTTGCCCTCTTTATCAAGGGCAAGACATCCCATCATTTGACCAGTAACAGCCACCGTTGAAACTTCTGCATCTGGAACCATCTCTAATACACTTTTTGTTGCTTGACAAACAGCATTCCACCAGTCTTCCGGTCTTTCTTCTGCCCATCCGCGCCTTGGATAATAGACTGAATAAGAGACAACTGTACTTCCTATAAGTTTTCCATTAAAATCAAATAAAGAAGCTTTATTTCCTGATGTTCCAAGATCATGAGCCAAAATGCAAGGTATCATAAATACGCTGTTACTCCTCCTCTTTCAAAAGACGAATAATATTTTCCGCAGATTTTACACCCATTCCAAACCGTGCAACTCCCATATCATACATTTCTTTTACAACAGCGAGTTCACGAATTCCGCCTGAGCATTTTACCTTTACATTACCATCTGCTGCTCTGAGCATGAGTCTGGCATGTTCCAATGTACATGCTCCCAAAAAGCCTGTTCCTGCTTTTACAAAATCAGCGCCACCTTCTACAACTAATTTAACTGCGGTTTCAATTTGTTCAGATGTTAATGTACAAGGTTCAATAATAACCTTCAGATTATGTCCTTTCGGAACCACATTACGTACTGCCTGAATGTCTTTTAAAACATAGTCAAATTCGCTGTTTTTTAATGCAGCTATATTCATCCACATATCGATTTCATCCATGCCCATATTCATATATGTCTGAGCCTCAAAAACCTTTACTTCTGTTCTTTCGGTACCGGCTCCAAGGGATGATCCAACGCCGCCTCCGACTCCTGTCTTAGTTCCTTTTAATTCTTTAAGCAGATAATCATAGTAAGATGCAAAACCATATACCTGCTTAAATTCGTATTTCTTTGCCGCTTCTGCCAAATCTACCTGAGAAGAAAATGACATTGTTGCTGTGATGCAAGCTCCATCAACCATCCGTCCGAATTCCTGTGCTGTAAGTTTCATATTTCCTCCTTATACATTTGATTCAAATTTTTGAGATAATCTCAATATCAAATGCTTAAATTTCTTTTACGATTTGAGCTTCTTTACAAATATATTCAATTGCTCTCATGGACTGCGATAAATAAAGTTCTGGATCTCTAAAATATGGAGCAAGCAGCTCCGTTGAGCACCATCCATCGTACTTATTTCTTTTCAATATTCTGAAGAAATCAATTAACGGAAGAACTCCTTTAGGATCATCTAACTGCATGTGAAATTCTGTAGCCCCATCACTATTACAAATATGAACATATTTCATAGTTCCATTTAATTTATCAAAGTACTCTGAATACGGTTCATTGGCAATAAATGGTGGAACAACATCTATCATTGTACATAAAGCTTTACTTCCTACCCTCTTTTGTAATTTTACGATATCATCTGCGTTGGTAATCGTATTTCCTTCAGAAGGTGACAATGACTCGAGAATAATATCAACACCCAGTTCTTCTGCACGCTTACATAATTTTCCTACGCCTTCTGTCAAGACATCCCACACTTCTTCTCTGTCTCTTCCATAACCCGGATGCTTTGCAGTTATCTGCATTTTATCTGTTCCTATTGCAGCAGCCACCTCAACGCTCTTAATCAAATACTCGTTTGTTTCCTGACGTTCTTTCAAGCTTGCCGAAGTAAGGCTATAAGGATAGGCAAGTATTTCAGGCGTAAACATTGATATTTCGATTCCGTACTTTTTCTTCCAGTCTATTACCTGACGAATCATTGTGTTATCCATATCATAAGCATATGCATGTGGTCTCGCGCCCCAGACTTCTACGCCATTAAAACCATATTCTTTTGCCATATAGAAACAATATTCTAATGGATAGCGTGCAAATTGATATGTTAAGAAAGAAAACTTCATTTCTAATTCCTCATTACTTTCCTGCTGCTACATCTTCTGCTTTCATAAGATCAATATCTGACATTGTAAGTTCCGGAACTTCTTCTCCTTCAAGAATCTTATAAGCAATTTCTGTGGAAACTTTTCCAAGATTATCCGGATGTAAATTGGTTGCACAAATCATATTGCACTCTGCGCCATCCTGCTGCATGATTTCCTTCTGTTCCGGTGTTGCATCATATCCCGCAATTAATACATCCTGTCTGTTATTTGCCTGGCATGCTACATATGCTCCAAGTGTACGGTCTCCATCTGCACAGAAAATACCAGTAATATCAGGATGTGCCTGCAGCATATTTTCGACAGTTGTTCTATGGGTATCTCTTGTTCCACTTGAAAGCTGTTCAACAATTTCTACATCTGGTGCAATTTCTGCCATTTTATCTTCAAAACCTTTATTTCTTTCATATGTACTTGTAACTGACTCCAGGTCCGTTACAACAAGCACTTTTCCCTGTGTTCCCATTTTTTCCACAAGGTATTCTGCACCTAATGCTCCACCTTCAAAGTTATCTGTTAAAACTTTTGCATCAACCTCTGCCTGTGTTTCAATATCCCAGTTTACTACAACAACTCCATTTTCTCTTGCTTTATCAATATACGGAGCAATTGCCTGCGCATCAATTGGTGAAATACAGATCGCATCAACTCCCTGTGTAATCAAATCCTCCATGATTGCAATATCTTTCTGCATATCTGCTGCCGGATCCTGGTACACCAGATTCACACCTAATTCGGCTGCTTTTTCCTGAGCTCCTTTCAGAGCATCCACGCCAAATTCCTCTGCCAGAGAATAGGTAATCATTGCAATCGTATATTTTCCGTCTTGGGAATCGTTTTCCTGCTGATCAGCTGCTGCTTCATTTGAAGTATCAGTTGCTGTTGAAGCTTCTTTACTCCCTCCACATCCTGCAATCATGGAAACTGCCATCACCGCCGCCATTAATAATCCTACCTGTTTCGTTTTCATGTAACATCCTCCTTAAATTATCTTTTTAGTGCTGTGCACCTGAGTTCAAGTTTATTTGGTTTTACTATTGTAGATAGAATAGAGTACAGAACCAACAATAATCAGTCCTTTTACAACCTGCTGCCAATAGGAATCTATGTACATAAGATTCATACTGTTATTAATAATTCCCATCAGTAAAGCTCCAAAGAAGATTCCAGGTACCGCACCAGTTCCGCCGCTGAAAGATACACCTCCCATAGCACATGCAGCAATTGCTTCTGTCTCAAAGGTATTTCCTCCTGTCGGCTGTGCGGAAGCATTTCTTGCTGCCAAAATAATGCCTGCCAGTGCTGAACAAATTCCACTGATCATATAGGAGAACATGATAACCCTTTTCGCATTAATTCCCGAATGATGCGCAGCCTGATAATTACCACCAACCGCATATACGGATCGTCCAAAAGATGTTCTTGAAAGTATAATTCCCACCACAACAAATGTTCCTGCGAGGAAGAAAATCGGAACAGGAATACCAGCAATAGATTCCAATCCCAGGAAGAGCAAATTTTCCGGAAGGTTACCAATCGGTTTTCCTTCTGTAATCAGATAGCAAACACCTCTTAATGTTATCTGAAATCCAAGAGTCATAATAAAAGGCGGAATTCCTGTATATGCGATTGTTGTTCCGCAAATGAGTCCAAGAGCCGCACCTATGAGGATTCCTGCAAGCATCGCAAGAAGAAGAGGTACTGAACTTTCTACCATCAGCCGTGCCACAACAGCTCCTGACACACCCGCTATAGAACCAACCGTCAGATCAATTCCTCCGGTCATCATGGTAAATGCCATTCCACAGGCAAGAATTCCATATACAGCAATCTGCCTTAAGATATTCATGATATTATTGTAGGTCATGAAATTGGGGCTCCTGAAATTCATGAATAAAGATACTACAATAATTACCAGGATAATTCCCGAATAAGATTTAAAATTAGGATTGTTCCATATTTTTTTAATTGTGTTTACATTTTTATTTTTTGCCTTCTCCATGAATCTCACATCTCCTTCGTTGCAAATTTCATAACGCGCTCTTCACTTGCTTCTTCTTTTGTAAGTTCTCCTGTAATTGAACCTTCCCGCATGACTATAATACGATCACTCATATTTAAAAGTTCAGGAAGTTCTGAGGAAATCATAATAATAGAAACACCTTGTTCTACGAGATCACTCATGATTTCATAAATTTCAGCTTTAGATCCAACATCAATGCCTCTCGTAGGTTCATCCAATATCAGAATATCGGGTTTTGTTGCCAGGCATTTTGCAATTACAACTTTCTGCTGATTTCCTCCACTTAAGTCACCCGCTTGCTGATAGCTTCCTGCGGCTTTTACATGAAGCTGCTTCATATAACGGTCGGCATATTCTGTTTCCTGTTTTCCATTCATAAATCCGAAATGACTGAGTTTTTTCAACGAACTCATCTCGATGTTATGAAGTAAGGTTCTGATTAAAACAAGTCCCTGGTCCTTTCTGTCCTCTGGAACTAATGCAAAATGATTATTAATTGCGTCAGCTGGACTTCTGTTAATGATCTCTTTCCCATCTTTATAGATTTTTCCGGAACACTTATCCAACCCCATAATTGCACGTATTAATTCGCTTCGTCCTGCACCTACTAAGCCACCAAATCCAAGGATTTCACCTTTTTTCAAAACAAACGATGCATCATTTACATATTCATTCGTAATATGCTCTACTCTCAGGATTTCTTTTCCAATAGGTACCTCTTTCTTAGGAAATTGGTTTTCTACATTTCGTCCTACCATCAAAGCAATTACCTGGTCTGTATTCAAGTCTTTTACCAGGCCGCCACCTGAGTTTTGTCCATCTCTAAGTACCGTGATTCTGTCTCCAATAGCAAAAATATCTTCCAAACGGTGAGAAATATAGATCATAGAGATATTCTTCTTTTTCAAATCATCAATAATCCTAAACAGAATAGCGGTTTCTTCTGTTGTCAACGACGAAGTTGGCTCATCGAAAATAATAATTTTAGAGTCGAATGACACCGCTTTCATAATTTCTACCAGCTGTCGTTGTGCAACACTCAGGTTTCTAATATACTCATCTGGTTCAAAATGAATATCCAGTACATCCATTAGCTGAAGTGTTCTTTTTCTAAGTTCAGCAAAATCTACCAGCCCATTTTTCTTTGGATATCGTCCGATAAATATATTTTCCATGATTGTCATATCCGGAAATTGAATTAATTCCTGATATACAGTACTAATTCCATAGTTATGAGCCATTTCAGGATTTTTTATATTTATCAGTTCTCCATTCATATAAATACTACCTTCGCTTGGTAAGATAGCACCTGATAAGATTTTCATCAGAGTTGATTTTCCAGCACCATTTTCCCCTAACAGGCACAGGATTTCACCCTCATATAGCTCAATTTTTACATCCTTCAGGGCTTTGATTCCCCCGTATGATTTTGATATACCTTTCATTTCCAAAATAGTTTTTGCCACTTTGTCACCGCCTTTTTAAAATGGACTACCTTTTCCAAAAGAACCTTCTACCAGACAATTTCGTCTCGCCAGCAAGTTTCCTAAACACATACTTTGTTCAATCACATGATCTTCAAAATCTTCCACATCAGATTGTGATAAAAAATTATCAGGACTATTTTTCTTTAAAATTTCCATTTTTTTCATATTGTCGATATAAGAAGAAATAAATCCTGTAATCCATGAATCTCCTGCACCTGTAGTATCAATAACACCACCTGCAAAATTGTATGGAAGCTTTCTGTAAAATTTTCTTCCATTGTAAACAATGGCTCCACGTCCACCAATTGTTGTTATTGCCAGATAACAACCGTAGCTGTCCACGCATTTTACCAGGTAGTCTTTCAAACATTCTTCATCTAAATCTTTTCCTGAAAAAAAGGCGATATTTATATTTTTACAGATTGATTGTAATTTATCATCCGTCCATTCATCAGAAAAATCATATAGAACAGGAATTCCTGCATTTTTAATTTTTATCAGCTCTTCCTCGATGTAACTGTAGCAACTAGAATGTACAAGATCGAATTTTTTAATATAATTGAGCAAATCTTCTGTAATAACTAATGGATTAGCTTTTACAAGCCCTGCATCATTTTCATCTACAATTACTCGATCTCCATCTTGTAAATGAATTCCACAAATTCCTGTTTCTCCATCTTCGATAATACATTTCGAGCAATCAATGCCTTCTTCCTGTAATACCTTTAAAAGCATTCTTCCCCATTGATCATTTGCTATTTTCCCAACATATGCTGTCTCATTTCCTATCTGTTTACCGAAGACAGCAAAGTTAACACAATTACCGCCAGGATATCTTACTCTTCTTGTATAATTACAATCTATAACATTATCGCCCAGTCCTAATAGCTTTGCCAAATTTTCACCCCCTTTGGTAATGTTCTATATTGTATTATGATGTTATATTAACACTAAACTTTACGTTTGTAAATATAAATATGTAAAATTACACAAAAAAAATTAGAGTATACTGTTTTAAGTATCTCACTTTAACAATATGCTCTAATTTTATTAGCTAATGATTTGTTTAAAAATACGTATAGTTCTTCGGTTTCTGGCTCCAGCCAATGGCATTTTGTATATCCTGTGCATATGCCGTATCGCTACACTGCATCCGCCCTGTCCATAAGAACGCTTCCAGCGGGATAGCTCCTATCACCAGAGAAGACAAGTCTGCAATATTCGTCTTCAATATCACATCTGCACGCTGTCCTCTTACCAGTTTCACTTCTTTATCTTTGATATGAAGCTGCACCTTCTTATTATTCGATTCCATAAAACTGTCTTCCACCTGCAGCTCCAGTGTGAACTCTCTGCTCACCGGTTTGTCGCAGTGGTTCTGCTGCCGGAAATAGTCGTCCAGATCCAGAATGCGGAACATAAAGCCCATGATTTTCCTTCCTGTCTCCTGAATAGCGCCATCATAGGCACGATTCTCTCCGCTGTCCGGATTTGTGAACAGCATATGGAAATACTCTTCATATGTATAAATGCGCACCCGCTCGATCTGATCCGTCTGAGATGCAAAAAAAGTCAGGAACTGCTTCATAGTCTCCATATCTTCACAGATAATCTCGCGGACAGCCAAATCATGGTACATATCCGTATAATGATCCACTTCCACAAAATCAAAGGTCAGATAACCCGTAATCTTTCCATTTCTTCTGCAGACTACCACATAGGGCTCATCAAAAATCCGGTGTTTGTCCATAAAGGAGTGAATCGTAGCTCCGTGCGTCTTTCTGGCATACTGCCGATAGAACTCCAGAATTTCTTCCTCATCCTCCGGTTTTGCATAGGCAAGTCCTGACTTATCTCCATAAGAACGAATATACTGCGGACGCGGTGAATACATCACCTGTTCTGTACAGTATCCGTATCCCATCTTATGATAAAATGCAGGATTAAAAGGATGCAGCGCCCCTACCGCTGTTCCCGTCTGTGCAAATACCCCCATTTGCACACGGAGAAGGTTCTTCGCAACATGCTCCTTTTTATGCAGAAAACTGGTGGAAACATAAGCTGGCGCTCCCATTTTCATCATTTTTCCACGCACGTTCATCTCAAAATCCATCATGAGAAGAGAACCGATCATAGTTCCATCCTCATCAAAACATCCCAGGTACCGTCCCTCATCTGGATGTACCAGCTCCCCCGGCATATTATCAAGCAATGCCTGCGGTGTTTTAGACGGAAATGCTGTCTGTACATTTCTTGCAAGCTGCTGTACTTCTTCCGGTTTTACAAAACGAATCTCCATCTTTTATTCCCTCCATAAATATACCCCCATTATATCCGTTTTTTTGTATAAAGTAAACCACGGAATATTCTGGAAAATAATCATGTTGCATATTTTTCACAAAATATTTATACTAAAACCAAAATTATACCTATAAGGTATCAACGGAGGATCACTTCATGGAATTACGGCACATTCGTTATTTTAAAGCGGTCGCAGAAGAGCTGAATTTTACAAGAGCAGCTGAAAAATTAAATATTGCCCAGCCCCCCTTAAGCCGACAGATTCAGGATCTGGAGCAGGATCTGGGAACAAAACTTTTTATAAGAAATCCTCACAAAATCCTTCTGACCCACGAAGGAGAACTCTTTCTCCAATATGCCAATCAGATTCTGGACCTGGTAAACCGGTCAGCAGAAGAAGTACGAGAAGTAAAAGAAGGATTACAGGGAACCCTTTATATTGCATCTGTCGAAGGCTATGGTCCCCAGTTTTTTGCCGAAACGATTTCTTCTTTTCAAAAGAAATATCCCCATGTTCAATACAACCTCTGGAACGGAAATTCCGATGATGTCAATGCACGTGTTTCCAAAGGTCTGTGTGAAATTGCCATGATCACTGCCCCTTACAACAAAGAGGGCTTCGAGGTTCTTCCCGTTCACCAGGAACCATGGGTTGCTATTTTCCCACATGATCATCCTTTAGCAAGCAATGCGGACAAACCTCTTATGCCGGAAGAACTTCTTCCATATGAACTGCTGATTCCATCCCGGGAATCCAGGAAAAGTGAGATTGACCGCTGGTTTTCCCATACAGGAAAAGCGCCCGTCATACGGGGACGAATCGCCCATATGATGAACGCTTATGAATTAAGCAGGCACGGAGTCGGTGTTGCCATCTACCCGGCCTCTATTTCCCATATGATCAAGAATAATGAAATATGTATTCGTCAGATCGATCACCCTGATGCATTTGCTTCCTATGCGCTGATCTGGCTGAGAAATCATCAGCTGTCACGTACTGCTGAAATCTTCATCGAACACGTAAAACATCAGTCTTTAAAACCATCCCACACTGGTTTACCCGGATAGATCTTCGCTTCCTCTTCTCCGCGAAGTACCCGGAGTGCACCAAATGCCATGGCCTCCTGCTCGAATTCACCCGGGTAGGAAGTCACCGGTGCGATCCAACCGCAGCTTTCACGGATCTTTTCTTCCACCTCCGGGAAACGCAGCAGTCCGCCAGTCAGTACGATTCCATCTACTTTTCCCTGTAATACGGTACTCATAGAACCAATATATTTGATTACCTGATAGATCATGGCATTCCAGACACGAGTGGCTTTCCTGTCACCTTCTTCCACCTTTTTGTGGATCGTATCCGAATTGGAGGTTCCAAAATAGCTGCTCAAGCCACCGGTCTGACTGCAGAGAGATTTCATCTCTGCCTGTGTCTTATCCCAGAAATAACGAGTAATGTCCGTCACCGCCATAGTTCCCATTCTGGTTGGGGTAAACGGTCCTTCTCCGCCGCCTGCGTCATTTCCATCAATCATTTTTCCTTTTTTATGAGCAGTAATAGAGATTCCGCCGTCAATATGGCAGACGATGAAATTACAGTCTTCGTATTTTTTTCCAAGGCTGATGGCATGTCTTCTGGCTGTCTCTTTCAGATTCAGCGCATGGCAGACGGCACGGCGATAAACGCCATCCACTCCGGTCACACGGGCCAGGTCACAGAGTTCATCTACAATAGGCGGATTCATCATAATCATGATACCGCCATATTTTTTGTGAAGTACATCTGCCATCTGCACACCCAGCATAGAGGAATGATAAAGCCCACCCTTTGCAGCCTTAGTATCCTGAATCAGGCGGTCATCGATTTTGTAAATACCGCCTTCCACAGAATAGCATCCGCCGCCTCTTCCAACTATAGCATCCACCCCAGTCAGGTCAATGTTTCCATCTTTCAAAAACTTGTCAACCACTTCCATTCGGTAGTCCAACTGGTCATTGATGGTCGGAAACTTCTTAAGCACTGATGAATCATGAAATACGTCTTCGGTAAATAAGCAGGTTTCATTTTCAAACATCGAAAGTTTTGTTGATGTAGATCCTGGATTGATCACCAGAATCCTGTATATCTTATCCATTTTTGCACTCCTTATTCTGTGTTACTCTTTTCTCGTCAGCAGTACCACAGTCTCGCACTTCTCAGTAAACGGGAACATGTCTACCGGCTGAATTGCCTCCACCTTATAATCTTTTTTCAACGTTTTTAAATCTCTGGCCTGGGTTTCCGGTTCGCAGGAGATATAGACAATCTTCTTCGGGCGAATCACCAGCAGGGATTTTAAAAATTCCGGGCTGCTGCCGCTTCGGGGCGGGTCCATGAACACCACATCCACAGCCTCTTCTCTGTCTGCCATGCCTTCCAGAAATACGCCTGCGTCTCCCTGTACAAAACGGATATTCTTCATGTTGTTTCTGCGGGCATTGCTCTGAGCATCACGGACTGCTTCGGCATTCAGTTCCACACCGATGACTTCTTTTACCGTCTTTGCCGCCACCATGCCGATGGTACCGATGCCACAATAGGCATCCACCACCACATTCCGCTTGTTCAGGCGGGCCAGCATCATGGCCGTCTTATACAGCTTCTCCGTCTGCACCGGATTGATCTGATAAAAAGACGTCGGTGAAATGCGGAACATACATCCACAGAGCCGGTCTTCAATATATCCTTTTCCATATAATGTAATATTTCGCGGACCGAGTACCATGCTGGTCTTCCGGTCATTGACATTGAGCACCACCGTAGAAATCTCTGGATGATGTGCCCGAAGGGCTTTCACAAAATTATTCTTAGACGGAAAAATCGGTGAACTCACCACCAGTACCACCATAATCTGACCGGTCATATAACCCGTTCGCACCAGCACATGGCGCAGAAGTCCATAGCCTGTATCCTCATCATAGACTTTTATCTTAAAGGATTTTAACAGTTTCCGAACAGATACAATGATTTCGTCCGCCTTTTCATTTTCAATCTGACAGGCATCCACCGGAACTACTTTGTGGGTACCTTCCTGATAGATCCCTGAGACAATCTCTCCGTTCCGTTTTCTGGAAAAGACTGCATGCACTTTATTTCGGTAATGATAAGGATCATCCGCCCCGATAATAGGGCGGATTTCTCCAAATTCTTTCATCAGTTTCCGGACAGAATTTTCTTTCTTCTTCAGCTGCTCTTCATAGGAAATTCCCTGATAGTCACAGCCGCCGCATTTTTTTGCCAGCGGGCATACTTTTTCTGCCATGATCTTATTTTACAACCACTTTCTTGAAGTTCTTCTTTCCACGTTTTACAAGTAGACCAGTCTCCATCTGCTCTCTGGTATAGGTCGTTCCGATATCAGTTACTTTCTCGCCATCAACCGTCACGCCGCCCTGCTGTACATTTCTTCTTGCTTCGGAACGGGATGCTGCCAGTCCGGACTTGTGAACGATCGTCAGAATATCTACCACGCCATCATTAAAGTCTTCCTCATTCAGAACTGCTTCCGGCGCATCAGTTCCTGCTCCTGCTCCGAACAGTGCTCTTGCACTCTCCTGTGCCTTCTTTGCCTCTTCCTCACTGTGAACCAGTTTGGTCAGTTCATAAGCAAGAATCTCTTTTGCCTCGTTCAGCTGACTGCCTTCCCATTTGTCCATCTCGTCAATCTGCTCAAGAGGCAGGAAGGTGAGCATGCGCAGGCATTTGAGCACGTCTGCGTCGGAGACATTTCTCCAGTACTGATAGAACTCATAGGGAGAAGTCTTCTCCGGATCCAGCCATACAGCGCCCTTTGCAGTCTTGCCCATCTTGTTGCCCTCAGAATTGAGCAGCAAGGTAATGGTCATGGCATGTGCATCTTTTCCAAGCTTTCTTCTGATCAGTTCAGTACCACCCAGCATGTTGGACCACTGGTCGTCTCCGCCAAACTGCATGTTACAGCCGTATTTCTGATACAGCATATAGAAATCGTAGCTCTGCATGATCATGTAGTTGAATTCCAGGAAGCTTAATCCTTTTTCCATTCTCTTCTTATAGCACTCTGCAGTCAGCATACGGTTTACACTGAAGTGTGCTCCTACATCTCTTAACATTTCAATGTAGTTGAGCGGCATCAGCCAGTCTGCATTATTTACCATGATAGCTTTGTCATCTGAGAAATCAATGAATTTGCTCATCTGCTTCTTGAAGCAGTCACAGTTGTGCTGAATGGTCTCCTGAGTCATCATCTGACGCATATCGGTACGTCCGGACGGGTCTCCGATCATAGCGGTACCGCCTCCGATCAGGGCAATCGGTTTGTTTCCTGCCATCTGAAGTCTCTTCATCAGACACAGTGCCATGAAATGTCCTACATGAAGGCTGTCTGCGGTCGGGTCAAATCCGATATAAAATACAGCCTTTCCGTTATTTACCATTTCACGGATTTCTTCTTCGTTTGTTACCTGCGCGATCAGTCCGCGCGCTACCAGTTCTTCATAAACCTGCATGTTTCTTTCTCCTGTTTTCTTATTTTATTTTCCAGTATCTGGATGCAAAAAAGGCTCTCGCCCTTTTGCCAAAGGACGAAAGCCGTTATGTCTTCCGTGTTACCACCTTTTTTCACAGTACACTCACGCGCACTGCCTCACCGGGTACATGTTCCTTTTATTCCAGTACAGACCGGTCTGCCATTCGCAGATACCCTCGCATGATATCGGATGCACCCGTCTCCTCCTACACGCGGCTTTATTCACCGTTTCAAAGGGAAGCTCCAAGAGGTATTCATGACTTCTATTCCCCGCGCCTCTCACCAGCCGGCAGCTCTCTGTGGTCTTTCAAAATCATTACTTATTCTTTTCAACGCCGATTTATACGGCTATTTTAGGTGAGAAGCATTGGAATGTCAAGAGGTTTTCGGCAGCATTTTCCGGAAATACTGCACAAAATTCTCTCCTACGATTTTTCGGACAGCTTCTTCGTCCATGCCCCTCTGTAAAAGTGCCGCTGTCAGAAGCGGTACATTTCCGTGATTCAGAAGGCAGTCCGCATAATGAGACTGACCTTCCGCCATCCGCTCCGCTGCCGTGTAAGAATCGCAGAAATCAAAACCGTAGCCCACATGCTCCGGCCCCATCACTTCCACCATATGCTCCACATGCATACATAATTTTTCCAGACAGTAAACACCATTTTCATCCGGATATTCTTCTTCCGCCGTCTCCGACACCAGACGGACGTAGCCATTAAGTCCTGCTATGCCGCCCTGGTCTGCCAGAATCTGCATCTGTGTATCCGTCAGATTACGATAGTGAAAGGCCACCTCTCTGCTGTTGGAATGGGTTGCCATAAATGGCCGGATTGCTGTTTCCCGAATATTTTCAAACCCATCATCATTGAGATGACTGACATCCACAAACATTCCCAAACGCTCCATCTCCCGGACAACATCAAACCCTTCTGGCGAAAGACCGCCCCGGATCTCATAGCATTCACTTGCCTTGCAGCAGCCGGACGCCAGCAGATTTCTCCTGCTCCAGGTAAGGGAGGCCCCGCGTACTCCCAGTTCCCACAGAGCGGTCAGAAGCCTCGCATCTGATCCAATGCAGTCCAAGCCTTCCATATAGAGAATAATTCCGATCAGATGCTCTTCCAGACACCGGTCCAGATCTTCCACTGACCGAATCTCCAGAAACTCCGGATTTTTCCGGATCTGCTCTTTCAGCACCACAATCTGCTCCAGTGCTGCCCGGAGTCCACCTTCCGGAAGTTCATGGTTCTGAAGGTAAACCGATGAAACAATCAGATCAAAACTGCCTTTGCGAAATACCGGAAGATAAATGTCCCGCAACGGATTTTCTTCCCCATTGCGGAGACGAAAGACCAGTTCGCCTGCCAGATCCAGATGAGTATCCACTACCGGACAGGTTTTATGAATTTCCTCAGCTTTTGCTTTATAATACGTTTCTATTTTCATATTCCGTTATTCCACGCTTTCCAGCGCACTTACAATTCTCTCTACAACTCCGCGGATATCCAGATTTTCTTCATCCACAATAAGATCCGCATACTTTTCATAATAAGGAGTCCGGTAGTCTACCAGATCTTTTAACGTCTGTCCCGGTTTCAGCACAACACCACGTTTTTTCAGATCACCAAGTCTCCTTTTTAAGCTTTTGTAAGGCAGACGCAGATAAACAACCGTGGAAATTTCCTGCAAGTGCTTCATGGCATCTTCTCCAAACACAGCGCTTCCACCGGTGGCAATCACAGTCTTATCTACTGCAAGTCCAGCATTTACCCGGTTCTCGATCTCCAGAAATCCTTCATCTCCATGTTCCGTAATCAATTCATGCAGAAGTTTTCCGGTCTGTTCCTGAATCTCCAGATCAGAATCCAGAAAATGATATCCGAGAATCTTTGCCAATACAACACCTACCGTACTTTTTCCTGCGCCGGGCATTCCGATTAATGTTACATTCCTTTTTACTGACATATCTATGGCATCCTTTCATGTTTACCGTGAAGTTCCCCGCCTCTCTTTTGTAACAGTCTATCAAAGCCGTCTATGGCTGTCAATTCCGCTGTTGTCATCTGTCTTTTCCTTTCTTGTTTCTTTATTTTCAGAAATTTATATTTTTTTATAAAAATATATTGACAAATAGATGCGATGTGTTATAATAAGCTCATAAAAACAAAGGAGCGAACGAAAAGACAAAATAATCCAATCGATGGAGCATGAAAAGGAGGAGAGTCCAACCAAAACTTAACGTTACACCCCATAATATAAAGAATTGGAGGTACGGACCACCGGCAACGATAATTTTTTTTAAAACCTAAAAAACTGAATAATTTATTTTAAAATCATTAAAATTACCACTTGGTAAGAAAAACGAAATGTTTTGAAGAAGGTAAAGGAAAGATACCTTGTTAATAAAAAACCAGATAGAAATACCGTAAAGATTCCAAAGGAATTGCATACGGAGCATAGGTCATAAAAAGACCATAAAATAGAGATAGATTTAAAGAAATCGAGGTTTAGTCCATTGGAAATTACAGTTATATAGGCGGCATGAGAATTTTCAGAATAAATTCTTATGTCGCCTTTTTTATTGCCTTTTTTGTGCTATACTAATCTCATAAATATGGCACAGCCATAAAAGAGGGGGATACATCATCATGCTTGATTTTCTGAAAAAAGAAGGAATTCATCCACACCTCATACAGGAACTGGAACAGTTCCGGTCTGCCTTCGGAA
Organism: Hominiventricola filiformis; assembly: GCF_020686965.1. Lineage (NCBI taxonomy): Bacteria > Bacillati > Bacillota > Clostridia > Lachnospirales > Lachnospiraceae > Hominiventricola > Hominiventricola filiformis. The sequence continues at coordinate 156,269 of NZ_JAJEPS010000007.1, read as the reverse complement.
CGGAACCTGAAGTAGCAAACCGGATCCGCACTCCAAGATACTATTATTATGGTACTAAAATCTGGGAAGAGGCATTATCCGCACTTCTATGCGGAGAACATCTCCTGCTGACCGGTCCTAAGGCTACCGGCAAAAATGTGCTGGCTGAAAATCTGGCCGCTGCTTTCGGACGCCCCCTTTTTAATATTTCGCTCAGCATCAACACTGATGCGGCGTCCCTGATCGGTTCCGACACATGGAAGAATGGAGAAGTTACATTCCGGGAAGGTCCGGTCAGCCAGAGCGCACGGTTCGGCGGTTTTGGTGTGCTGGACGAAATCAACATGGCCAAAAATGAGGCCCTCGCCGTTCTTCATGAAGCACTGGATTTTCGCGGAAGCATCGACGTCCCTGGCTATGATCGGATCGATCTGCATCCGGCCTGCCGTTTTATTGCTACCATGAATTATGGCTACGCAGGAACCCGGGAACTTAATGAGGCGTTGACATCCCGTTTTGTGGTGATTGATATGCCTCCAATCTCTGAAGATTACCTGGCCAAACTTCTCCGGTCTGAGTTTCCCGATCTGTCTCCCGCCTGGAATACCCAGTTCTGCCGAATCTTTCAGGAACTGCAAAAAAAATGCGAAAGTGCAGAAATTTCCCCGAAGGCACTGGATCTCCGTGGACTGCTCGCCTCTGTCCGTCTGATAAAAAAAGGGCTTTCTCCGCTGGAGGCACTGCGTCTTGGCATCGGAAATAAGATCTTCGATCCATATGAACGCAAACTGGTGGATGATCTGTTTCTTATCCGGGTCTCTGAAAAGCAGAGCGCTGCAGAACTGTTTCAGTAAGAGGTGCCCTTATGAATATCGATTCCATCCAGGAACAACGTGCTAAAAATATCATCTGGAATGCAGCCGGTGACTATCATTTCGTTCCGGATTATGCTGCCTATGAAAAAGACGGAGAGCCAAGCCTCTACTTCAATTGCATTATTGGTTCCGTCCATCGTTACTACAACTATGCTCCCATCCATGATATGCTTCTGCGCCTTGGACGTCTGCGGGAAGCCAATCTCTTTCGCGGACTGGTCTGGCTTGGACTGGAACGCTGTACTTATGAGCATGCTCTGACAGACCGGCCATTACTTACCACTCTCCGCACTTCTTATTCCCAGACTGTCTGGGATCAGCGGACTTCGTACTGGGATCAGGAACTCTTTGATCGTCTGAACACGGCCCATTTCGGCGCTGTCATCGGACATCACTCCCGCTTAAGTAAAAAAGAACAGGCTCTTCTTGCTGATCTGGAATTTGACAGTACACTCACTTCCGAACAGATCGTGGAACATATGAATCATCTGATGGAACTGTATTTTCACTGTTCTATCCCACCCCTGCACGACAAACGGAGATTTCCTGTCTTTCCCGTCCGCTTTCGAAAAGCGGCATTGCACGGCGGCGCACTGATTACAACGGTGCAAAGCTCTGGTGATACTGAACAGAAGAAACAGCTGACCCTCTGGCTGCCTGCCCTGCGGGCAGAAACCCGGAATCAGAAGCTCCGGCAGTTTCTGGAGGACAGTTTCGGTCTTTCCCTCTACGCTCCGGAAGACCTGGAGAAGCTGGAGAAAAAACTATGCTGCGGCGGACACCGATACTGTCATCTCCATGTCACCCGTGGAGAATTCCGGCATTCTTCCTCCGCCGACAGCGGTGCACGCACTTTCCGCTCTGCCGCACTTCTGCAGGAGAAGAAAAATATTCACTATCACCAGATAAATCTGTCCCGCCACATGCTCAGCATTTCCCGGCTTACAGACCGCATCCGCAATGTGCTACAGTGTGATACCGGCAGCGCAGAGGAAGAAAGCAAATACGGAATCCTCCGTCCGGACCGTATCTGGCAGGCCGAAAAACTCCATCATGAAAAAATCTTTTTCCGGAATATTCCATTCTCCATAGGAAACCTGTCTGTGGATATTTTGCTGGATGCATCTGCATCCCAACAAAACCGTCAGGAGCAGATTGCCTCTCAGGGATATATTATTGCTGAAAGTCTTACCCGCTGCGGTATTCCGGTCAGAGTCTGCTCCTACTGTACCACGGATGGATGCACCGTTCTCCATATGTTCCGTGATTACGAGGAACCACAGTACAATGACCATATTTTCCAGTATATATCCGCCGGTTGGAATCGGGACAGTCTCGCCATCCGCCTGACCGGTGAACGCCTGCTGTCCTCTGACTATGACCACCGGCTGCTCATTATCCTGTCCGACTGCAGTCCAAACGACGATCACCGTCTCGTGGAATCAAAAGGCTCGCTGCCATTCTTTTATGATTATGGCGGAGAACACGGAATTACCGATACAGCAAAAGAAGTCAGCCTCCTGAGACGTCAAGATGTCAGTGTACTTGCTGTCTGCACCGGCCGTGAAAAAGATCTCCCTGCTGCTCGCAGAATCTACGGAAATGATGTCGTATGGGCATCTTCTCCGGAACGTTTTGCCGATGCCGTCGGTTATCTGATTCAGCAGAAGCTGCGTCATCTCTGAGATTTTTGTCACAGATCACGGATACATGGAAAAATCCAGCGTCCGCTCATAAGCTTCTGCTGCCGGATCCTTCATCAGATATACTCTGCGCCACTCTTTCGTTTCGTCGTCTCTGATTGTCTCGGACTGCTGCCGGTACAGGAATCTGACGATTTGGTAGCAGTCAATCCAGATCTGATCGTCACCATCCTTCTGGGACTCATCAAAGATCAGCTGCATTCCAAAATGCAGATGTGTCTGATCAATGTTATTAACATTTTCCTTCACACTGTATCCAGTATGTCCCATGTAACCTATCACGTCTCCCGCCAGCACCACCGATCCTTCTTTCAACTCCGGCTGATAGGGAAATCCTTGCCGCAGATGTGCATAATAGTAGTATCTTTTCCTGTCAAAACTCCTGATCCCGATACGCCATCCGCCATACTGATTCCATCCAAGCACCTCCACATAGCCGGATTCCACACAGACCACCGGCGTTCCAGTCTGCCCCATCATATCGTGCCCCAGGTGAGCTCTGCGGTATCCATATGTTCTGGAAACTCCGAAATCGTCATAGTCTGTATAAGGAAATCCTTTTGCAATTGGATGAAACGCTTTCAGTCCATAGCGTTTCTTCATCACTTTCCTTCCCTGGTCCCCCTCTTCTGTTTCCTCCATCTCATATTCACCCACCATTCCGCCCAAAACAGCTTCATATGCTTCCTGATAATATGAAAAATAGTCCAGACTCTCTGTCAGCTGTTCCAGTGTCTTACCGCCTTCCACCGCTTTCTCCAGTTTTGTCAGCAGGCTGCACACTTTCCGGTCATCTGAAAAGCTTCCTCCGGTATGTGCCGCTGTCCAGGCCAACAGATCTGTCCATCTGATATGATGGTCCGTCCCATACGTATCCCTGTCATATTCATAGCTCTCCGAAAGCGCCAGACAGGACACCTGAAAATCTACCCCTTTTATATATTTCTTTTCCACTTCCGGCTCTGAGACTTCCGCCTGTATAGTCTCAGCTGACGCCATAGTATCTTTCAGTTTTTCTCCTTCCTCCATCCAGTAGGAAGCAGACGCAAAAATCAGCAGAATCATTATATTTACGGTCAGAATTCGTCTCATTAATTTCTCCGGAAAATCTTTGTTTTTCCTATTTTATGTCCATGCTCACAGTTTCATAACTGCCATTTCAGAAGCCTTTTTGTCGGCCGATTTTATTTGACACTCCCCCTAAACTGTGGTAATCTTAGACTGTGCTTTGCACATGTATTATTTTAAGGAGGTACCACAATGAACAAAGGTACAGTAAAGTGGTTCAACAACCAGAAGGGATATGGATTTATCTCTGACGAGCAGGGTAATGATGTATTCGTTCATTATTCAGGACTTAACATGGAAGGCTTCAAATCTCTTGAAGAGGGCCAGGCTGTTGAGTTCGAAGTAGTTAACGGCGCTAAGGGACCGCAGGCTACTAACGTAACCAAACTCTAATCCGAACATTTCAACAGATTCTTACGTTAAAATAAATATAAGTACAACGATTCTTATATGTTTTTTGAATTGAGAATTATGCAGAATGCTATGACTGGAAAATGAAAAAAGGACATCCGAAAGGATGTCCTTTTTTGTATTCACGGATGCATAGCTGCATGCTCTGATGCCAGCTCCCTGCTCAGTTCATAAATACTCCAGCTGATATTATGCGGCGTCACAATTGCTTTCAGCGGAATCTGCTCAATCTGAGCTTCACGATAGGCTATCAGAAAAAGTTGAAGACTGTTTTCCTGAAGTCCGGAGAACACGAGCAGTTCCGGCATCTGCCATGCAAATGGAGGCATCTCATGCTTTCCGACTGCCACAGGATACGTGGCGCACAGAACTCCTAATTCTTCCTTCCCGTCTTTTTCCGTCAGTATGCGGCATTCCATGCCGAATCGCTGACACAGTTTTCTGATCTTCTGCTGCTTTTCCATCTCTTTACAGTGCATCAGCAGAATCGAAGTCTTCTGCATGTCTTCGTCCTCCTTTTGGGATTCATTATAACATAATAAAAGCGTTTCGAAAATCGAAACGCTGTTGTTGTTAGTCGAGAGCGGAGTTTCACTTGCGCGCATGTAAAATCACCGCCCCCATTTTTAGAAAGTTCCCAAGGCCTTCCGCCTGTTTGTTTTTCTGTAAGAGAAAAGCTCCGGTAGAACTTTTATGCTTATACTTTATCAGAGACTTATGTCCAAATTATGGGGAAACTGTAAAATAATTATAAAATAATTGTCTACATTTTCACAATCTCTTCATAAATCCCCGGAAAGTATTTATTTTACTGCTTCACGCAGTTCCTGTAAAAGTTCCAGATCGGACTGCTTTATTTTCAGATTGGTTGTCATCTCTGTGCCGTCCGGTTTTGTCACCTTCATCTCGATAATCGTCCCCTCCTGAATACCACCTGCAAACGCAGCATTCAGAAAGGCACCGAATTTCGGATGGCTGGCGTTAAACTTATTTTTTGCATTCATTATCTTCATGAGTGCCATCGGATTCATATTCGTTACTCCTTATCTGTCGTATTTCCAAATATGAACGTATTATACCCTACAGCTCCCGGAATAACAACTTTATTTACAATAACTCCTTCAGAATCTGGTTTACCATACCCGGATTTGCTTTGCCTTTCATTGCTTTCATGGTCTGTCCTACCAGGAAGCCGATGGCTTTCTCTTTTCCGTTGTGGTAATCTTCCACAGACTGAGGATTGTCTGCAATGATTTTCTCAATCGTGCTTCTTAATGCGCCCTCATCGTTGACCGTCTTCAAGCCATGTTCTTCTACATATTTCTCAGGATCAATATCTTCCAGGAAGATCTGCTCGAATACTTCTTTTGCCACGGAACTGTTGATGGTGCCTGCGTCTGCAAGATCGATGAGTTTTGCCAGATGTTCCGGTGAGAATTTCAGATCCTCTGCCTCCATCTCATGCTCTTTCATCAGACGCATGGTCTCCACCATGAGCCAGTTAGATACTTTCTTGGGCTTTTTACAGATGGCTGTTGTTGCCTCAAAAAGGTCTGCCATCTTCTTAGCGGATGTGATAATCTGCGCATCATAATCCGGAATATCAAAATCTTTCTTGTAACGGATCAGTTTGGCCGTCCGAAGCTCCGGCTGACGGGCTTTGATGGCTGCCAGCCACTCGTCACTGATGATAATCGGCACCAGATCCGGTTCCGGAAAATAACGATAATCCTGTGCATCCTCTTTGGAACGCATGGCATGGGAAGACTCTTTATTATCATCCCATCTTCTGGTCTCCTGGATGACCTGACGGCCCATCTCCAGCAGTTCAATCTGACGTTCCCGCTCTCCCTCGATCGCATGAGCAATAGCTTTAAAAGAGTTCAGGTTCTTCATCTCTGTACGGATACCCAGCTTGTCAGAACCCACCTCGCGGACGGACAGGTTCACATCTGCACGCATGGAACCTTCCTGCAGCTTGCAGTCGGAAGCTCCCAGATACTGAATAATCATACGAAGCTTTTCCAGATAAGAAATGACTTCGTCTGCATTTCTCATATCCGGCTCGGATACAATCTCGATCAGCGGTACACCGGAACGGTTGTAGTCTACCAAAGAGCAGTCTTCCCACTCATCATGGATCAGTTTTCCGGCATCCTCCTCCATATGGATCTCATGAATACCAATCTTCTTCGGACCTGCCGGAGTGTCAATCTCCACATAACCATTGCGGCAGATGGGATAATACAGCTGGGAAATCTGATAGTTCTGTGGGTTGTCCGGATAGAAATAGTTCTTCCGGTCAAACTTACAGTTCTGAGTAATCGTACAGTTCGTTGCCAGTCCTACGGCTGCTGCATATTCCACTACCTGTTTGTTCAATACCGGAAGGGAGCCCGGCATACCGGTGCAGACCGGGCAGGTATGGGTGTTGGGTGCTCCTCCAAATGCAGTACTACAGGAGCAGAAGATCTTGGTCTTGGTGGCCAGCTCTACATGAACCTCCAGACCGATGACGGTTTCATACTGTTTGCTCATCTTCGTCTCCTCCTTAGTCCTGCGCTTTGGCTGCTGCGCAGCGTTCGTAGGTTCTTGTCTGTTCAAATGCGTAAGCCGCACGGATAATGTTGTCTTCTTTGAAGCAGTCGCCGATCAGCTGCATGCCAATGGGCAGGCCTTTGCTGTCCACACCGCAGGGAACGCTGATACCCGGAAGTCCTGCCAGGTTGACAGAAATGGTATAAATATCTCCCAGATACATCTTAATCGGATCACTTAAGGACTCCCCAAGCTTCGGTGCTGTAGTCGGAGCTGCCGGTCCGAGGATCACATCATATTTTTCAAAGGCACGGTCAAATGCCTGTTTGATCAACGCTTTGGTCTTCAGTGCCTTAATATAGTAAGCATCATAGTATCCGGAACTTAACACGAAAGAACCAAGCATGATACGACGTTTCACTTCCGGTCCGAAGCCTTCGCTTCTGGATTTCTTATACATATTGTGAAGCCCGTTATACTCTTTGGTACGGTAGCCATATTTTACACCGTCAAAACGTGCCAGGTTGGAGCTTGCCTCTGCGGAAGCGATGACATAGTAAGCAGGAATCGCATACTCTACCAGGCTTAAATCGAACTCTTCCAGAATGGCACCTTTCTCCTCCAGCACTTTTGCTGCTTTCAGAATACTTTCTTTCACTTCCGGATCCAGACCTTCTCCAAAATAATCTCGCGGAATACCGATTTTCAGACCTTTCACATCATCCTTTAATGCAGAAGTAAAATCATAGGATTCTCTCTTTACGGAAGTGCTGTCCTTCGGATCATAGGAGGCGATTGCTTCCAGTACCGTTGCGCAGTCGGTCACGTCTTTGCAGACCGGTCCGATCTGGTCAAGGGATGAACCATAGGCAATCAGCCCATAACGGGATACGGTTCCGTAAGTCGGTTTGATACCGGTCACACCACAGAAAGAACTGGGCTGACGAATAGAACCACCAGTATCAGAACCTAATGCATAAGAGCACTCCTCGGCTGCCACTGCCGCACAGCTTCCGCCGGAAGAACCGCCCGGTACATGTTCCTGATTCCAGGGATTCTTCGTCGGACCGAAATGAGAAGTCTCCGTGGTACTTCCCATGGCAAACTCATCCATGTTTGTCTTTCCGATCACAACAGCGCCTGCTTTTTTCAGATTCAGAACTGCTTCTGCCGTGTAGGTTGGTTTAAAATTATAAAGAATTTTTGAACTGCAGGTAGTAAGCATTCCTTCGGTACACATATTGTCCTTAACCGCTACCGGAACACCTGCCAGCGGACCTGTCAGTTCTCCTGCTTCGATCTTTTTCTGTACTTCCTCTGCCTCTTTCAGGGCAGCTTCCTCATCCACCGTCACGTAGCAGTTGTAAGTTCCATCCAGTTTCTTAATCTGTTTCAGGGCTGCCTTCGTGGCTTCCACTGCAGTTACTTCACCGGATTTTATTTTTTTGCCGAGTTCTACGGCAGTCAGACTCATGAGATTCATCTTCGTGCCCTCCTATTCTACCGTCTTCGGTACTTTGAATGCATCGTCTTTTTGTGCCGGTGCATTAGCCAGTGTTGCATCGTGTCCGTCTCCGTTGGTGACCACATCCTCACGGAATACGTTGTGTACCGGAAATACGTGGGACATGGGCTCTACACCTTCTGTATCAAGACCATTTAACATGTCAATGTAATCCAGCATATTTCCCATATCTTTCTTTGCCTGCTCTTTCTCTTCCGGAGACAGCTCCAGTTTTGCGAGAATGCCGACATATTCGATGGTTTCATCAGAAATAATGTTTGCCATGGTAAGTTCTCCTTCTCTTCACTACGGTTCCAGTCTTGATAAATCTCTCGGATACAAGGTGGTCTCACGGACGTTGTCCTCACCCACCAGTTTCATGGTCAGACGTTCCATGCCGATACCCAGTCCACCGTGAGGCGGCATGCCATAACGGAACGTATCCAGATACTGTTCCAGTCCTTCCTGATCCATTCCTTTGGCCGCAATCTTCTCCACCAGCATGTTGTAGTCGTGGATACGCTGCCCGCCGGTGGTGATCTCCAGACCATGATACAGAAGATCGAAGCTTAAAGTAAAGCGGGAATCTTCCGGATCATCCATTGCATAGAACGGACGTTTCTTGGAAGGATAATGGGTGACAAATACGAAATCTGCATCATACTCTTCCTTGAAATACTGACCGATCAGTGTCTCTTCCTCCGGCTCCAGATCAAATGGGTTACGGATCCTTCTGTTGTATTTTTCGGCAACCAGCTCTTTGGCCTTATCAAAACGAACAGCCGGAATCTTATCGGTCTTCGGGAGGGTGATATTAAGGATCTTCAGCTCCTTTGCATACTCTCTTTCCAGAAGCTTCATGGTGTACTGGAGGAATCCGGTCTCCATAGCCATAATGTCTTCAAAGCCACTGATGTAACCCATCTCAAAGTCAAGGGATGTATACTCATTCAGATGACGCTTGGTGTTGTGTTTTTCTGCACGGAATACCGGAGCAGTCTCAAATACCCGGTCAAACACACCTACCATCATCTGCTTGTAAAGCTGCGGGGACTGCTGCAGCACAGCCGGGCGATGGAAATAATCCAGTTTAAAAAGGTTTGCTCCCCCCTCTGCACTCTTAGCTCCGATCTTCGGGGTGTGGATCTCGGTAAATCCCTGCTCATACAGGAAATCACGGAACCCTTTCACAATACCTTCCTGAATCTTGAATTTGGCACGCTCTCTTATATTTCTCAGTGATACAGAACGCATGTTAAGCTTGGCATCCAGAGAAGTGTTCAGTTTCCATTTTGCAATGGGAAGGGGCATGGGTGCGCAGGGACTGGAAAGGATCTTCAATCCTCTGATACGAAGTTCGATTCCGCCCGGTGCACGCTCTTCCTCGTTCAGAATGCCTTCCATCTCTACGGTGGCTGCTTCTTTTAAGTCTTTCAGATCAAATCCCGCTTTGCCTTCTTCGTAGACGCACTGCAGAAGTCCGTCTCTTTTACGGAGTACCACAAATGCCACATCACCCATGTCACGGATGGTATGCACGGCACCGTTGACTTTAACAGTCTGACCTGCTAATGATTTGTCCTGAAGCTCCGGGAGTTCCAGTAAGTCGGTTTTCTTTACGCCTGTCATAAATTCCATATTCTCATTCCTCCTGAATCTGGCTTCCGGGACGGGGGATGTTTGCCCGGCTCGTTGCTCGCACAAAAAAATCCCGTCTCGGAATACTGTGAATATTCCGGGACGGGACGAATCAATTCTATCTCCCGCGGTACCACCCGCATTGAGTGCATGTCTTTCAATAAAAAAACTGCGCTCCTCTCTTTTGCATGTAACGTATGCTCACGGAACCGGCCTACTCTTCTTTCGACCGGACAGCTCCCAAGTGTTCCCTTTACCTGCTCCTCCAAACGGCGCTCTCAGTCGGTGACGCCATATTCCTGTCGGTCTCTGCAAGGCAAGAGTCCTGTTCTTCGCCTTTTTTTATTTGAGCATAATCCTAGCACAAGTATTTTTTCTTTGCAAGGAAAAATTTATAGTTTTTTATTATTTGTCAGAAAAATTTTCAGAATATACCGCAAAGGCCAGATCTACCTTCTGTTCTTCCTGTGAAGTATAGAGTGCGCCGTCCGCATACAGATCACAGGTGCTCTGGTAATAAAGAAAATCTGTCTTAATGACACAGTCCGGATTTTGAATAGCCACCCGAATGGTATAGGTCTCTGCATGATCCGGCTGTACCCGGTCAAATGCGATGGTATAAGGAGACATACAGGGCGCTTCCGCGCCGATCACCTGTCCTGTGGCTACGGCTATGCCGGACTCGTCAAGAATCGTCACATCATAGACCGAATCATTGGCTCCGCCGTCCCAGTTGGCCACCCAGAGATCCAGATGGTCAAATGCTTTTCCGGTTCGGAAGGTCTGAGCAAAATCCGTCTGCAGCGTCAGCTGGTCACTGGTCTCCTGATCCTGCAGCACTGCATAATCCCGGACCGGCAGACCGGTCACCTTCATCACCAGAACAACAGCTAATACTTCCACCAGCAGGATACCGCCAGAGACAGCCGGAATCCACCCAAAAAATTCCGGCAGTTCCCGTTCCGGCCGGCTGGCATCCTCCACACTTAAGGAAATTCCTTCCGCGCCCAGTGCCGTCAGGATGAGCAGAAACGGAATGCTGTAAGCCTGATCCACTTCCCAGATGAGATAGAACAGGTACGCACCGCACAAATTGATGATCAGCACATCCCAGAGCTCCGGTTTCCCTTTCCAGGCCCGGTAAATAAGCGCCAGCAGCACCATCCCCATAAGAAGACCATGATAGCTGTGGAGATAGAATGCCAGCAGGTCTGATCTGCCGCCATTGATATACTTTTGCAGCCGGGATGGTGACTGCATGGTACGGAACAGGGCATAGTAGTCATCCGTTCCATCCGAAAATGCCACCCTTAGTTTATTCCGGAACAGAGTCAGAAGTCCGCCCGGTCCCATCTCTCCTACCCGGTGGCGAAGCTCCGCAAGATCTGCTGCCGTCCGCTCCGCTTTCGTGTCAAAAGAGCCTGTAAAAGCATCATCCGCACTGTTGTACTGGCCATCCCCCTGGGCACTCATCATAATCCAGTGTACCGTGGGATAACCTGTCTTTGCCGGGTCAAAGCCCGCATATTGCTGTTCTGCCCTTCCGTAGACGGCAAACACCAGCAGAAGGCCAAACAAAACTGCTGCCAGGGAAAGCCCCCAGGAAACAATCCGTTTTTTCCATTCTGTTATTTTTTCTTCATCCAATGTGAATACCGTATAAACAAGTAAAGATAATATCGTCAGAATCACCGTCGCCCGGATCTTATACCCAACCGCCAGAAGAAGACCCATACCGACATACTGGAGCAGTTTTCTGACCATATTCTTTTCTTCTCCTGCCCGGTCAAAAAACCAGATACCTCCCATGGAAAATGCCAGGGAAATAGTTGATGTGTAATACATCTCTGCCAGAAGATACCACAGAGGATTGACAATCAAAAACAAAAGAAAACAAAGAGCGGTCTTTTTGGAACGATGTCTTCGAATCAGATCAAAAACTGCCCACATTCCCAGATTCATAAACACAACGTTGATGATTTTCATAAAATCCATCCAGCTGCTTTCCGGAATTCCAAAAAGTGAAGCCAGCTTTAACCATCCATACGTAAAAATGCACATAGGAATGTTATTGGGGTACTTCATGAAGTACTGGCTGAAATGCGTTTCCGCAATCGTCGGATATTCCAGCAGAGCCACCGCTGTGTCAAATATTTTCAAATGATCCTGCCGAAGCGATGTCCGCAGCACCAGTACTGTCAGAATCTGCACCAGAACCATGAGGCTTCCGAGCACCACCACTGTCTTTGAAAAGCGTTTTTCCATCGCCGGAAGCACCTTGGTCAGTATCGCAACAGCAAATATAGCCAGCAAAAGGACGGTTCCTGATATCACCACAGGAACCGTCCTTCCGTTTATCACATTTTCAAGTGCATCCGCATATTTCAGCGTGTCCACAGCACCGTAGAAAATATAGGCGCTCATGGAAATCACCGCAGCAAACAGAATCACATATCCTGCTTTCCTGCAATTGTTCCAGATCTTCACTCTGTCATTTCCTCCGGAAGTGTAATCTCGCCCTCAAATACCTCAGTTGCGGAACCAGTCATATAAACACAGTTATCATCCTCGTTCCACTCGATCTCCAGATCTCCTCCCAGCAGATGAACCACTGCTTTCCGGTCGCACAGTCCATTCAGTACTCCTGCCACTACAGTCGCACAGGTGCCAGTTCCGCAGGCCAGCGTTTCTCCGGAGCCTCGCTCCCACACGCGCATTTCCAGTGTCTGGCGGTCCAACACTCTTACAAACTCGGTATTAGTTCGCTTCGGGAAACGTGCATGATTTTCAAAATGCGGTCCTATTTCCTCCAGCGGGAATTCTTTTACCGGTGTATCAATGAAGATCACTGCATGGGGATTTCCCATGGAAACACAGGTCATCTTCCATTCTTTCCCGCACACTTTAATGGGTTCTGCCACTACCGGTTCCTTCTCAGCGATTACCGGAATCCTGTCCGGAGCAAGAATCGGCTGTCCCATATTAACCCGGACTTTCACTACTTTTCCATTTTCCACAGTCAGTTTCAGATATTTGATACCTGCCAGTGTATCGATGGAGATCTCTGTTTTATCCGTCAGATGATGATCATAGACATACTTTGCCACACAGCGGATTCCGTTTCCGCACATCTCGCCACGGGAGCCATCCGCATTGTACATATCCATCTGAAAATCTGCTTTTTCTGATGATTTAATCAAAATCATTCCGTCTGAACCAATTCCAAAATGACGGTCGCTCACATATTTTGCAATCTCAGATGTATGGGCAAGATCTTTCTTCGTGCAGTCCACATACACATAGTCATTGCCAATTCCGTGCATCTTTGTAAATTTCATAGAAATCCCCTTCCTGTTAACACATATCTTGTTTAACTATAGCAAAAATATCCATCCTGTACAAGACTATTCACAGCTTAATCATGCTCAGCACCATCTGTGCCGTCTCTGTAAGAGAAGTGCCGCTGTCCATGCTGCATTTTTGTATGTAACGGTGTGCTTCTTCCTCAGTCATATGATTTCGTTCCATCAGCACTGCCTTGGCTTCCCATAAAATTTTCTTTTCTTCTTCTGTACGCTGTTTTGGCCTGGAACGGAGCTTTTTCCTTCTGCGCGCCTGATTCATGCACATCATTTCCACCGTGCTGATCAGATCCTGCACCTTCAGGGGCATGGTAACGCAGACAATTTCATGATCCATGCATTCCCCGCACACTCTCTGAGAGGCCATCAGCAGCATGTCAAATCCCGGTGTCAGAGAATGTTTCAGATCAAAATAATACATATCCGGGAATCTGTACCCACTGATGATGATTCCATCATTCATGGTGTCAATATAGTTCAGCACCTGCGCCCCCTGGGTGCAGACAGCCGTTACCTCATATCCATATCTTACCAGCAGATTTCGGACACTTTTCCCATCCTCTATTTTCGGGAATACAACAATAATGCCGTTCATTCTACCACATCCCTTCTGTTATCGTATCAAATAACAAAAGGGGCTAAATTCTCAGAAGATAACTGTCAATCTCCCACTGAGATACGGTGGCATTATAGTCTTCCCATTCTTTTTTTTTCGCCATACTATATTTGCCGCAGACTTCCTCTCCCAGCACTTCTTTCATCAGCGGATCCTTTTCAAACTCCTCCACTGCCTCCTGCAGGTTCTTCGGAAGACTTTCTATTCCGCGTTCTTCCAGTTCTTTTGGAGTCAGCAGATGCATATTTCCTTCCATGGCATCCGGCGGAACAATCTTATTCTTTATGCCGTCAAGACCTGCAGCAAGACAGATTGCCAGTGCCAGATACGGGTTGCATGCCGGATCCGGAGAACGGAGTTCGATTCGGGTCTCCTCTCCGCGGGTTGCCGGAATACGGATCAGGGGTGTCCGGTTTCTGCCTGACCATGCAATATGGGTCGGTGCCTCGTATCCAGGCATCAGACGCTTATAGGAATTCACCAGCGGATTCAAAATCAGCGTCATTCCTTTAATATGTTTCAGAATTCCTCCCAGGAAATAGTATGCCTCCTGGCTCAGTCCGTTAGGATCATGGCTGTCCTGGAAAATGTTTCTGCCGTCACGGGACAGAGACATGTTAATATGCATGCCGGAACCATCCACACCATTTTTCGGCTTTGGCATAAAGGTTGCATGAAGACCATGGCGCTTCGCGATAGTTTTGACCACAAGTTTAAATGTGCTAATGTTATCTGCTGTCTGCAGCGCCTCGTCATATTTGAAGTCAATCTCATGCTGTGCCGGCGCATTTTCATGGTGGGAAGATTCCACTTCAAATCCCATATCCTCCAGCGTCAGTACCATATCTCTTCTGGCATTTTCTCCGAAATCCAGAGGTCCCATATCAAAATATCCTGCCTGCTCATGGGTGATGGTAGTCGGCATTCCATCATCATCCACATGGTACAGGAAGAACTCGCACTCTGGTCCCACATTAAAGGTATAGCCAAGGGCAGCTGCTTCGCTGACCACTTTTTTCAGAATATACCGGGGATCCCCCTCATAGCAGGTGCCGTCAGGACGATACACATCACAGATCAGACGGGCTACTTTCCCCTGCTGGGGTCTCCATGGAAATGTTGCGAATGTACCGTAATCCGGATACAGATACATATCACTCTCTTCCACGCGAACAAATCCTTCTGCGGAAGAACCATCAAACATCACTTTATTATCCAGTGCTTTTTTCAGATGACTGGCTGTGATTGCCACATTTTTCATATTGCCGAACAGATCTGTGAACTGTAAACGGACAAATTCCACATCCTCTTCTTCTACCATCTCCAGAATATCTTTCTTCGTATATCTCATTTCCATGCTCCTTTTCCGATTTTTGAGTATGATAAAAGGGCGTAATCCACCTGATGAAAACGCCCTTGTTTCTTACTTGCAATATAGCAGTTGATTCCTTTTTTGTCAAGAAATGGCTTTCTGCATAGTCTATAGCAGAAAGGAGTTGAAAACATGAACAATTGGATATGGATTTTACTGCTTCTGTGCTGGTGCGGCGGCGGGAATTCCTGCAGATGTAATTCCTGCAGATGCAATTCCTGTGGAAATCCGTCCTGCGGATGTGACAAACCAAAACCGATCTGCCCCGGAAGACCGGAGGGTGGATGTCAGTCAGGCGGATGCATGCCTTCTGAACCCCTCTGCCAGACACCACCTCCTCCGAGACCTCCCCGCCCGCCATTCGATGACTGTGGGCGATAGTTTCCCATACGATAAAAACCGGGGCTGTTCTATTCTATGCCCCGGTTCTTTTTCTTTTTACACAAAAATACAGGAAGATCGGTGCGCCAAGCATCACCGGATAACTGTACCGGATCAGAGCTGCCGGTCCCAGCAGACTGGTTCCCATATACGTCCAGAATGGCAGCATCCATAAAAGCCGCATATATTCCTTCCGATAAATCACATAAAGTGCCGCAGCTACCATGAGCCAGAAATACAGTCCCATAGAAAGGAGTTGCCGGATCACAGGAATCTTTCTGAATGCAGCCTCACTCCCAATTGCCGTATAATATCGATAAAAAGCCTGACTTATCGGTCTCATCTCCACGTGAGGATAGTTCGGATCATCTTTTTGAATATTGAAGCAGACAAAATCCAGATATTCTTCCTCCGTATCCGGATACCAGAATGCCGCTGTCGTATTTAAAAATGCATCGATATATGTCTTTTTATTTCTCCATCCAATCTGAAGCCACGCCTTTAAAAATGCTCCTTTTTCCTCGTTAAAGGCATCCGTATGGAATTGATTTTTAATGGGGTCGGACAGGTTCGGAGTATACTGGGCCAGCGTTTCTTCATCCATCACCGGACGGATTACCTGCCACTCTTCCTCCGTGATTTTCCCGCCGCTTACATAAGTGCGTCCCAGTGTCTGCATAACAATACTGTAAGCTTCACGGCTGTTGCCGGGTTCCGCATGCAGTATTTTCAATAATGGTCCGTTGTAAAAAATGTATGCCAGAAGTACACACAGAAAAATAGCTGTCAGTGTTTTCCGGTATTTTTTCAGAAAAAACAGCAGAAACGGCGCGCACAACAATAACGTATGCATTCCGTTATTCCGGAACAGAAATAAAAGGACAAACAAAAGCACCGCTCCCACAATTCTCACGAGCCCATTCAGCCAGTTCTCCGGACGGGTACACATACGGTAAATCCGGATCACACACAGGACAAAGATTCCTGCAAACACGGTATCCTTTGTTGTATAAACCGCCATCATTCCATGAAATGGGAACAGGCATAAATACACGACGGTTCCGATCTGCAGCCACACCGGTGCATGTTCTTTTCGTAAAAAACGGGAAATTGCCGTAAAAATCCCCGCCATCACTGCCATCTGAAGAAGCGAATACACTGCCGCTGCCAGATTATCACTGCCGCCCAGATTTCTGACCACCGTAAAAATTCCGCACAGAAGACCGGTATGAACCAGCGGATGATGGGCTGTCAGCCATCCGGAAAACGTCCATCCTACCTGGTTGGGTGCATCCGCCGCAAAAATCCCGGGAAATCCTCCCAGAAATGCAGGCAGGAAACTGACAAAATAAACACCCCACATAACCGCTCCCCAGTATCTCCACCTGCAGAACAGTTCCCAGCGGATATTCCGGATACTGCCTCTCCTGCCAAATCTTCCCCGCAGAAAATCCATAAACAGAACTGCCAGCAGCATACCTGCCAGATAAAAAGGAAGTACACACAGAATCCTGTGAAAAATGGTCCGATGCAGCGGATTTTCCGATACAGCCCAGATGGAACCATACTGTTTCAGCATATATCCACAACGATCAAAGGCGGCAAATAATATGCCGCCTGTTACTGTAAAAATCCATAGTCTGATATTTTTCAGATGCCTGATCAGTCTGTCACTCATCTTTCTTAAGCTCCTTATAGCGTATATCCACCTGCATCAGATGCATCTCAAACTCCTGCCGGCTCCTCTGCGCCCCTGCTGCCAGAATGAGTCCAGCAAATACAGACTGAATAGCTGCCATCAGCGTAAAGCCGCAGACAATCAATGTGGGGAACTTTGGCACCAGTCCGGTCGCCACATACTCTGCCAGCACCGGACAGAAAAATCCGGCACTGATAATCGTGAGCAGCAGTGCCATAATTCCAAAAAAATGCATGGGCTTATAATTCCGGTAAAGCTTTGCAATGCTCATCAGTACCTTGGCTCCA
The DNA here is from genome assembly GCF_020686965.1 of Hominiventricola filiformis. Lineage (NCBI taxonomy): Bacteria > Bacillati > Bacillota > Clostridia > Lachnospirales > Lachnospiraceae > Hominiventricola > Hominiventricola filiformis. Next base: position 138,836 of record NZ_JAJEPS010000007.1, on the reverse strand, counting down.
TCAGAGTAGGTATTCAACTTTGACTCACTACCCTCCGGACGGTCACGGTATTCGATAACCACATTATCCACCTGCATATTTTTATCTGCTGCGTGGATGGTCATCTCTGTCTCAATCTCAAATCCCTTGGAAAGTACCGGGAATGTCTTCACAAACTGATAGCTGAATGCCCGGTATCCGGTCATGATATCCTTGATCTCCGTGTGGAACAGCTTGTTGATCGTGCCGCGCACCAGTGAATTTCCAAAATTATGGAACGGACGCTTGTTCTCCGTAAAATACGTAGAAGAAAGGCGATCTCCCACTACCATGTCAGACTGATGATGAAGTACCTTGTCCACCATCTCTCTGGCAAACTCCGCCGGGTAAGTGTCATCACCATCTGTCATAATATAAACTTCCGCATCGATCTCACGGAACATCCTGCGGATAACATTTCCTTTTCCCTGCAGATACTCATGACGAACCACTGCACCTGCCTTCTCAGCCAGTTCCACAGTCCGATCAGAGGAATTATTATCATATACATAGATCACTGCTTCCGGCAGCACCTGACGAAAATCACGTACTACCTTTTCCACGGTTTTTTCTTCATTGTAGCACGGAATTAAAACTGCTATTTTATCCAAATTCGCTTCTCCCTGAAAACCACCATAAGACCGGCTTTGTCCCATAAGGCACAAAACCGGTCCTGTCGATGTCTTTTTTATGATTGTAGCACATCTGCGCTATGAACGCAACGACTATTCCCTGCGGTCATCCAGTGCAATGTAGCTGCGGTGATGACCTACATACTTGTATGCCGGACGGATAATCTTACCGTTGTTGACAACTTCCTCCAGTCGGTGTGCACTCCAGCCGGAAATACGGGAAATAGCAAAAATCGGCGTATAAAGTTCTTCCGGGATTCCAAGCATGGAATATACAAATCCACTGTAGAAATCCACGTTGGCGCAAATAGGCTTAAACAGATGACGCTTTTTCGCAATAGCCTCCCCTGCCAGACGCTCCACTCTCTCATAGAGCCCATACTCCCGCTGCATGCCTTTTTCTTCGGAAAGACGTTTCGCATACTCTTTCAGGATGACTTCACGAGGGTCGGACAAGGTATAGACGGCGTGTCCCATACCATAGATGAGTCCTGATTTATCAAATACTTTCTTATCCAGCATATCTTCCAGATACCGGGTCAGTGTCTTTTCATCCTCATAATCCGGACAATGTTCCTTGATATCCGCAAACATCTGCTGCACTTTCAGGTTGGCACCACCATGACGGGGACCTTTTAAGGATGCAATGGAAGCTGCCGTTGCGGAATAGGTATCTGTTCCGGAAGAAGTAACAACATGGTTGGTAAATGTGGAGTTGTTACCACCACCGTGTTCTGCATGCAGCACCAGCGCCACATCCAATACCTTTGCTTCCAGCTCCGTGAACTCTCCATCCGGGCGAAGCATCTGAAGAATATTTTCCGCAATAGACATCTCTTTATTCGGAAGACGGATGACCAGTGTATCATCCGCATGGAAATGCCGGTAAGCACAATAGGAATGAACAGCAATCTGCGGCATCTTTGCAATGAGCTGCAGGGACTGGCGCAATACATTGGGCACCGTCACTTCATCCGGGTTCGCATCATAGCAGTACAACGTCAGAATACATCTCTGCAGTGCATTCATCTGATTCTTATTGGTTGCCTTCATAACCACATCCCGAAGGAACTGTCCGGACAGCTCCTGAAGACTCTTGATAATACGGACAAAGCTTCTAAGCTGTTTCGGTGTTGGCAGACTTCCGAACAACAGAAGATAGGTTGTTTCCTCGAATCCATACCTGCGGTCTTCAAATCCGGCAATCAGCTCCTTTACATTATATCCCTGGAAATAAAGTTCACCATTTGCCGGCATCTTCTTGCCATCCACACTCTTATAAGAAAGGACATCGGAAATCTCGGTAAGACCTGTCAGCACACCTTTACCATTGGCATCACGCAGTCCTCGCTTTACGTCATACTCTGTATATAACTCCTGATCAATCTCGCCTGACACCATACATTCTTTCAACAGACGATCAAACTGCTCATCCAGCTCTCTCGATAACTCCATCATGGTCACATTGCTCATCTTCGTCACATCCTATCCTTGCGTAAGGCAATATTTTGTATACATGTATTCATATTGGGTTCTATTATAGCGAATGATTGTTATAAATTCAAGGGTTTTCTATATAAAAAAGCCTGACGGGATGCATGACTTTTGCCGTGGAGCTCTGGTCTGGAGCTCCGGTCTGACTTGGTCAGTCATCATATTTTCCATTTTTACAGCATACATTCATTATCAAGAGACTCTCTCTGGAGTAAGTATATGAAATTATTTCACAGGAAGCACGTACTTCCTCTGTCATTATGCCTTATCATTACCCTTTTGGGTGGCTTTTTTATCTCCCATTCCTCATCCGTTCCCGCTTCTGCCGTTATTGAGAATCGGAAGCTTCCCATCTACTGTGTCAGCACAGAAAAGCCGCAGGTATCCATCAGCTTCGACGCAGCCTGGGGGAATGATGACACGGAAGAACTTCTTTCCATATTAGCGCAGTATCAGGTAAAGACAACTTTTTTCATGACTGGCGGATGGGTCTCCGCCTATCCGGATGATGTAAAAGCAATTGCAGCTGCCGGACATGATCTTGGTAATCACAGTGAGAATCATAAACAAATGTCCCAGCTCAGTGCTGAAGAATGTCAGAAAGAAATTCAGTCTGTCCATGACAGGGTTAAAGAGCTGACCGGACAGGAGATGTGTCTGTTCCGCCCGCCTTACGGGGATTACAATGATACACTTATTGAAGCTGCAGAAGCGCTTCATTACTATACAATTCAGTGGAATTGTGACAGTCTCGACTGGAAGAATTACGGAGCCGATGCCATTGTCTCCCGTATTCTGGACAGTGAACATCTTGGGAACGGTTCCATCATCCTCATGCACAACGGTGCCAAATATACAAAAGATGCCCTGCCGCGTGTCATCGAAGGTCTTCATGCAAAAGGCTATGAAATCGTTCCTGTTTCTCAGCTGATCTATCGCGATCATTATGAGATGGATCACGAAGGACGGCAGTTTCAAAATTAAGTTTTTTGTACGATGAACAGTAAAAAAAGAGCTGTTGCTCCATAGATGACTCCTCATCTATTTTGCAACAGCCTCTTCATCCTGTAACCGCTTCATGACAGTCATCATCTTCCTGGCCATTCTGCGATTTTCTTCATTCAATGCCTCATAGGCAGCAATCAGCGCCGCATGTTCATCCATCTTCCGTCTGACCCGTCTGTCCTGTGCAGTTCCCCTCTTCTCATCTGACAGGCAAAGGAGATAATCGGTAGTAACCCCGAAATAATCTGATATCTCTATGAGCAGGTCAATTCCCAGTGACTCTGTATTCCGTTCTACCTTGCTGATCTTCTGCTGGGACACTCCGACAAGTCCGGCCAGAGCATCCTGATTCATTCCTCGTTCTTCCCGAAGCTCTCTGATCCTGTTCTGCATAACATACCCTCCGTTGAGAATATGTTACTATTCTGGCGCTTTTCGTTTACTTTAATACTCCGTATTTCACTACTCTATTTTAAAGTATTACAAGAAGATCGTCTTTCCCAAAGAGAAGGAATAGATCAGCTTTTCTTTCACTGTTTTACCGGTTGTCTGGGCAACCGCCCGGGCATAATAGTCAAGCTGTGCCTGATACCGTTCTTTCAGTTCTTTCGCTGCATGTACCCTGTCTGTCTTATAATCCAGAATGACAACTCCATCCTCTTCTTCGAAAAAGGCATCGATAATTCCCTGAATCAGCACAGTTTCCTCCGGGTCAGAACCATCCGCCTCATCTCCCGGAAGACCAATAACGAATGGCTGCTCACGCCACAGCTTTCCCTGTGATTCTGCTGCTGCCAGCTGCTTCAGAAGATCCGTTTTACAGAATCTCACCAAATCCTGCTCCCGGACTGCCCTCCGGTCCTCTTCTGAAAGCTTTCCAACTGCACAGAGCCGGTCCAGCTCTTCTCTGATGATGTTCTCCTGATCTCCATGTTCAAAAACTTTCGCCATATGAACAACATCCAGCCATTCCATGACCGTATGATAAACCGTTCCTCTTGCAGCTCCTGTTTTTTCTTCTGTCTTTTCAATAAACTGCGGTACCAGAGGCACAATCTCCTCTTCCGGATACAGTTCTTCCCCATATTCCATCTCTTCCTGCAGCCGCTGTTTTTTCAGCTCCGTAACAGTATATTTCTGTTTGGCGGCTGTTCGGTCCTTCCATGCATAGGTCCAATTCAGGAGACTTTCTATCCGATCCTCGCTCTCCTGGTCCCGCATACCATATAACAGTCTCCGTTCCAGTTCATCCCTCGACAATTGTTCTGCCATCTGCTCCCGAATGGCTTCCCGAATCACCTGTTCCATGGAAACGATGCTGATCTTCACACTGCTCTCCTGCTCCTCCGGATTCAGTGCGGGAAGTATCCACGCAAGCGGACACTCAGCTCCCATCAGATCTGAAAACAGAAGTCGTTCTCCCTTTCGTCCGGCAGCGATCAGTTTTTCCGATGCCATGCCGGTAAGAATCAACTTTTCTTTTGCACGGGTCATAGCTACGTAGAGGACACGCAATTCCTCACCAAGCCCATCCATAAGATTCTGACGCCGAATCAACTGCTTCATCAGTGTCGGGCATTTCATTCTCGCTTCTGTATCCACATAATCAAGACCGACACCCCAGCGACTGTGGAAAATCATTTTCTCCCGGCCATCCTGACGGTTGAAGCTTTTCCCCATACCTGCTGCAAATATCACCGGATATTCCAGTCCCTTGCTGTGATGGATGCTCATGATCTGTACGGCTTCCCCACTTTTACCGGAAATATCCGCTTCTCCAAAATCCATCTGATACTTCTGCATGCGTTCAATATAACGAACAAAATGGAACAGTCCATGGTAACTGATCTTCTCATAGTCCTGGGCCTTTGCCAGCAGCATCTCCACATTGGCCTGCCGCTGTATTCCTCCCGGCAGTGCCCGGACCTGAATGAGATATCCGCTTTCCATCAGAATTCTCCAGAGTAGTTCATGAACAGAGAGAAAGGAAGCCTGCTCACGGTAACGATCCACCTGCTCAAAAAAGGAAATAAGACGATCCCGAAGTTCTGCTTCCTCTCCCTGTTCCCGGTACTGTCTGCAGGCAGCATAAAATCCGCTCTCCGGACTGCTTGCACGGATCTTTGCCAGCTCTTCCGAGGAAAATCCTCCCAGCAGTCCATGAAGAGATGCTGCCAGCGGTATTTCCTGTGTAGGATTATCAAGTACCCGCAGATAAGCCAACAGGGTCTCCACTTCCATGGTCTGAAAATATCCTTCCCTTGACTGGGCGCTTGCCGGAATTCCTTCTTCCTGCAGCACGCGCACGAATGTCTCGCTCCACCCGGACATGGTTCTCAGAAGAATCGCAATATCACCCGGACGAACCGGTCGCAGCTGCCCGTCTTCCGTGACCTTGCCCTCCCTGAAAAGGTATCTGATCTTTCCGGCAATCATATGGGCCTCTGCTTCTGCTTTCGTCCATCGACATTCCCGCTGAAGCTGTTCCCACTCTTCTTTCTGAAGCAACAGGAGCTCCGCTGTCATATGATCTTCCTCCGGATAAGACGCCCCCGCTTTTAATGCCGCATCTTCGTCATAGTCAATCCCACCCAGTTCCGGCCTCATTATGCGGTAAAATGCTTCATTGACTGCGTCAAGCACCGTACTGCGGCTTCGGAAATTCTGATGAAGATCTACCCGGATTCCTCCGTCTTTCTCTCCGTAATGCACATATTTTTCCAGAAAAAGTCCAGGCTCTGCCTGGCGGAACCGGTAGATACTCTGTTTGACATCTCCTACCATAAACCTGTTTTCCCGTCCAAGACGGCTTCTGCTGATGCTTTCCAGTATTGCTTCCTGCACCAGGTTGGAATCCTGATACTCATCCACCATGATTTCTTCGAAGTATTCTGCAAATACATCTGCTGTCTCGGACGGCAGCAGCTTTCCATCCTCTTCCCTCGTCAGTATTTTAAGTGCCAGATGCTCCTGGTCTGCAAAATCCAGAATGTTTTTCTTCCGTTTCTTCTCCTCCAGCCGCTCCATAAAGGCAAGGGCCAGCTGTACATAAACCTGTACATTTCCTGCCGTTTCACGAAGCTGTGCAAACTGTTCTTCGTCCGATATCTGAAAATACTGTTTTCCCAGTCCCTTCACTGCTTCTTTCATCCGATTTCTGAGATCCATCACATTCTGACACAGTTCCTCATCCGCATCTGCCATCACTTTAGCTCTTTTGCTCGGAAGGCGTGCCCAGGAAATTCCTTCCAGTCGTTCCCTGAACCGTTCCACTGAAACACATTCTGCCAGTTCTGTCAGCTGCTGCTCATCCGACAAAAGCGCTTCGCAGTAAGCCGCAGGTCCACCCGGCATCTGCGCCACGTTCTTCGCCTCCCGGATCACAGAGAGCACATCCCCTGCTGCCGTACGAAGCCCCTCAAGAACTGCTTCATTTCCGGAAAAATCCTCCCAGGTTCCATCCTCCGGCATCTCATACGCGGATACACAGTTTCGAAGCCACTGTTCCGGCTGCGGACTGGCAATGGCGTACTCATAAAGACTGATCACCAGCTCTTCCAGACCGTTTCCTCTGCTGCCGCTTCCATAGCTGTCCGCGAATTTCCGGAATGCCGGATCACCCGAGCGGTGAGCTTCATCAATGATCTCTTTCGCCGTATCCTGCTTCAAAAGCTTCATCTCTCCTTCATCCGCAATCCGGAAATTAGGATTCAGACCAATTGTATGAAAATAATTTCGGATCACATAGAGACAGAATCCATGAATCGTCGTGATCTGCGCGCGGTGTACCAGCGCTTCCTGCCGCTGAAGCCATTCATTTCCCGGATCCTCTTTCAGCCTTTCCGCGAGAGCCCTGCTGATGCGCTCCCTCATCTCCCCGGCTGCTGCTTTGGTAAATGTAGTGATCAGAAGTCTGTCCACATCCACAGGATGCTCTGCGTCCGTAATCAGAGAAAGAATCCGCTCTACAAGAACTGCTGTCTTGCCAGAACCGGCTGCTGCAGATACCAGCAGATTCGTATTTCTTGTATCAATGACCTTCTGCTGATCCTTCGTCCATGTCATACTCATGACTCTTCCTCCTCCAGTTTCTTCCATACTTCTGCCCTCTCCAACGGTTCCAGATGCCGTTTCTCACAGCCGTCCAGACGCCTGTCAAATCCGCAGATACTGTGAAAACTGCAGAATCTGCAGGCATCATCATCTTTCAGTTCATAAGGAGACAGACTGATCTCTCCATCCAGAATCCGCTCCCCGTATTCTGAGAGTTTTCGGCTGACATGACGGGAAAGACGCTGCAGCTGCGTTTCTTCCGCTACCGAAGAAGAAGCCGTATAACCGCCGTCTTTTTTGAACTTCACAGGAAGCACCGATGAGCCTCCTCCGCTTTCCCGATCCATCAGATTCACAATCTGCGGATCCGCGTTGACAATCCCATTGAGCGCAAGCTCTTTCAGAATCCGAAGAACCGGATCACTTTCTTCTTCATAATCCAGCATGGGATCCTGAATATGATAGTAGAACATTCCCGCCGGATGTACTTCTCCTGTACTGTCCCTCTGTTCCATCTCCATTGCCGCATTCAGGTAGACTGCAAGCTGCAGCTGTAATCCATAATAGACGCTAGTCAGATCGAATTTCGTCATGCCGCTTTTATAGTCAATGACCCGGACATAGACATTACCGTCCTGTCTGCACACGTCAATACGGTCGATGCGTCCCTGCAGGCGCATTCTTTCATCTTCCGAGAGCAGCACCGACACACTGGACAGCTGCTCCAGATTCCGGAAAGATACTTCTGTCCGTTCCGGCACAAACATTCCCTTTTTCAGCTGTTCCATCACTGCCCATGCCGTCCGCTTTCCGATCCGCTTCATGCGCTCCACAGCATAGGCATCCTGTGCATCCGTATCCAGTCCCCGCTCTGCATACTTCTCCAGTGCACGCTCCAGCGACTCTTCCATCCAGCTGTCCCTTTTTTCATCCGGTACATGGAGCCAGTCGTATTCACTTCCACTGACCGTATCAGAAAAATATTTCAGTGCATCATGAAATACATTTCCCATATCTACTGCCTGCAGGCCGCTCAGTTCCCGCTCTTTGAGCCGGAGACCATACTGTAGAAAATGCGCATAGGCGCAGGCTGCAAACTGTTCCAGCCGGGTGACGCTTCCTTCCAGAAGCGTTCCGTACAGCGCTCTTGCCACCGCATGGCCGATGGGCTGCTCTTTTTTTACATAAAAAACCGCATCCAGCAGACGGTCCAGCTTCTGCTGCCACTCTTTGTGTTCTGCATACCAGCGGATCAGTGCCTGCTGAAGCCTGGTTTCTTTCTGTTCCCGCGCCGCCTGCACCGCCTCTGTCAGCTCCGTAAGGCTTCCTTCCGGCAGCGCCAGGAGTTCGGTAAGCGTTCTGTCCGCTTCTGTCCGGATATCTACTTTCGGGAACAGTTCTTTTATGGAAGCAATCAGCCAGGAAGGCCGGAGTGATTTTCCATCCGCATCTGCCAGGCTCCAGGACAGGATCAGCCGCTGTGATGGTTTGGTAAGATTAAGATACATATAAAATTTCTGAATACATGTCTCCTGTCTGGATGTAGGAGCAAGCTCCACCTCCTGTTCCGCCAGACGCTCACGGTCCATCTCGGAGAGCAGACCTCCCCGGCTCTTCTCCCTCGGTACACTGCCCTCGTTGACTCCTGCAAAGAACAGTACCTTTACATCTTTCAGGCGGCTTCGCTCCATATCTCCGACCACCACCTGGTCAGTTCCAGCCGGAATCAGTCCGACCTTCATCTCCGAAAATCCGGCATCCAGAAGTTCCGCATATTCTGCAAGATCCATCCGGCATGGACCAAGAAGCTGCACCAGCTTGTCAAAAAGTTCCATGACCATGCCGTAGATCTGGCTGTATTCCTTTGCCAGACTAAAACTTCCTTCCTTCTCAAACCGAAGTTCATACCCTTTCAGTTTTTCCTGAATTCCAAGCCCCACCAGATAATCATAGACCCCTCTGGTCATGAACACTGCATCCCCGTCTTTTTTCTTCAGACAATCCCTCAGTGTCTGCAGGCCGCAGATAGCTTTCTGCCGCAGCTCGTTTAAAGCATCCAGTTCTTCCTCCTGCATGCCTTTTAACGGGTACTTCCACTCTTTCTTCCAGCCGGATATTCCCCGGATACCCCGTGCCAGAACGTAATTTTCCAGCTGATCGGTCTCTTCCGATGTCATCTGCGTCATTCCGCTCCGCAGAAACCGGAACATGGATTCATAGGAAAAATCTTCCTGTACCGCCGACAGCAGTGCCCTTAAGAATTCTACAAAGGGGTTTTTCAGCACATCCCGCTTCTGATCCGTAAATCCGGGAATGGAAAGTCTGGCAAATGTCTCCTCCATCAGCGGCGCATACACTTCCGGATTACCGGTAACTACCGCGATATCCCGGTACCGGAATCCTTCATCCCGGACCAGCTTTAAGATCTCCCGACCGATATGGTCCGCCTCCGACCGCGGCGTACCTGCCGCATAGAGGCATACTGCATCCGTAGAATCCCCCCAGAAATAATGTTCATGCCGGAAAATCTTCTGTTCCAGAAATGACAGGGCCGGCGCTTCACGGAATCTCCATGCCGTTTCTCCATCCAGCACTACCGTTTTTCTGATGCTGGTCTTCGTATCCTCTGCCGTCTGGAAAAGATCCCGTATCGTCTTTTTCGTCAGATAGAAAAGCTGATGCTCCGCCTCATGTGCCCGGACAGACTCCCTGCTGTCCATGGTCAGTGTGATGTATACCTCCTCTGCCAGGTTCATAAGCCGTCCCAGAAGTTTCATCTGTACCGGAGTAAAACCAGTATATCCATCCAGTACAATCACACTGCCCCGGACAGAGGCAGACTGTTCCACTGTCTGTTCCAGCACATCCAGAAGCTGTTCCGATGTCAGATACTCTTCTTTTAAATATTCCTGAAAACTCTCATAGATGACTTTCATATCCTTCAGCTTATAATAAAGCTGCGGATTATCCTGATTGCGCTCCATCATCTGTGTCAGATCCTCCGGTGTAATCCGGTACTGCACAAATTCGGAAAGCAGGGATTTTACCTCGGAAATATAACCAAGCTTCCGTAAGTTTCCGCCCAGAAGTGTAAGCTCCCCCTTCTTCTCCTCTGCAAGTCTTCGCAAAATCAGATTTTTTCCGGTATCTTCCAGAATTTTCCGATATTCCCCACCTGTCTCTTCAAATACACGGTGCGCCAGACGGTCAAAACTTAAGACATCAATATTCATGATGCCATGCCGCGGATGCATCATTACCAGATCCTTCTGAGTCTGCATGGTAAACTGCTCCGGAACGATCACCAGAAACTGTCGGTTAGGATATTCCATGGACTCCGCGATGATCTTTTCAAACAGATAATGGGATTTTCCTGCTCCCGAATTTCCCAGAATCAACTGTAACGCCATCTTTTTTCTCCTTTTGCTTTCTGATAAAAAAAGACCGCAGCCGGCAGGAGGACATTTACATTCTGCAAAAGTTCTCCGCCTGCAATGCGGTCTTTCAATCAGCCTGCGTATGCCATCGCTGCCACACCTGCAAACTGCGGAAGAGAAACCAGTACATTGGAGCAGACTGTCGTAATATATTTGCAGTCATTCTCCACACTTCCCGGCTGTCTCATATATTCGTCATGCATCTCGCGGATATAGTCCAAAATGTCATCCACGGAATTCAGCCGTCTGTGGCACCCTCCTGCGAACACGGCGTGTCCGCTGCGGATATATGCCCTCAATCCATGTTTCAGCTGATTTTCATAAGTGCAGTGATCTTTGATATTCCCCGGATAATGGGCATTGTGAGGATACGTAAAATAATCTGCCAGAAAATGAAATACCTGCCCCAGATCAGTCACAAAGGATGCCGTATCCATGGACCAGTAACCACTCTCCTCTGCCAGTGACTTCAAAAGCGCTGCTGTCATCTCAAAAGTTCCATCATACTCATGGCGCATAGTCACGAATGACCATTTACAATCCGGGAGCACATTCCCAAAATAGAAAGATTTCCATCTGTGGTTCAGTACCTCATTGTCCATTCCCCGTACCAGAAAACCTGCCAGTGCAATATGCGACTTTTTTCTCATATATTCTCCTCTCTCATTTGCCCAAAACTGTAATCAGCATACCACATTTTTTTCATTTTGTGCACTATTTTTTGAAAATTTACACAAACTATAGATAAATATTAGAAAGGAAGGTTCTTATATGGCACAGATTACCGGAAAAGCAACTCTGCTCTTTGACCGTCCTCCCCGTATCATCGGGGCAGCTTCCATTGTTGGAAGCAAAGAAAGTGACGGACCGCTCGGACATCTCTTCGACTGTATCGAGGAAGATCCAAAATTCGGCAAAAACACATGGGAGGAGGCAGAAAGCGAGCTACAGCTTCGGACCGCACGAAAAGTACTGGAAAAAACGGGTCTCACAGAAGAAGAAGTCCGCTATCTTTTTGCCGGTGATCTTCTGGCCCAGGGCATCGCCACCTCTTACGGCATCATGGAACTGCAGATTCCTCTGTTCGGACTCTACGGTGCCTGTTCCACCTGCGGTGAAAGTCTCTCTCTGGCTGCCATGTGTATCAGTGCCGGTTATGCCGGATGTGTGATGGCACTGACTTCCAGTCATTTTGCCAGTGCAGAAAAGGAATTTCGATTTCCCCTGGAATATGCCGGACAGCGTCCCCTGTCAACTACCTGGACGGTTACCGGCGCGGGAGCCTTTCTCCTTGCCTCCGAAGACTTCCTGTCCTCTTCCCCTTCATCTGTCTGCATCACCGGAATCACCACCGGAAAAATCGTGGATTATGGGGTGAAAGATTCCATGCATATGGGTGCCGCCATGGCACCTGCAGCAGCTGATACAATTGCCCGGCATCTCCATGATACAGGCAGAACCGTCGAAGATTATGACCGGATCATTACCGGTGATCTGGGCAGCGTCGGACAGATTATTTTAAAGGATCTCCTGCGGGAACAGAATATTGAACCTGGTGACCGTCACGAAGACTGCGGCATCCTGATCTATGACCCGAATACCCAGGATACTCACGCAGGCGGCTCCGGCTGCGGCTGTTCCGCTTCTGTGCTGGCATCCTATATTCTGCCAAAACTCAGACGCGGCGAATGGAAACGGGTGCTCTTTCTCCCGACCGGAGCTCTCTTATCCAAGGTCAGCTTCAATGAAGGTCATTCCATCCCCGGCATTGCCCATGGCATCGTGCTGGAACATTGTTGAAAGGAGATTTTCAATGAACAGTCTCAATAAAGAACAGAAACAGAAGTATCAGAAATATATCAAGGAAGTTACGCCCACCCACAGCCTGCCGCTAGAAATGGGAAAAGCATTTCTCACTGGGGGACTCATCTGTGTACTGGGACAGTTTCTTATCAACACCGGTCTGTCCATGGGGCTTGAAGAGGAGGCTGCCGGAACCTGGTGTTCCATTCTTCTCGTTCTCTTAAGCGTCCTTCTAACCGGCTTTAACCTCTACCCCTCCATTGCTAAATGGGGCGGAGCCGGCGCTCTCGTTCCCATCACCGGGTTTGCCAACGGCGTTGCCTCAGCCGCCATCGAATACAAGAAGGAAGGACAGGTCTTCGGAATCGGTTCCAAGATCTTCACCATCGCCGGTCCCGTTATTCTTTACGGTGTTGTCACCTCCTGGATTCTGGGACTGATCTTCTGGTTATTCTTGTAACGCTGCCCTCTTTCTGCTATATTTACGTAAGAGAACTACAGTGCCCACAGACACTTTCATACAGGAGACATTATGCTGTTACAGATTCAGGACGGAACCTTAAGCATCGGCGGTCAGACGGTTCTGTCCCATTTTCATTTTGAAATCCGCGGAAACGAAAAAATTGCCGTCATCGGCAGAAACGGATGCGGTAAGACTACCCTGCTTCGACTTCTTGCCGGTGAACTGGCACTTGACCGGGACGATAAAAGTATTTCCCCGGAAATCTATACTTCCAGAAAAACAACCACCGGTTTTTTGTCCCAGCAGGCATTTTCCGATCTGTCCGTCACGGTGGAAAAAGAACTTCTGAAATGCTGCCCCTGTCCGGATAAATGGGACCGGGAGCGTTTCGCATGGGAGCAGGAATACGACCGGGTCTTTACCGGCTTTGGTTTTACAAAGGAAGATAAAAAGAAGCGGCTTGAACAGTTTTCCGGAGGCGAACAGACTAAAATCGCAATGATCCGTCTGCTTCTGCTGAAACCGGATCTCCTGCTGCTGGATGAACCGACCAACCATCTGGATGTAGAGACCGTTGAATGGCTGGAAGATTATCTGCGCAGTTATCCGGGAGCTGTCGTTATGGTATCCCATGACCGCTTTTTCCTGGACCGCACGGCAGATACCGTCTGGGAATTTCAAAACCGGAAACTGCACCGCTATGTTGGAAATTACTCCTCTTTTAAGGCGCAGAAACAAAAAGAACACTCTCTTCAGGCCAAAGCATGGAAACAGCAGCAGGAAGAAATCGAACGTCTGGAAGAACTCATCGAACGCTTCAAACATAAACCGAAAAAAGCCGCCTTTGCACGCTCCCGGAAAAAAATTCTGGAGCGGATGCCGAAGGTGGAAAAACCTGTCGAAGATGACGCACATATTTTCACCGGTTCCATTGACCCGGAAATCCGCAGTGCCAAATGGGTACTGGAAGCAGAGCATTTGCAGATCGGTTATGACAGGTCTTTGCTGGAATTATCCCTGCGAATTCGACGCGGACAGAAGATCGGTATCATCGGTCCAAACGGTGCCGGAAAGTCTACTTTTCTGAAAACGGCCGCCGGACTGCTGCCGCCGGTAAAAGGTACCTGCAGCCTGGGGCTCAATGTCCTGATCGGATATTTTGACCAGCAGACCGCTGCTCTTTCTTCCGATCTCACCGTGGCGGAACATTTCCATGAACTGTTTCCGTCTCTTACAGAGAAGGATGTCCGGCAGATTCTAGGAGCATTCCTTTTCTCCGGAAAAGCAGCTTCCAAAAAAGTCTCTTCCCTGTCCGGCGGTGAAAAATCCCGTCTGGTACTGGCCGAACTTTTCCAGAGCAGGCCGAATTTCTTTCTGCTGGATGAGCCGACCAACCACATGGACATTCCCGCCAGAGAAACCCTGGAATCCGCATTTCAGGCCTATACCGGCACCCTGCTCTTCGTATCCCATGACCGGTATTTTATCCGTCAGGTAGCCGAATCTCTGCTGATCTTTGATGACCATTCCGTACTTTACTATCCCTTCGGCTATGAGCATTATCTGGAACGGAAAGCCAGAGCAGCCGCCGCCGATCCCGCCGCCTGTATCCGTGCGGAAGAGCAGGCCCTCATAAGCGGTCTTCAGAGCGTGCCTCTTCCGGAGCGTCACCGTCTGCGTGAGCAGGATACGGAGCGTGCTTATGAAGACTGGCAGCTCCGACTGTCCTTTGAACCTGTGGAACAGGTGCAGGAAGCACTGACACAACACTGGAATACATACGATGAATATCTTTCCTGGACGGATCCTGCTTCAGCCTCTCTCTGGCAGGAAACCCTGGACCGTCTGAATGAACAGTATACCGCCGCCTGCCTTGTCTGGTACGACAAGTGGGCCGAGTTTCACCCGGAACCGGATGTTCAATAACCGAAACGGGCATGCAGCCATGCTCCCAGACTCCGTCCCAGAGCCATGGCAAGAATGAGCCATGGAATTCCTTCTTTCAGATGGATCCGTCTGGTGAAAACCGGAACAGCATCTACAATCTCTGTGAGAGCCATGGCCCAGGTACCGGTAAATATTCCGGAAAACAACCCAAATAATGCAGCTCCGGTAATTCCAACCGGGATACGGAACTGATACAGACTGAACAGATTTCCGAAAATGCCGCCCAATGCGGCGGCATCCTCATAATAAAGTACCCAGGATGCCGTATTGGTCTTTCCTGCAAATCTTGCAATTACTCCCAGCGCAATCAGAAGCGCAAACATGCCACCTGCCACTGCAAGACCGCTGGCAAGACCAACCATCCCGGGCAGAAAAATCATCCTAATCCACATCAATGGTTTTATTCCTCCGGCTGCTTTCCGCGGCCAGCGCGGTATTCACATCGTCCTCATACAGACGCATCTGCACTTCTATCGGTGTCGGATCATCCGTAAATCTTTTTTTTCCAAAATGATTGTAAAAAACGATTATGCCAACGGCAATCCCCACCGAATACATCAGTTCCATCACTGTATATCCACTGGATGGCTGTCCAGTCAGGAGCTCATAGGTCCTGGCAAAGACATCATCAACCCCCACATCATTGTTAAATACCATAATAGAGAATGCGGAACCGATGAATATCAATACACACAGTACTGCCACTTTTACGATTTCCAGAATTTCCGATTTCTGCACCGAAATATCGTATTCCACAATGAATTCTGATTCTCCCAGGTTCTGTATTTCCAGTTGCGGATACAGTTCATGAATCATCTCGATCACCTTCATGACAGATATGACATACCGCTTCACTTCCTGCTCCCGGAACCGGAGAATTCTCATTGCATTCAGTCTGGCCGTGACAGAACGGTTCACGCACTCCAGCCCTGCCACGTCTCCAAGTCTCACATCTGCATGTGTTACCCGGCTGTTCCGTTCTATTTTCATATACAGAATCTCACTCATACCTGCACCGCCTTTCGTTTTCCACAAGTATGTGCTATTTTGACCGGATTTATTCCCCGGTCAGTCTCTCCCTCATCTGTTTCAGAATCTTCTTTTCCAGACGGCTCACCTGCACCTGGGACACTCCCATCATCCGTGCCACTTCTGTCTGGGAACGATCCTGCAAATATCTCATAATAATCAGCCTTCTCTCTTTCTCCGGCAGTTCCGCCAGAAGCTGCTCAAGCATCACCCGATTCAGAAGTTCCTCGGTCCTGGTATTTTCTACCTGCAGCCTGTCCAGAAGGCTGATCTCACTTCCATCACTCTGACGGACAGTACGGTCGATGGAATCCACTTCCACAGAAAAATCCATGGCCTGTACAATCTCCTCCGGCGTCATCCCGGTACACTCCTGCAGTTCATTCACAGTCGGCTCCCTTCCTTTTCTCTGACGGAACAAGTCTGACTCCCTCCGGATCTTCCAACTGTTTTCTTTCAGTGTGCGGCTGACCTTAACAATACCGTCATCCCTCAAAAATCTGCGGATTTCCCCTGCGATCATCGGCACCGCATAGGTAGAAAACTTCACCTGGTAGGACAGATCAAATTTGTCAATTGCCTTGATCAATCCCATAATTCCGATCTGAAACAGATCCTCGCTGTCCGTGCCTCTCCCCATATAGCGCCGGACAATACTCCATACCAGTCCTGTATTTTCCCGCACCAGTATTTCTCTGGCTTCCTTATCCCCATGGTGCGATCTTTCTATCAGAAACATCGTGTCTTCCATAAAGATATGAATCCTCCTGTTATGTATCCTGATGCCCGATCTGTTTTTTCATATAGACCGTCGTCCCGACACCGGGTGCAGACTCCACATGAATCTGATCCATAAATGCTTCCATAAACATAAAACCCATTCCGGATCGCTCCAGTTCCGGCCTGGTTGTGTACAAAGGTTCCATTGCTTTTTGTACGTTCGCAATTCCGGTTCCCTCATCACTCACCCAGAGTTCCAGCAGCTGATCCGTAAGTCTGGCACGCACAATCACCGTCCGGACTTCATCCGGATATCCATGGATAATGGCATTGGTCACCGCCTCCGACACTGCTGTTCTGATATCTGCTACCTCCTCCAGTGTCGGATTCAACTGCGTGATGAACGCGGATACCGCCACCCGTGCAAAAGCTTCATTCTCTGAAATACTGTCAAATGCCAGTGTCATCTCGTTTTTCATCTGGTCTCCTCCTTCTCAAGCCGGATATATTTTTCTATACCGGATAATTCCAGAATTCTTTCAATCTGCTCATTTACATGGCTGATCAATATCCGCCCATGAAATGCCTGCATCATCTGATATCTGCCTATTAGCAGTCCGATTCCGGCACTGTCCATAAATAAGGTTTCTGAAAAATCAAATTCCACTTCTCCGACAGGTGTCGTGCGGATCATATGATCCACCGCTGCCCGGATATTTTCTGTATGATGATGATCCAGTTCTCCCGGGAGATGGACGATCAGCCTTCCTCCTTTTTGTTCCAGCATTTCCATAAATAGTTCTCCTTTCTGCGGCATGCTTCATTTTGACCAAAGAAAAAGGACGCTGTAATGCTGTGCATTACAACGTCCCTTTCTTCAGGGCAGTTCTCCTAAAGTCCCTTCATCAGACCTTCTGCGTCTGTTGCTTTTCTTGTGTTCGGAAATTCTTCAATGACTTTCTGGTAATAAATTTTTGCATTCTCAGTGTCACCGGATTTATGATAGGATCTTGCCAGGAAATACAGTGCATCTCCCTGGGTATTATCCAGTTCATAACATTTTCCAAGATCGGCAATTGCCGTATCATAATCTCCCTTCTCATATGCCGCATATCCTGTTTTGTAAAGATCGTTTACTGCCGTAACACCCACTTCACTGAAAACAGAACTATACAAGGTCTTTGCATCATCAGAAAGGGTATCCTGATTGATTGCTTCCAGTTCCTGCAGTGCTGCTGCAGAATCTCCGGCAGAATAGGAGGCATATGCTTTCAGAAGCTCTTCGTAGCTGCTCACTTTATCCGCTGCATCACTGGCTGCCTTCGTAGCCTCTTCTGCCTGCTGCTTCAGGGATTCATTCTCCTGCTTCAGGCTGTCAAGCGTTGCGGACTTGGCATCCACCTGATCACTGTACTCAGCAACTGCTTTATTGAGTTCTCCGCTCTTCTTACTCTGCAGAGCCGGCATGATGAGAAGTCCCATCACCGCCACGCCAATCACCAGTCCGATCACCACATTCAGAATCGCATGGAATCCAGAATTGTCCTTCACCCCTACCGGCTGGATGATCGTCTCATTATCTCTTGTATAAGCAATATAATCTTTATTCTTCTCTTCTTCCTTCGGCTGATCCTTATCGGTCTCCTGGTTCAGCTCTTTCAGATACCGGAGTGCCTGTGTATTATTACAGTCCACTGCCAGTACTTTCTTAATCTCGTTGCGGGCACGCGCATAATTTTCCACTTTCATATAGAGAAGAGCCAGAAGAAGATGTGCGTCCAGAAGTTTGCCATTGACCGACAGCACCTTTTTCAGCTGAATAATGGCCAGATCATAACTTCCCTGCTGGCAATATACCAGCGCCTGATTGTATTTTCTCAAACTGGTATTTACCGTATCCAGCCGCGCCGGATTATTCTGAATAGACTCTATATATTCATCTGCAATATTCTTGCTGCTCTGGAAACTGCGGCTGATGATCCACTGGGTCAGGGCTTCCACAGCCATTCCCATCTCATAATAAACCAGTCCCAGAAGGTTTCTTGCGTTGGTATTCTTTTTATTAATCTTCAGACTTTCGCGCAATGCCAGTACTGCTCCCGACAGGTCGCGTACCTTTGCCTTCTCCAGACCTTCATTATAGTATGCATTGGAAAGCTTCAGCATCCTGCTGTACAGCTTTACATCGGCACCGCACTGGCTGCAGTACTCGGAATCCTTAAGGTCCGCTCCACAGTTAAAACATTTCATATATTCACCTTTTCTATCGACGATCCTTAATTTCCTTCAGCATCTCATCTATCAGATCTGTCACATCTGCCAGATTGTTACTATACACATTTTCCTCTACCTGATCAATCTCCAGGCTCGGATGAAATTTCTTTAATTCTTCTTCAAAGTCAAGCATTCTTTCGACTCCTTAATATCTCTTTCAGACTTCCCACCAGATACAGGGAACCTACACAGAACAGGATTCCGTCTCCTTTGCGGGCATATGCTTCGTCAAATGCCTCTTCCACGGAAGAAATCTCCGCGACGGGCTGCTTTGTATATTTCCGGAAAATACTGCCAAGCTTCTCTGCCGGAACCATACGGTAAGCACCTACCTCTGTGACAATGACCTCCGTAAAAGGAATCTCCTCACAGATGGTCCTGATCATGCCGTCATAGTCCTTGTCACTGACGCAGGAAAACAACAACGTCACTTTGGTATCTTTTCCAAGCTGTCTGGCTGTTTTCACAAATTCCTCAATTCCGGAATCATTGTGCGCGCCATCCAGAATCACGCCCGGAAGCACCGGCTCCATACGTCCTTCCCAGCGCATATTCTTCATACCGCTGTGAATATCCGTTTCTGTCAGTCCCTCATCCATCACCAGTGCCGCTGTCACAGCCTCACAGGCATTCATCACCTGGTACTCTGCAACGGTGTCGATGGACACGTTCATAGGTTCATAATACCCAGTATCCATTGAAAAATCAATCGTTTTCTGGGTGTTCATCAAAATTTTATACATGTCCGGACGGATGGCATAAGCCTTCGCATGCATCTCGGAAGCCTTCTTAAGAATGGCTGCTTCCACATCCTTCCTGGTTCCGTCATAGACGACCGGGCAGCCTTCTTTGATAATGCCTGCCTTTTCCCCTGCAATCTTTGCATAGGTATCTCCAAGATATTCCGTATGCTCCAGACTGATGGAGGTAATCACGCTGACCAGCGGTTTTTCAATCACATTGGTGGCATCGAAGCGTCCACCAAGACCGGTCTCTAACACTACATATTCCATATGGGCTTTGTCAAAAATGTAGATACCCATAAGAAATAATAATTCAAAAAAGGTAGGATGGGCAAACTCCTCCGGCTTTTCTTTTAAAAGCTGACGAACCAGATCCATCACTCCTTCAAAAGCTTCCAGGAACAGTTCGTCGGATACATCCTCCTCATTGATCTTGAACCGCTCATTGATCTTTACCAGATGCGGAGAGGTGAACAGTCCCACCTCTTTTCCCGCAGCTTTTAAGATAGAAGACAGATATGCACATACGGACCCTTTTCCATTGGAACCTGCCACATGAATCAACTTCATCTTACGCTCCGGATGATCCATGGCGTCCAGAACCATCCGTGTGTTTTCCAATGTATTTTTCTTTGTAAATTTAGGTGTATTGTTAATATAGCTCTCTGCTTCTTCGTATGTCATATTATTCTCCCAGCTGAGCCAGACGTTCTTTGACCTGACTCATCATCTGTGTGTATTTCTCCAGTTTTGCGCGCTCTTCCTGAATCTTTGCTTCCGGTGCACGGCTGACAAATTTCTCATTGTTCAGCATGCCATTGACACGGTTAAGCTCGCCTTCCAGACGTTTTTCCTCTTTATGGAGACGCTCTTTTTCTTTCTCGATATCTACCAGCTCCTGCAGAGGCATGTAAATAGCTGCCTCCGGAAGCAGTGCAGATACCGCATCATCTGCGATACCGGTCTTGTCTGCCTGTACGATGACTTCGCTTGCAAATCCAAGTGCTGCAAAGAAGACTTTGCCATGTTCAAAGATCTCACGAATCCTGGCATTCTCGGATACCACATAAACGGTTGCTTTCTTGCTGTTCGGTACATTCATGCTGGTACGAACGGTACGGATACCACGGACTGCTTCCTTGATCGTCTCAATCGCATTTTCTTCTGCTTCAAAGTTCCACTCTTCTTTGTACTCCGGCCAGGAGGAAATCATAATGGATTCCTCATCGGACAGGTTGCAGAAGATCTCCTCCGTGATGAACGGCATGTAAGGATGCAGCATCTTCAGTGCATTGATCAGTACATTTTTCAGGGTCCATAAAGCAGCGCCCTTGGTCTCATCCTCGTCATTCCACAGACGCGGTTTTACCATCTCAATGTACCAGTCGCAGAATTCTTCCCAGATAAAGTCGTAAATTTTCTGTACGGCAATACCCAGATCAAAGTTATCCATATTGGCAGTGATCTCTTTTGCCAGACTGTTGACTTTGGACAGGATCCATTTATCAGCTGCGGTAAGCGTGCTCAGATCAATCTCATCCGGAATCTCTGCTTTCTCCATATTCATCATAATGAAACGGGAAGCATTCCATACTTTGTTTGCAAAGTTTCTGCTGGCCTCTACACGCTCCATGTAGAAACGCATATCGTTGCCCGGTGCGTTACCGGTTACCAGGGTCAGCCGCAGCGCGTCAGCGCCGTATTTATCAATGATCTCCAGCGGGTCAATACCATTTCCAAGAGATTTACTCATCTTACGTCCCAGAGAATCTCTGACCAGTCCATGGATCAGTACATGGTGGAACGGGCATTTTCCAGTCTGCTCATAGCCGGAGAATACCATACGGATAACCCAGAAGAAGATGATATCATATCCGGTTACCAGTACGTCGGTCGGATAGAAATAATCAAGCTCCTCGGTATTCTTCGGCCAGCCTAAGGTTGAGAAAGGCCACAGTGCGGAAGAGAACCAAGTATCCAGAGTATCCGGGTCCTGGGTCAGATGGGTGCATCCACATTTCGGGCATACCGTCGGTGCTGTCTTGGAAACAACGGTCTCGCCGCACTCATCACAGTAATATGCCGGGATTCTGTGTCCCCACCAGAGCTGACGGGAAATACACCAGTCACGGATGTTCTCCAGCCAGTGCAGATACGTCTTGTCAAAACGCTCCGGAACGAAGGTCAGGTCACCGTTCTTGATCGCTTCGATAGCCGGTTTTGCCATCTCTTCCATCTTTACAAACCACTGCTGCTTGATCATCGGCTCTACCGTCGTACCACAGCGGTCATGAGTACCTACATTGTGTACATGCTCTTCTACTTTTACAAGCAGTCCCTGTGCTTCCAGATCCGCTACCATTGCTTTTCTTGCCTCGTAACGGTCCATACCATCATATTTGCTGCCCGGGCAGTTAATGGTCGCATCATCGTTCATGATGTTGATCTCTGGCAGATTGTGGCGTCTTCCTACCTCAAAGTCATTCGGGTCATGGGCAGGCGTAATCTTTACGCATCCGGTTCCAAACTCTTTATCTACGTACGGATCTGCAACTACCGGAATCTCGCGGTCTGTGAGCGGCAGTTTCAGCATCTTGCCAACCAGATTCGTATATCTTTCATCATCCGGATTCACAGCCACAGCGGTATCGCCAAGCAAAGTCTCCGGACGGGTGGTTGCGATCTCTACATAACCGCTTCCATCTGCGATCGGATAATTAATGTGCCAGAAATGGCCAGCCTGTTCCTCATGCTCTACCTCTGCATCAGAGATGGAAGTCTGGCATACCGGACACCAATTGATAATTCTGGATCCTTTGTAAATATATCCTTTTTCATAGAGGCGGGTGAATACTTCGAGAACTGCCTCGGAGCATCCTTCATCCATGGTGAAACGCTCTCTGTCCCAATCACAGGAAGAACCGATCTTCTTTAACTGGTCTACGATGGTGCGGCCATATTCTTCACGCCACTCCCAGGTTCTCTTTAAGAAGCCTTCTCTTCCCAGATCGTTCTTGTCGATTCCTTCCTCTTTCAGTTTGTTGATCACCTTTACCTCTGTGGAAATACTTGCATGGTCCGTTCCCGGAATCCACAGTGCGTTGTATCCCTGCATTCTCTTGTAACGGATCAGGATATCCTGAAGGGTATTGTCAAGAGCATGTCCCATGTGCAGCTTACCGGTAATGTTTGGCGGCGGCATAACAATGGTGAACGGTTTTTTGCTTCTGTCTACATCCGGATGGAAGTATTTTCTTCCCATCCATTTGGCATAGGTACGATCCTCGATTTCAGACGGATCATAAGTCTTTGCTAATTCTTTCATTGTGAATTTCTCCCTTTCTCTGCGTAAAAAAGCCCTCTGCACAGACATCTGTGCAAAGGGCGAATGATCGCGGTACCACCTTTGTTCATATGTGTGTTCCACACATACCTCCTGACTCCTTAACGCGGAGGACTCGGGAACGCCTATCTCTTCCTTTCAGCGCTCCGGCTCCGAAGCTACCTTCCACATGTCCATTCCGAAATCACCTCTCAGCCTGCGGGTAATTCTCTCTGACGGCGGTCCATCTGTACTCCTCTTCATCACTGCCATTTGCAATTCTTCCTTAGTTTAGATGGAAAGAAAAACTTTGTCAAGGGGCGGCAGCTGGAATTCGGAAAATTTAAAGAAAATCTCCGATGGCAGACCGGATCCCGGCTTCTGTTCCATTCAAAGATCCCTGCACCATCTCCGGCTTTCCGCCGCCTTTTCCTGCGAAACGAGTATTCAGTTCTTTTGCCAGTTCCCGCACATCCTTTATTTTACTTCCAAGAATATAACGATAGCCTTTCTCATCCGTTCCCACAAAAGCCGCGCAGATACCTTCAAACCGCTCCACTGCACTGTTTACAAAATTGCGGACTGCTACATTATCGAGGTCTTCTTCAAAAAGGAGTGCGAATGTATCTTCCTTGGAAATGCTGTCCAGTTTCTGTTCCAGATAAATGGCCTGCATCCGGTTCAGCTGGAAACGGGTAGCCTCCTGCTGTTCCTTCAGACGAAGCACTGCCTCGCCGATCTTCTCCGGCTTTGCGGAGAGCGCCACGGATACCGCTGTCACTTGTGTCTGCTTTTCCTGATAATCTTTCAGGGCACGGATACCAGCCAGCATGGTCACCCGGCAGCCGCCCCGGTGACGGTCACAGGCAATGAATTTAATCATACCGATCTCACCGGTATGCGTTACATGGGGTGCACAGCAGGCACAGATATCCACACCCGGAATCTCTACCAGGCGCACCTGCCCCTCGATCTCAATCTTGCTTCTGTAATCCAGTGTCTTCAGTTCTTCTCTGGAAGGGTAGGAAATCTGTACCGGCAGATCGGCGAACACCGCCTCATTCGCTAGCCGCTCCACTTCCAAAAGCTCCTCTTCACTGAGTTCTCCATTAAAATCCAGTGTCGTATTTTCACTGCCCAGATGGAATCCCACATTATCATACCCATGCAGGCGATGGACAATACCCGATACGATATGCTCACCGGAATGCTCCTGCATTCTGGAAAAACGCTCTGCGAAATCCAGCTTTCCGGTCACCGTCGTTCCTGCTTCCACGGGCATCTTTGTATAGTGAAGAATGATACCGCCTTTTTCGTGAGTATCGTATACTTCCACGTCATCTATAAAGCCACGGTCACCGAACTGTCCGCCCCCCTCCGGGAAAAAGGCTGTCTGATCCAGTACCACCGCATAGCCATCTTTCTTTCCTTTGGCCGTCAACCGCTCTTCACAGGACAGTACCGTTGCCTTGAATTCCTTCCTGTGGCTGTCCTCGTAATATAATTTCTTCGTCTCCTCCCCGCCGGAGGTCATCTGTTTTTCTATCATCTTATTTCAGGCTTCCTTTCCATGTAAAAGTGTATCCAGTGTCGGCTGTAATCCGAACTCTTTCTCGATGGCATCCACCTCTGCCCGTGCCTGTTTCTTCGCAGACGCCGGAATCATGGAACGCACCGCACGAATCAGAAGATTCTTCGGCGTATGGGACAGATCCACGAATTCCAGCAGCTGGGTCCGGTAACCGCTCTCTGTCAGAAGATTGCCACGGATGGCATCCGTCATCAGTGCTGCCGTCCGCTCCTTTACAATTCCATAGCGTGTCAGAATAGACAGATTGTCACTCTTCATCTGTTTATTTAATTCATGCTGGCAGCATGGCACGGAAAAAATAAGCTTTGCTTTCCAGCGGATGGCATGATACAGGGCATAATCCGTAGCCGTATCACAGGCATGAAGAGAAATGACCATGTCAATCTGTTCCTCTGTCTCATATCCTCCAATGTCTCCTACCTGGAAATGAAGCTTGTCATAACCGTATTTCTCTGCTGCCTTGTTACAGTGGGCGATCACATCAGCTTTTAAGTCCAGGCCGGTAATCTCCACGTCCCGCTTCTTCAATTCCACCAGATAATAATAAAGAATAAAGGTCAGATAGGATTTTCCGCATCCAAAGTCAATGATACGGATGGTCTGATCCTTGGGAAGTGCGTCGATCTCATCATCTATCAGTTCCACAAACCGATTAATCTGACGGTACTTGTCATACATGGAACGGACCACTTTTCCTTCAGCGGTAAAAATCCCCATATCCACCAACGGCGGGATGACGGTTCCTTCTTCCAGCAGATAATTTTTCTTCCGATTATTCTCCATCTTCGCCTTCGGTGCCTCCGTCTGCGCCGTCCGTTTCTTCATACCGGTTACTTTTCCCTTTTTGGAAATCCGCACTGTATGCTCAAAGGTTCCATCCCAGGCACCGCACTGCCGGAATGCGCTGCTCATATTTTCCATCAGGTAATCCTGTACCTTTCCTTCCGGAAGATTTTCATGAAATACCTGTTTCTCTGTATACTGTTCCGCCTGCCAGCCCTTTTTCTGCCGGTTCAGGACAATTTTCCGATAGGTTCCCTCTCCTGTCGGATTGCTTAGTATGATTTTATATAACTCACTGCTCCAGATCGTCTGAATGATTTTCTGAAGTTCTGATTTCTCTGCCTGCATTGTGTGGCTCCTTCTTTTTTCCTCTGATATCATATACAGTAGTCCTGCCCCTGTACCTGACTCCAGTCTACCAGATCCTGAAGTGTTACCTTATCTACCACACCACGAATGGCATCATTCAGCTGTTTCCACAGGATAAATGTCACACAGCTTTCCTGCCGTGGGCAGTTCTCTGCTCCTTCGTCCAGACAGTCCACCGGACTTAAGCTTCCTTCTGTCAGTCTGAGAATCATGCCTACTGTATACTCTTCCGGCTTTCTGGTCAGGAAATAACCTCCCTGAGGGCCACGGACACTCCGTACAAATCCAGCCTTGTTCAGAATGGACATAATCTGCTCCATATATTTTTCTGAAATCTCCTGTCGCTCGGCAATCTCTTTTACCCGCACCGGTTTTCCGGAATCAGCAAGTGCCATATCCAGCATCATCCGAAGTGCATATCTTCCTCTTGTCGATATTTTCACGTCTGTCTACTCCTTATATTTCCTTATTTAACACTTTGATACTTCTTCTTAAAATTCCCTGCATTTCTGCAATGGCAATTCCGTAATTGGTAAATGGTACACCCTGATCCTGGGCGCATTTCATCCGGTAACGGACTTCCCGCTCATTGAGCATGCAGCCGCCGCAGTGAATGACCATTGCATAGGGGGACAGATCCTCCGGAAATTCCGTACCGGAACAGGTCACAATCTCCACCTCTCGGCCTGTGTAATTCCGTAACCACCGCGGAATCTTCACGCTGCCAATGTCGTCGCACTGCCGGTGATGGGTACAGCCTTCTGCAATGAGAACCCGGTCTCCATCCTGCAGCTTTGCCACCGCTTCCACGCCATGAACCGCTTCTTCCAGAAATCCTTTATAACGGGCCATCAGAATGGAAAAAGAGGTCAGTAAAATATGCTCCGGTACTTTGGCATCCACTTCTTTAAACACCTGGCTGTCCGTAATCACCAGGGCAGGCGGCTCTTTCAAAGCCTGCAGCGTTTCTGTGAGCTCTGTGTTACGGACACAAAGAGCCGATGCACCCTCTTCCAGAACATCCCGGATCACCTGCTGCTGGGGCAGAATAAGCCGTCCTTTCGGCGCTGCCGTATCAATAGGAATGACCAGCACAACTACATCTCCCGGTTTTAAAAGATCACGCACCAGCACTTTCTGTTCGGCAAAATCCTGCCCCAGACGGGCAATTTTCTCTTTCAACTCCCAGATCTGAAACTGTTCCTGTGCGCTTACGTAGATTTCCTGTTCCCCTGCCTCCGGAATCTCTTTCAGCAGATCACTCTTATTCCAGGCAATAAGATAAGGAATCCCTTTTGCCCGGAACAGCTCCAACAGTTCCTGATCGCAGGTCTTCAGACCTTCCTGTACATCTGCCACCAGCACGGCTACATCCGTCTTATTCAGAATCTGCCGGGTCTTACGGACTCTTAATTCCCCAAGAGTTCCTTCGTCGTCAAATCCCGGCGTATCGATAATGAGAACCGGCCCCATGGGAAGGAGTTCCATTGCCTTCCGGACCGGATCAGTGGTCGTTCCTCTGGTATCCGATACGACAGCCAGATCCTGGCCGGTCACGGCATTAACCAAACTGGATTTGCCTGCATTTCTTCTTCCGAAAAATCCAATATGCACCCTCTCTCCCGACGGTGTATCATTCATCCCCATAAATATCCTCCCCTTTCATCGTATCAATTAGAAATCCTACTTCTAGTATAGGATTTTTCCATGCATATTACAATTAGAAGTTTTTTCCCAAAGACTATTGTGCTTTTTTTTCAGATATTGTATCTTTAAGAAGAATGTCGGTATCATCACATCCGGCGGAAGAAGTCCTAATACTCTCAAGAGAAAGGAATTACTATGGAAAATACGAATTCAATCATGGATATCTTCGGAACAAATGTATTCAACGACAAGGCTATGAGACAGTACCTTCCCAAAAGTGTCTACTATGAACTGAAAAAAACAATCGAAGGAAGAAAAGAACTGGATCCGGCCATTGCTGATGTGGTTGCAGCAGCCATCAAGAAATGGGCCATTGAAAAAGGGGCAACCCATTATACTCACTGGTTTCAGCCTCTGACCGGTTTTACGGCTGAGAAGCATGACTCCTTCATCACTCCGCCCAACGAGGAAGGCTCCGTCCTTATGGAGTTCTCCGGAAAAGACCTGATCAAGGGCGAACCGGATGCCTCGTCTTTCCCCTCCGGCGGACTGCGCGCAACTTTTGAGGCAAGAGGATACACTACATGGGACTGCACTTCCCCTGCTTTTATCCGTGAGGATGCTGCAGGTGCCATTCTCTGTATTCCCACCGCATTCTGTTCCTTCACCGGTGAAGCACTGGATCAGAAGACTCCACTTCTGCGTTCCATGGAGGCTGTTCAGGAGCAGTCTTTACGTCTCCTTCGGCTTTTTGGAAACACTACATCCCGCAAGGTAGTACCCTCCATCGGCGCCGAGCAGGAGTATTTCCTGATTGACCGTAATAAATATTTGCAGAGAAAAGACCTGATCTATACCGGCCGTACCCTGTTCGGCGCCATGCCGCCGAAGGGACAGGAGCTTGACGATCATTACTTCGGAACCCTCCGTCAGAGAGTCGGCGGTTACATGAGACAGGTCAACGAAGAGCTCTGGAAAATGGGCGTCCCAGCCAAGACCCAGCATAACGAGGTGGCTCCTGCCCAGCATGAGCTTGCTCCGATCTACGCCGAGGCCAATGTCGCTGCAGACCATAACCAGATTATGATGCAGACCTTAAAGAGAGTCGCAGCACAGCAGGGTCTGGTCTGCCTGCTCCATGAGAAACCCTTTGCCGGTGTCAATGGATCCGGTAAACATAACAACTGGTCCCTGACCACCGATGACGGCATCAATCTTCTTGATCCGGGCAAACGCCCCCACGAGAACCGCCAGTTCCTGCTGATTCTCGCCTGCATCCTGAAGGCGGTTGATATTCATGCAGATCTTCTCCGTGAGTCTGCTGCAAATGTAGGAAACGACCATCGTCTGGGTGCTCATGAAGCTCCTCCAGCCATCGTCTCCGTCTTCCTCGGAGAACAGCTGGACGATGTTCTGGCGCAGCTCTTAAGTACCGGAAATGCCACTCACAGTCTGAGAGGCCACAAACTCCATACTGGTGTAAAGACACTCCCGGACTTTACCAAGGATGCCACCGACAGAAACCGTACATCACCCTTTGCGTTTACCAATAATAAATTTGAGTTCCGTATGGTTGGTTCCAGAGACTCCGTAACCCACTCCACCGTTGTCATCAACACCATCGTTGCAGAGGCATTCGCAGACGCCTGCGACATTCTTGAAAAAGCAGAAGATTTCGATACTGCACTGCATGACCTGACCATCCAGTATATTTCTGAGCATCAGAAGATCATCTTCGGAGGCAACGGATATTCTGAGGAATGGGTGGAAGAAGCAAAACGCCGTGGTCTGCCGAATCTGAAATCCATGGTAGACGCTATCCCGGCCCTGGTAACGGATAAATCCATCCAGATGTTTGAGCGGTTCCATGTATTTAACGCCGCAGAGCTTCACTCCCGTGCCGAGATCAAATACGAGAGTTACAATAAAGCCGTAAACATCGAAGCGCTGACCATGATTGATATGACTGTAAAACAGATTCTTCCGGCTGTCATCGAATACACCGGTACACTGTCCGGTATCATTCAGTCTCTGAAAGCGATTGACGTGGCTCCGACCGTTCAGTCCGAACTGCTCAGAGATATCATGTCCCTGCTCAACGAAGCCAATGCCGCTGTCCGGGTACTCCGCAAAGTGACCGCTGAGGCTTCCGGCATTCAGGATAACGAAGAACGTGCACATTATTATCACGATCATGTAATGACTGCCATGGACGCTCTGAGAAGTCCTATCGACAGTCTGGAAATGCTGGTTGATAAGGAAGTATGGCCGATGCCTTCCTATGGTGACCTGATGTTTGAAGTATAAGAAACAGATACGTCCTCTGCACTGTCTGTCCGTGCAGAGGACAAAAAATTCCGCAGGCCGGGAAACCGGAACTGCGGAATTTTTTTATCATTATTCTTCTGTGATGGCTACGCAGCGGATCTGTGCACCATTTGCATTTTCAAGAGCAGTTGGAAGTCCTACAAACTCTACGAATTTGTCTTTCACTTCTCTCATATTATGCATGTACTCGATCATCATAATATCATATTTCAGACAATGACGATGAGTCGTCAGATAGCAATGACGCTCATCTACGCCAAAACGCAGTTTTCTGATGTCATAATCCTGAGGAAAATCGAATCCGATCACGTCCGGTTTCAGGGAAGTTAGCCAGTCAGCTGCTTCTTTGGACATATACGGAGCTTCATCCCAGTAATCATGAGACTGCCAGAAATTGAATGCATTCTCCACACCTCTGGAATCTTCCCAGCAGGTCTTGATGAGAATGATCTTGGTCGGTTCATCATCACCAAGCGCTTCTTTCAGCATTTCAGCGGTGATCTCCTGATTGTCTTTTACATAGCTGACATCCAGGATCGTTGCCTTTCCGAACAGGGAAGACAGCGGAAAATCATTCAGTGTCTTACCGCCTGCAAACTGATGAATCGGCGCATCAATGTGCGTATACCAGTGGGTCTGCAGCGGGAATCTGGTTACACTTGCCGGATCTCCCTTGTCAGTAGAGCATTTTTCGATGATTTCATCCTCATGCAGGCATCTCCAGTGCGGGACAATCGGCAATGTCAAATCAATATATTTTTTCATCTCTTATGCTGCCTTCTTCACGAAATATTCTTTTAAACCAATCAGTTTTACGACTCCGAGGATTACAATCAGGGCAAGTCCAAGAAGCATTCCAAGGTTCATTACCCACAGCGGGTATTTTAGAACGGTGGTAGCCTCTCCGGTGTTCATCTGAGTACCAACGATGGTAAACAGCTGGGAAGTAACCAGGCCGCAGATACCAATTGCTGCAATATACTGAATTGCTTTCAGCACGCCGTATACAACCGGTTTCTTTTCTTTGTATCCATCCTCAACGAGTGTCAGGGAGATCAGTCCGTCATTCATAAACAGAATTGCAGATCCAACATAGATGGACCATACGAAGAGGAGCTTCAGAAGCTCATCACTCCACGGAGTGGAAACAATCAGGACATTTCTTGCCAGTACTGCATACGTAGCAATAAATACCATGATAATTCCTACAATTCCGAAGATGAAATTCAGTCCTGAAACAAATTTATCAAGAGCGTTTTTCATATTCTCAGTTCTCCTATTCTTCAACCACTGCAACCACGCGGATCTGTCCGCCATCAGCATGCATCAGTTTCAGAGGAAGCGCAACCAGCTGACAGGTGTCAGAGCCGATCTTCCACAGATCTGTCATATACTCGATCTGAAGAATCTTCCCCTCTTTCAGCACATGCTCATGTACTGGCTGAATGATTGGCTGTCCCGGTTTCATGGTACGGATTTCACGAATCGCATAATCCTGCGGGAAATCATAGCCCACTACCTTCGGGTTATAATTTTTAATCCAGATTCCGGCATCCTCTGTCAGATACGGTGAGGTATCCCAGAATTCTGTCGTCTTCCAATCCACTTTTCTGCCGCGGTCCGTACGGATCAGAAGGCTGTCAAAATGTTTGTCTTTGTATTTTTCATTCGCCTTTTCCAGCATCTCTCCAGTAATTGCCGTATTGTCTCCGCAATCTGAGAAATCCAGAACCAGGCAATCTGTGATTGCCCAGTCCTGAAGCGGATAGTCATCCGATGTCTTTCC
Organism: Hominiventricola filiformis; assembly: GCF_020686965.1. NCBI lineage: Bacteria > Bacillati > Bacillota > Clostridia > Lachnospirales > Lachnospiraceae > Hominiventricola > Hominiventricola filiformis. The sequence goes on along the minus strand of NZ_JAJEPS010000007.1, from coordinate 107,392 downwards.
GTTCGGATCAAAATGAAGCGGAAAATCAATATGGGTGAACCAGTGAGACTCCAGATTATAACTTACGTTCTGCCACGGATCACCATTTGCATGGGTTTTACCCGGCAAAATTTTGATTCCGTAACGCCAGTGCTCTTCAATCGGAAGAGTTAAATCCACAATACGTCTCATATATGTGTACCCCTTTTCTGGAAATCAGTTAATACTTATTCTCCAGCCTGTACCATGTCAAGAAGCTCAGTTCCACAAGCATCTGTGAATACAGTCCACTGCTGCTCAGCGATAGCCTTGAATGCCTCTTTATCAACATCCTCAGTTACAGTTACGCCGTTATCTTTCAGAGTCTGAAGAGCCTCAGCCTGTGCTGCGTCAGTCAGCTCGAACTGTTTCTCACGGCCTACCTCAGCTGCCTCTTTGATCAGAGCCTGCTGAGACTCAGACAGTTCATCCCAGGTAAGTTTGCTTGCTGCCATGTAGAAAGGAGTGTAGGTAGCGTCTGTCAGGCTGACATACGGCTGAACCTCGTAAAGTTTACGGGATACGATCTCATGCAGCGGGTTGTCCTGTGCATCGATGATACCAGTCTGAAGTCCGGTGTACAGCTCGGAAGCATCCATAGCAGTAGTCTGAACACCAAGAGCCTCCCATGTCTTCTGCTGAACCTCAGCCGGAAGAACTCTCATCTTGATTCCTTTCAGATCATCCGGAGTCTTAACCTCTCTGATGTCATTGGACAGCTCACGGAAGCCGTTCTCCCAGAAGGAAAGTCCTACGACACCATACTGCTCCATATCTGCATTGATCTTCTCAGCTGCTGCGCCGGAGGTTGCTTTACGTGCAGTCTCCAGATCCTCGAACAGGAACGGAAGCTGGAATACTTCGATCTCAGGGTTCAGACCAGAGAAATATGCAGTACCGGATACTCCGATATCTACAGTTCCCTGCTGCAGTCCCTGTACCATGGAAGTAGCATCACCAAGTGCAGTATCATAGTAAGCAATTGCGTTCAGAGTTCCGTTGGAATTCTCGTTGATGTAATCAGCCATAGCTGCCAGTGCACCACCAGTCGGGGTGTTCTCCGGAATAGAACCAGCGAACAGAGAAAGCTCTCTGTAATCTCCGGTTACTCCCCCCTCTGTGGAAGCATCAGCAGAATCAGCAGATGCGTCTGCGCTGTCGCTTGCTGCGCTTGTGTCAGCTGCTGCGCTGTCAGATTTGCTTCCTCCACATGCAGTTGCGGTTGCAGCCATTGCCAGTACCAGGCTAAGTGCGATTAATCTCTTTTTCATTGTTGTAATCTCCTTTTCATATATCATTTTTTCAAATTTAAATACTGTGTATTAGCCGAACAGAGTCGGAAGCAGTGTTACGATTGGCGGGCAAAGGATCAAAACGATCGTTGCGATTGCAATCGTCAGAAGCGGAATCGGCAGATGCGGAATGATCTTATGTACCGGCTGACCGCCAACACTGGATGCTACATAAAGGTTAATACCTACCGGCGGAGTTGCAAGACCGATACAGAGAACTACGACCATAACAACACCGAAATGAACCATGTTCAGTCCATAAGCCTGAGCTGTCGGGCAGAAGATCGGTGCAAAAATCAGCAGAGCCGGAACTGCATCGATGAAACATCCTGCTACCAGAAGAATCAGGCAGACAGCGAACAGGAATACGGTACCGTTGCTTACGTTCTCGGTGAACATCTTGGCAATCGTCTGCGGAATCTGTGCACGGGTCAGTACCCATCCAAATACCTGAGTTGCTGCTACGATCAGCATGATACCTGCGGAACTCTTAACACCTTCTGCTACTACTTTTACCAGATCTTTTACACTCAGCTCTCTGTAAATAAAGAGACCTACGATCATACAGTAGAAACAGCATACTGCGGAAGACTCGGTAGGAGTCATGATACCGGAATAGATACCACCAAGAATGATGATCGGAGCAAGCAGTGCCCAGAATGCATCTACGGTTGCTTTGACGAATGCTTTTCCATCAAATTTTGCACCGCCGCCGTAACCTTTTTTCTTACACATCATAACAACTACGATGATCAGAACCAGTCCAAGATAGAGTCCCGGAAGAATACCGCCCAGGAACATTCCTCCAACAGATTCGCCGGATGCTACAGCATACAATACCATCAGGGTACTCGGCGGGATAATCGGTCCGAACACACCACCCATTGCCTGAATAGCACTTGCGAATCCAGGGTCATATCCTTCTTCTTCCATATGAGGAATCATCATACCACCAACTGCTGCGGTGGTTGCTGCGCCTGCACCGGTCATAGCTGCGAAAATCATAGATGCAACAATATCTACGACTGCAAGTCCACCCGGCATCCAGCCTACCAGCTGTTTTGCAAAGTTAACAATTCTCTTGGAAATACCACCATTCGTCATCAGGCTTCCTGCGATAATGAAAAATGGAATTGCGAGAAGGGTAAAGGAATCAACACCCTTTAACATCTGCTGTCCGATAATGATCAGCGGTACACTGGAGTAAAGAACCATGTACAGCAGGGAAGACAGGCAGAGTGCAAACGCAATCGGAATTCCCAGGAAAAGCATAACGAAGAATGATAAAATCAAAACAAACAAATCCATATTCTTTCACCTCGTTTTATTAATTAGTTTCTTAGCTTGTCTGCTTTTGCAGTTTTTGGCATCCTCTCATCTAAAGGGAGTCTCCTGAACCTCCTTTCTATTTTATTTTCATTTTTACTAAGTCATTCTGCCACTATATAGAGCAATGTTAGTGCCAAGATCGCGCTCAACCAGTTTTTTTCACATTTTTAACAATTTGGTCACCTCTTCTTTAGATACTTTGTCCTCAAACCGGTTTTGTGTAACTGAGAAACATTTGTTTCTGTTGCAGTTTTTGCAATCATTGTGGCTTTATAGTTGTAATATTACACAAAAACGTTGTACTTTTCAACCATTTAAAAGTATAATTGCACTATCCGGTCTTTTTTTCAATTGACTGAACTTCCTGCACATGGTACTATGAGGATATCAATTTTCTATTTTGTGGAGGTACATTCCATGTATTATACTTATGATCCAAAAAATTCCATCCGGATTCCGGCTCCTTTCAACCGCGCCATAACCCCGATTTTCATGGGAGATGACGATAAAATCACCGACTGCGCCTTCTCCGTGCATATGACAGAATGGGACCCGGGATGTACGATAGATGTTCATTCCCATGACACCCAGACCGAAGCCATGTACTGCATCTCCGGAACCGGTGTTGCCATGGTAGACGGTGTTGAATATCCATTTGTACCGGATTCCATGATTGTTGCACCGCCAAAAGTGATGCATCAGATCACCAATACCGGAACAGAGAATCTGAAGGTTCTGTGTATTTTCTCTTCCCCGAATACGGCAAAAGGTCTTCGTGACCGCGCTATGGCCACCGTAGAAGAAGCATTAAAAGCGACTGAAAAATAATGAAACATTTGCAATGATGTGAAACGTTTATAGAAACATGAAACAAAAAAGCAGGAATCTTCATTTGTTGAGATCCTGCTTTTTCTTTACAGATTGAATACAATTTTAACAAACAGAAGGGCCAGTACCACCAGAATAATCGGCCGAATAATTTTCGTTCCGTTTTTCAGAACCATGCCGGCTCCGGTATAGTGTCCTGCTATGCTGAAAACAGCCGCTGCCAGTCCCAACGGCAGAATCACCTGCCCGCTCACCAGAAAAGTCACCAGTGAAGCAATATTGGAACTTAAGTTCACGATCTTCGTGTAGGCAGCTGCTTCCATAGAAGTCATATGTGCGAGTCCCATAAAAATCAAAATCAGGAATGTACCGGTTCCAGGTCCGTAAAATCCGTCATAGATTCCGATCAGAAATGCACTGATCCAGGAGACCGCCATCTCTTTTTTCTCATCCAGCCTTTTCGCCTTCTCCGACACCAGTGAATTTTTTCTCAATACGAAAAATGCAACCACCGGCAGTACCACGATCAACACATACCGAAGAATTTTCTCATCTGTCAAAAGACTGAGTCTTGTTCCGATATATGAGCCTGCCAACGCGCAGGCAACCGCCGGAATAGCCAGCTTCCAGCGAATCTTAATCGATCTGCAGATCCGTACGGTGGAAATCAGGGTTCCAGATGCCGAAGACATTTTATTGGTTGCCAGTGCAAAATGCACCGGTACTCCTGCCAGCAGATAGGCAGGAAGCGAAATGAGTCCGCCTCCTCCTCCGATGGCATCTACAAAGCCTGCCAGAAATACCAGCGGACATACAATCAAAAATGTAGCTAATTTCAGTTCCATGTCTTATAACTGTCTCTCTCTCAAATATTTCATATAATCCGATACCATCATGGCGATCTTGAAAATCATGGCATCTTCAAATTTGCGGATGTCAAGTCCGATGGTTTTCTGAAGTTTTTCCAGACGGTATACCAACGTGTTCCTGTGTACAAACAGCTGTCGGCTCGTTTCCGAAAGGTTCAGATCATTTTCCATAAACTGATAAACTGTCGTCAAAATCTCCTCATCGAGAGAAGATGGATTGTAATCACCAAACACTTCTTTCAGGAACATCTCGCAGAGCGGAATCGGGAGCTGATAAATCAAACGTCCAATGCCAAGCTCTTCATATGTAATTACATTTTTCTCTTTATAGAAGATTGCTGCCACTTCCAGTGCCATCTTCGCTTCCTTATAAGAACGGGAAACTTCCTTTAAAGATAAGGCAATCGTTCCGCAGGAAGTACGGATACGGCATCTGGTCTCAACACTTACCGCATCTGTCAGCTCGTGTGCCAGCTCTTCCATCTCCTTTTCCCCTTCCTGCTCTTCCAGTCTGCGGACTACAACGACGCAGTTTTCCTCCATTGGGGCAATAAAATCAGACGTTCTTCCTGACAGTGCATTTTTCAGAATATTCTGTATGTCAAATGCTTCACATCCCGTTCCTTCCACCAGAAGCACTGCCCAGCGGAACTCCGGTCCGATGTGCATCTGCTTCGCATAGCTGACAATATCTACAGGAAGCAGGTTATCAAGGAGCAGATTGTGAATAAACTGATTTCTGTCCTCTCTGCTGTATCCCATCTCAAGAATTCGTTCCAGCTGTTTTACTGCAAGCTGTCCCATGGGATAAATATCCTTGCTGTCCCCACTGACTGATAAAATATAGGTTGGTTCCTGCGCTCCTACCTTAAACAGATATCTCGTTCCCAGTGCCTGCATATCTGCAGCAGAATTGCAGAATGTATGAAATATATCCAGTTCCGGAACTTTTTCTTCTTCTCCGGCCACGCATGTACAATTTCGATCGTACAGTGCCATATTTAATCGCATAATGCTATGAAAGTCTTCCAGGCAATCCTGGAGCAGTCGATTCGAAACCATTCTTATCCCTCCTGTAATATTTTTCCAATTTTCTTCCATTTTCCATAAAACAGAATACCATCCTCTTTTCCAGTCCGCAAGAAAAAATGTAGAAAATTTCATAGTTTCATGGTATGGTAATCATAAAAATACATAAAAAGCAGGTAAATCGAATGAATAAAAAAGAAACCCTTGAAATCCGCAAGCAGTTCACCAATGAAAACTGCGCCATTACCCGTATCTGTGGCTGCTACGTGGATGCAGAAAAACAGATCCGCACAGAATTAAAGGAAGCTTTTCTCTCTCTTCCTGAGGAAGAAATTTTTAAATATTATGAAATTTTCCGTAAAACTCTTTCTGGAACTATCGGAAAAAATCTGCTCAACATGGAATTTCCTCTTGCTCAGGAAATGCCAGACGGCACTCAGAGCTGGCTTTTGAAACTCCGTGACAGCCGCCTGACCGATGACGTGCTGCTGGAAGAATTCTACGAAAAAATCATTAAAAACTATGCCTACGGGGAAAACTACTATATTATCCTGATTCATGCCGCTTACGATATCCCCAAAAAAGCAGAGGACGGCATGGAGATGTTCGATGCATCTGATGATACCTACGAATATCTCATGTGCAGTATCTGTCCGGTAAAACTTGATAAAGCCGGTCTCTGCTACAATGCGGAGAAAAACAGCATCGAAGATCGTTCCCGCGACTGGATCGTCCAGGCTCCTGACGCAGGATTCCTGTTTCCTGCTTTCAACGACAGGAATACCGACCTGCACAGTATGCTCTATTACACAAAGAATCCTGAGAATCTTCAGCCTGCCCTTATGGAAGAGGTATTCGGCTGTCAGACTCCGCTCTCTGCCAAAGGCCAGAAAGAGACCTTCACGGAGCTGGTAGCGGAAACTCTCGGCAGCACCTGTGATTATGAGACAGTTGTCAATATTCATGAAAATCTGAACGAGCTGATTGAAGAAAAGAAGGATCTTCCGGAACCGCCCACACTCACTGCCCCTGAAGTAAAAAATCTTCTGGCCAGAAGCGGCGCTTCCGAGGAAGTGCTTGAACATTTTGAAGAGCAGTACAACAGCACTGCAGGAGAGAAAACAGAATTTGTCGCTACCAATCTGACCAGCACGAAATCTATGGAAGTAAAGACACCGGACGTCATCGTAAAAGTCAGTCCCGAAAAAGCCGCTCTTCTGGAAACACGCATGATTGACGGCCGTTCCTATCTGCTTATTCAGATTGATGATGCCATCGAAGTCAACGGTGTTCCGGTGCAGGCCATCCGTGCTCCTGAGCAGGACGACTGATTCTGCTCACGTCAAACTGACGAATATTTTCAAAAAGTTTGATAAATATTTGTCAAATAAGTGCTTGATATTTTTTTAACGATGCCGTATACTAACGGACAGATACAGGATAACAACTTATTCATCCCAAGGAGGCATCACATATTATGAAAGTTATTTTCTTTGATTCCAAGACCTATGATAAAGAATCCTTCACAAAGGAACTCGTAAACTACCCTGATGTGGAGGTCAAATTTTTAAGAACTGAACTGACGGTCAATACTGCTGAGCTTGCTCACGGATATGACGCTGTATGTGCTTTTGTAAGTGCCGACATCTGCGGCGAGACCATCGATATTCTTCACGAATGCGGGGTAAAATTTATTCTGCTCCGCTGTGCGGGATTCAATAACGTAGATATGGATACCGCTAAAAAATACGGTATCAAAGTATATCGTGTACCAGGATATTCTCCAGAAGCAGTTGCTGAGCACGCCATGGCACTGGCACTGGCTGTCAACCGTCATCTGCACAAAGCATATGTAAAGGTTCGTGAAAATGACTTCAGCCTGAACGGTCTGATGGGTATGAACTTCCACGGCAAGACCGCTGGTATCATCGGAACCGGTAAGATCGGCGCTGCCATGGCAAGAATCTGCCACGGATTCGGCATGAAGATCATCGCTTATGATGTATTCGAAAATCCGGCCATCAAGGAGTTCACTACTTATGTCACACTCAATGAGCTGCTTGCTCAGAGTGATCTGATCTCCCTGCACTGCCCGCTTATGGACAACACCTATCATCTGATCAATCGCGAGACGATCTCGAAAATGAAAGATGGTGTAATTCTGGTCAATACATCCAGAGGCGCACTTGTAAAAACCGACGACCTGATCGAAGGTATCCGCGCTCATAAATTCTTCGGTGTCGGACTTGATGTATATGAGGAGGAGACCCCGAACGTATTTGAAGACCGTTCCGATGAGATTCTGGAGCATTCCGTTACCGCAAGACTCCTGTCCTTCCCGAATGTTATGATCACTTCTCATCAGGGATTTTTCACCAGCGAAGCACTGGCAGCTATTGCCCAGACTACGCTGCAGAATATCCGCTTCTATGAGAACGGCGAAGAGACCCCGAATGAAGTGAAATAGTGATCCGGTTTTGCCGGACGATAAAAAATGGCTGCTGAGATTTATTTCAGCAGCCGTTTTTCATATGTTCTATTTTACTGCGATTGCCTCTACCTCGCAGAGCACTCCCTTCGGAAGATCTTTTACTGCGACGCAGCTTCTTGCCGGTTTAGATACAAAATATTTTGCATATACTTCATTGAATGCCGCGAAGTCAGCAATCTCTGCCAGGAAACATGTCGTTTTAACAACTTTGTCATAGCCGCTTCCTGCTGCCTTTAAGATCTCTCCTACATTCTTGCAGCTCTGCTCAGCCTGAGCAGCAATTCCTTCCGGAATGTTGCCAGTTGCCGGATCTACCGGAATCTGTCCGGATGTAAAAACCATTCCATTTACTTCGTATCCCTGGGAGTAGGGTCCGATTGCTCCCGGTGCTTTTTCTGTTGCGATGATATTCATGGATATCTCCTCCTCATGTGTGCGATTTTCTTCATTTTACTCCAGAGTTTTTAATTGCGCAAGCCTTGCGTACTGTTCTTCTTTTGTCTATACTGGTAAGAAAATGATTGGTTCACCTTTTCGATCGTAACTGCTGATATTTTCATTTTATGAGGATTATTATGAAAAAAAGCCTTTTTTGTATAGCGACCGTCCTTATGCTGACGGGATGTGCAGAGTTTCTGCCGTCAGATGATGCTTTGGAAGTTGCACCGCAGTCTTTTCAGGAATATTTGCTGCGGCAGGAAGACGAACTGCAAGAAGGGTCTTCTTCTGAACTTCCAGATCATGAATATGATGCAGATAATTCTTCTGCGGAATCTGCGGTAAGTCCTGACACCGGCACAGATACGAATTCCGATTCCGCTGGAATCCGGCAGATTGCAGCTCAGATTTTTACTGATGATATGTCAGATTATGATAAGGTATTTGCCATCCACCAGCATCTGGTAACAACTGTGAATTATGATTACGACAATATGCAGGCCAATACGCTTCCTGACTCTGTCTTCACTGCGGAAGGTGCCCTGTTTGATCATCTGGCTGTCTGCGAAGGTTATGCCCGGGCATTTTCCGCACTCTGCGGGCAGGCAGATCTCACGGAACTGATGATCTCCGGCACTGCTGACAATGGGAGCGGCACCATCTCCCATGCCTGGAATCAGGTGCAGGTCGACGGCATCTGGTACAATATGGATGTCACCTGGGATGATCCACTGGTAGAAAATCAGGTAGTCTCCGACGGCTCCAATATCGTCTATGATTATTTTCTGGTACCTGATTATATTATGGAAGAAACTCATCAGGCCGAATACCCGGAAGAGCGCCACACCTGCAATGATGACCGATATCTTGAATCCAACCGTCAGCTGACGATTGCCCCTTACCTGAAAGAACCTTATTTCTTTCCCTCTTCTGATACAGAAATCTGGGAAGTTGCATATTCCTGCCTGACATCTGATATTCTGGAGTTCCAGATTGTATGTGACATCCCCACGGAAAAAGCCCAGTCGAAAATGAATCTGGTTCTTGACCAAACGCAATATGCCATGGAACAGATTCCTCTTTACGGTCAAATCTCCGTTAATGCACAGTATGGAATTGCCGATTACGTGATTGTGACCGTGACGGTGAGTCCAGAATAGCAGAGAATGTATGAGAGAAATCTATATGAAAAAATCAGTCCTTCTGAATCATTTAAAAGAAGCTGTTTCCAGAGAAGAATATGAAAAACTGATGACAGATACTATTTCAGATATCAGCCAGTACAACCGCCGCACCATGCTGGAAATCATGGACAGCACGGAAGCTCCGGAAGGAGAAGTCTCCTCCGATCAGATCGCTGCTCTTAAAAATACGCTGAAAGCTTACCTTGGAACCTATATGGCAGATCATCCGGAAAGCTGGAAATGGATCATCCTTCCCTGCATCTATCTCTGTTTTGTCTGTCTGCTGCCACTACATCCGCAGGAGGCTGTGCATTATACCACAAAGCAGGAGGAAGATACTACGTTGTACTTCTGTCCTATGAGAGAAGACGTGCCGGGAAGTGTCTGTCATTTTTGCGTGTGCCGGAAGCAGGCATGACTCCTCGGGGATTGGCTATATGCCAGTTCTGTCATTATATCTGCCCAACTAGAATTTATTTTGGTCTAATCTTAAGCACTTGGCAAACTACTTTCCAGGCACAAACTTCCATACCCCACCCGCTCATCGGGATACTCCCGAATCCCTGGCAGCGGAGCAGCACCGCGGCGGAGATATGCTTTCACTTTTTCCCCATAGAGATAGGGATCATTTCCATTGATAATCCCATACTGCATGAGCAAAGCCGCGGCACCGGTGACGAAGGGCACGGCGAAGGAAGTGCCGGTCTGGCGAGTATATCTGCCATCAGGCGCGGCAGTCAGAATATCCACACCAGGTGCCACAAGATCCGGCTTCTGAATTCCATTTCTGCCGCCCCGACCGGAGAAGTCTGCATAGGCATTGGTCAGCGCATCATAAGCCCCAACGGTAATGACTTTGGATGCGGTGGAGGGAATGGTAAGCGTCGTCTCTTCTACCGGACGTAAAAAACGGGTATCGCTTCCCAGAGCCGCACTTCCCGGAAGCCACATCTGCCAGGCTCCATCCACAATCTTTTCCGAAACCAACCGGATCGTCCACACCCCTGCATCTATATATCCACTAAGTGGGATCATCTCGATAAAGATTTCCTGATCCACGCTGTAAGGGCCAGGTTCCCCGTAATAGACCAACAGTTCTGTTCTGCCCGTCAGATAGCGTTGAGCAGGCGGCTGTTCATAAAAAGGACCGACTGTCGTTCCATCCGGTGCTGTCAGATAGATTTGAAATCGATCCACATAATTCTTCCATATTTGTATACTCAATGCCGGTTCATAGGAGGCTACTGTCAGTTCCACCAGCTGCTCCTTCACCCCGGTTAAATTTTCTGCCGTGTGTCCAGCTCTGTTTCCTTCATTTCCGCTGCCTACACAGATCACATTTTTCCAGCGGCTGCTCATATCGTCAAAATAAGTTTCCAGAAGACTGGTCCCCCTGTGAGATCCATAGGTATTTCCAAAACTGATATTCACTGCCACCGGCATCCTGTATTCCAGTGCCTTTCGAAGCACATAGTCCAATCCCTCCATCAGTTCCGTGGTTCTGGGGAATCCAGTCTCCCCGGGAATGCCAAGCTTCACCACCAGAAGTTCACTGTCCGGCGCAACGCCTCCGGTTCCTGCCGCAATAGCAGCTACTGCGGTTCCATGACCATTGCTGTCGATCATTGGCAGCTTCTTTCCAGATACAAGCGCTTCATTTATCTGTTCCTGACTATATTCTACCCCCTGATGAAACCCATCCGGTGGAAGCTCTGCTGGCTGTACCCATCCATCCGTTGAAGTTCCTGTACCTGTCTGATCCCAGTATGCCCGTATCCGGGTCGTACCATCGACGTTCCGAAATTCTGGATGGGTATAATCCACGCCGGAATCAAGCACTGCTATCAGCACTCCTTTTCCTGTGAGTGACAAGGGCGCTCTCTGTACTGGATTCACACAGGAAACCCTCTTTCCATTTTCTCTCTGAAAATACAGACGATGCGGTTTTTCCATATATTCAATTTCAGGAAGAGCCGCCAGTGTCTCCACCAGCGACTCCCGTACTCTTAAAATTGCATATTCGTTGGATAATTTCGTTACCTGCATGGCATCCGAAGCAATCCGTTCCAGGCTCCCGGAATATTTGACAATCAACTCCCACGTCCGGTCTTCCCTGTCATAACCTACATTCAGGTTCAGAGACCGTTCCCGTTCTTCTTCCCTGGCATCCAGTGCCAGGTTCAGATCATTATCTGCTTTCTGACTGTTCATGCGCCAAATCCTTTTTATTTTATTTTATTCCGGATAATCGGAAAAGAAACTTTCTAATTTACATCGTCAGGTCTCTGTATTATAATCATAACCACAGAATATACACCTGAAAGAAGGAGGCTCTTATGGAATTATCATTTGGCGAACAGATTAAAATACTGCTGAACAGAAAACATATGACCATCAAAGATCTGGCAGATCTCTATACCCAGTCTACCGGACAGCCCATGTCCCGACAGAATCTGACCCAACGACTAAAACGGGATAATTTCCCGGAGCAGGATATGTACACGATTGCCGGCCTTCTCGGATACCGGGTTTCCATACGGCTGGAGCCTGCCGACCGCATCGCGTCCGAATATGCATGGCCGCAGGCAGCCAGAGAATTGCCGCCTCATATGGCACAGCCTTCTTTCCTTCCGGATATGGAGAATGGAACTGATATTGCAGTACCTCCAATGTCCCAGACTCCATCCCCTACGCTTTCTGAAAAGAATACAGATCAGAATTCTTCTGGTACTGATGACATGATTGACCGCACCCTGGAGAACGGAGACCGCATCACTTTCCAGATCCCTGAAGCATTCCGCCGTGTCCGTCCGGCAGGTGAGATCAATCCCCTGACCGGTGAAGAATACTTAAATAATACCGTACGCCAGCATCCGGAACTGGAAGGATTTCTTCAGGTCTACGACCGCGCCACCCACTCCTGGTCCGATGTGGAAGAAAACTATTTCTGGCAGTTTCAGGAAAAGAAAAAACAGATGCTGGGTGCTGATTATCAGGCTCCTATTCGCATCTGATCAGACGTCGGATTGTTCTCCATAATGTGACGGTCTTCACAGGAAATCTGATGCTCATCCAACCATTTTTTTGCCTTCTGACAGGCAGAGCATTGGAGATATTCAAGAAATAGCATACGTACAGCCTCCTTTTTATTTATCACACCATTCCTGCATGGTTTCATGAAACCGGAGGCCGGACGATAGACTTCGCCCCTCTTGTGGAATATTTTGTATGAAGGCAGCACTTCCCTCGCAGCTGATCCATTTGGGTATATGGAATGTTTGTGTCTCTCCACGCCCAATATTTGCAGTGAAAAAAATATTTTTCGCTATATAGTTTCATAAATTAAACAAATTGGACATATAGAGATTCTTATGCATCTTTTGCCCAAATTTTCCTAATTTTCTGGGCATCTGATATCACAGATTTTCTATATGTCCAAATCAAGTAACAAGACTTATTTTTTTTAGAATTTTCGCGTGTCTGCACTGCCTGATTGGGCAAAAAATAACTTTTATTTTCTATCTGCCCTACAAAATAAAAAATGACTGTTAAAATCACGCAAAAGGGACTGATACAAAATAGATGACTCCATCTATTCTGCAACATCCGGTCTTTCTTTTTTCGCCTGTGCTTTCCGTCTGGTGCTTAAGATCCCGCCAATCTTTCCGGTCTCTCTGGATGATAGAGATTTCCAGCCACCCTTCTGCACTTTCTCAAGCAATCCCAGTTCTTCCGCAATTTCATACTTCATCCGATCGCTCTCTTCTAACTGGTTAAAATCCATAGATACTCCTTTCTGCTACTCCTTCGTTATAACAGCTAGTTTTAATTATAATTCACTGATTACCAGCCAGGCGGAAGTGATAGCCTGTGAAGGGAACGTCCGCAGTCCCGGTACTTCATGAGAACGAGCATTCAGCGATGTTCGAATGCTAGTACCGCTGGATCGAGGACTTAGCGCAAGCGGTTCCTCTTCACAGCCTGTCACTTTCAACTGGCTGGATTCAAGAAACTATAACCTAAAAAGAGTATGGCCCGTTTCCCACGCCTTATACCTCTTGACACTGCTTTTTTCAACCGCTAAACTAAAAACAGATTATAAATACAAAAGCTGTAAGGAAACAGCACAGAAAGAGGATTTTATGTATCACACGATTGTAACATTGAAAAAGGGTGAGGGCCGCACAATCAAGTCCGGCGGAGCCTGGGTTTTTGATAACGAGATAGATACCATTACCGGACGGTTCAAGAATGGCGATTTGGTAACTGTCCACGATTTTGACGGTTACCCTATGGGAAACGGATTTATTAACCAAAATTCAAAAATCCGCATCCGTATGATGACGAGAAAAGCTGATCAGGAAATCGATCACGCATTCTTAACCATGCGGGTGAAAAATGTATGGGACTATCGAAAAACTACCGTGGATACTTCCTCTTGCCGGATTATTTTCGGTGAGGCAGATTTTCTCCCCGGACTGGTCATTGACAAATATGAAGATATCCTGGTAGTAGAGTGTCTGGCTCTCGGAATGGAAGCTTTCAAAGAAGAGATCGTAATGATTTTAAGAGAACTGCTGGCCAAAGACGGCATCACGATCCGCGGCGTCTACGAGCGAAGCGATGCCAATGAACGTACCAAAGAAGGATTACCAAAAGTAAAGGGATTTATCGGAGAGGAATTTGACACCACCGTAGAAATCGTTGAAAACGGTGTACACTATCTGGTAGATGTGGCAAACGGCCAGAAGACTGGATTTTTCCTGGACCAGAAATATAACCGCCTTGCCATGCAGCGCATCTGCAAAGGCAAAAAAGTGCTGGACTGTTTTACCCATATGGGAACCTTTGCGCTGAATGCAGGTATTGCAGGTGCCAGTGATGTGACCGGACTTGATATCTCCGAATATGCAGTCTCTCAGGCAGAAGCCAACGCACGCCTTAACGGACTGCAGAATACGGTTCACTTCCGCTGTGCCAATGTGCTGGATGAATTACCGAAGCTTGCTGCTGCCGGCGAAAAGTACGATGTGGTTATCCTTGATCCGCCTGCTTTTACAAAATCCAGAGAAGCTACCAAAAATGCCATCAAGGGCTATCGTGAAATCAATATGAAGGGTCTGAAGCTGGTAAAAGACGGGGGATATTTTGCCACCTGTTCCTGCTCTCACTTTATGACGCAGGAGCTGCTGGCAAAGACTGTAAAGGAAGCTGCCAAAGCTACTCACAAACGACTTCGTCAGGTAGAGTTCCGCACTCAGGCTCCGGACCATCCGATCCTGTGGGCCGCAGATGAAAGTTATTATCTTAAGTTCTTTATTTTCCAGGTGGTGGAAGAAAAATAAATCCCCACATAGCACAAAAAGACCGAAATTCCTGCTGTAAAACCAGCCGGAATCCCGGTCTTTTTTATCACAATTTTTCTCTCAATGCCTGCACAGCCATGGCCGCATAGAACGGCACACAGAACATGATCGGCATAATATACCTCATCTGATAATTGAAGGTCGGTGCTGCAATGCACACCATGAGGGCTGTCAGCACCGGAGCCATCGGCAGAAGATACCGCTTTCTTCCTGCTCCGATCAGGAAGGCTGTCAGAAGGATGGTAAACCATGACACGATGCCCGCATTTTCAAACCAGTTCACCACCGGAACACGGGACAGCCATTTGGCCACACGTTCCATAACCTGACGTACACCTGCCAGTTTAGCTGGCTGGTTGATTTCCCAGCGCACATCTTGACCGTCGATCTTGGATGTCATCATATAGTTCTGGGCATATCCTTCCTGATAAAACCATCCATAGGCATTGTTCATGGTAGCCTCCACTGCACTTCCCGGATGTTTCAGAAGCTGCCGGAACCAGAGTCCAAAGTAAGCAGTCAGGTCCTCTGTCGTTTCTGCGTGATAGGTATATTTGACCGGATCAGACGTGATCGGATCATACTTCTCCGCCAGATTCTCATAATCCAACACCCGGGAAATGATCTCCGCATCTTCCTCGGAAATCTCATATCCATAATCTCTCACATAACGCGCTGTCTGCTGGAATGGAATGGAGAGCGCTTCCTTGGGTCCGTTGTCGGCAACACCGCAGGCCGGAAGCAATCCCTTCTGATAAAACAGCACCAGCAATATCGGAAGCAGCACGGTCAGCAATACTCTGCCGCATTTCCTGCGGTCCTCTTTCCACCATGTGCGCATCACATAGAAAGTCACAGCAATACCGGACACCAGTACCAGGTAAATTCCCTCATTCCGAAATCCCGCTGTTCCGATGCAGGCCAGTACATATCCTGCCATCTGCACACGGTTCATTCCATTTCCCTTGTGCATCTGCCGCACCAGTTCATAAAGGAGCAGCACCAGGAAGATCACGCAGGCCGCATACGGGATATCCTTCTCCACCACGGTGGATTCCATCGGGAAAAATTCTACAATACAGATAATGGCAAGGGCTGCCCAGCGAAGCTTATAAGGGGTCTGCCATCTTCTCATCAGCGTAAATCCGTAAGCAAATGCAGATAACAGCATTCCAAGCTGCAGTACCAGATTCAGGAAAAATCCTAATGTATAGGAATGAACTGCATTTCCCAGCTGCATCACAAGGCTTAACAAAATGGTGTGCATGGGCGGATAATAGTTATTGATATCATTCCAGTAGAACTGTCGCATCTCCGCCAGTGTCTCCGGCATGGATGCAGCAGGAAATTTTGCCAGAATGTACGGCATCCAGCAAATCAGAATTACCAGAAACGGTCCCCAGAACGCATGCCGTTCAAAGACCAGTTCCGACCATTTTCCGGGACGTTCTCCACATGCTGCCGCTAAAATCGGAAGTTTATCCACAACAAGATGAAAGATCCTCACAAACAGTGCATAATAACCCACCATCATAACCGCTGCCAGAAACAGATGCAGCTTGTCCATAATGATCAGATTCCAGGAATTTGTATAGTAAAAGCTGTAGCCAAATACCAGGAAAAAAGCAGTAAAACCTGCGGGAATCCGGACGCTCCATGGCGAAATGCCGCTCTCCTGACGGATCGTTGTCTTCTGAAAAAAGAACAGTACCAGAAGTGCCAGCAGTCCATCCCGATAGGTAAATACCGGAAGGACATATTCCAGCTTCTTGATCGTCATGGCAAGAACATTGAAAAATCCACCCTGTGCAGCTTCTGCACTGATACTGCTCAAATCCGCATTGATCGTAATCATGAGTGCCATGCATGCCAGTATTCCGCACACCCAGTTTTTCGTTGTTGTATTCCAAATCTTCTTCATTAACGGCCTCCTAGATCAGATGCATCCGTTCCAGTTCCCGAACCACGCCGTCTTCCTGTACAGACTCACAGATCCGGTCTGCAATTGTCTTCAGGTATTCATCCCCGTTTGCCATCACCACACCGCAGCCAGCCTTCTCGATCATCTCATAATCATTCATGCTGTCCCCGAACGCGATGGTGTCCTCAATCCCTATATGAAGAAGTTCTGCCGCTTTCTGAATGGCAGTCCCCTTATCCGCCGTTCGGGAAATCAATTCACCATTCCAGAAGTCATCGTAAGCCGCCGGGAAAAAGACCACATGAAAATGTTCTGACATGATCTCTTTTACTTTCTCCACCTGCTCCTTCTGAAATAACATAAAGGTAATCTTCGGCACCTTCTCCCCATCCGGTGTCCATTCCTCGATCGGATACAGGTTTGGCTTCTGCCGGAAATACTTTTTCCAGCGAACCAGCTCCGGATTGTCATTTGGCAGCACCTCTTTCCCAAGAAGAATCCGCTGCGCTTTCTCGGACACATAGATCCGGTCAAATCCTTCCAGCAGATAGACCGCATCCATCTCTTTTAAGATCTGGCAGGTATGTTCAATCAGATCCGGTGAAAGAGACTGACGGTACACATTCTGTCCGTGAAACCAGATATCACTTCCTGCACTGGCAATAAGCCCATCCAGTTCCACATCCTGCAGTTCTTCCGGCAGACAGCACCAGGCACGCCCGGTAGCAATAAATATCTGATGCCCATGATTTCTTACTTTCTTAAGCGCCTCCCTCACGCTCTCATGAATTCCCTCCCCCGAGGCCAGTAATGTTCCATCTATGTCAAAGAAGATGGCTTTTCTCTTTTTATTGTACATGTGAAAAAACTCCATAATATAAGGTAAAAAATAACTTAGTTACTACATAACAGGGAAATGCAAGTCCATGTTTCATCATAAAAATATAAATCTTCACAGACAATCCCAGACGGTCCATGGTATGGTTGTTCAGCGCTTCCTGCACTGCCTTGTCCCGGCACATTTCTTTTGTTTTCTGAAGTACCGTGAAGAAAGGATCCCGATGATTTCTCCAGATCTCATTTTTCACTGCCATAATGGCAAGACTCAGGAAATCATTTCGTATCTGCGGCCGGAAGTCATATCCCTTTTTGGCGTCCGAAATTGCCTCCATCCGTTCCCGCAGCAGTTTAATTTTTTCAAGATAGCGGGCATCATACTGTCCGGTCATAGACGCCGTATTATACCAGTAATGATAGGGATAATAATCTGGCACTACGCAGACTCCCTTCGCATCTATTGCAGCCGCAAAGACCATCTGCAGATCTTCTCCCACCGTCACTCGGTCGTCCCACAGGTCAAGATTTTGCTCCACCAGTTCCCTCCGGAACAGTTTAGTCACCCGGGATGGCTGAATAGTTCTTCCGATAAAGCTTCCATCATTGATCAGTACCGGGAACAATTTCTGCCATTCTTTCGCACTGTAATATTCCTTCGTCAGCCGGTTGCCTTCTTTTCGCGGCGGATAATTGGGATCTTCGTAATCAAAGACCAGACCTGCCATGGACATATCCGCCTGCTGTGCTTTCAGCGGCTCATATAGCCGCTCATACATATCCGGCTCAATCCAGTCATCACTGTCCACAAAGCCAAGCCATTCGCCTTCAGCATGCCGGACTCCCTCTTTCCATGCCGAAGTAAGGCCGCCATTTTTCTTATGTACCACTTTGATGCGGGCATCCTGCCTGGCATAAGCATCGCAGATGGCCGGACACTGATCCGGTGACCCGTCATCCACCAGGATGATCTCCAGATTCTCATAGGTCTGGGAAAGGATGCTGTCCACACAACGTTTCAGCACCTGTTCCACTTTATAGATTGGTACTATGACACTGATTTTCTCGTTCATAATGTCTCCTGCATTTTCTGAAGCATTTTAGCATAAAGTCCCGGACTCATGGAAAATAATTCATATCCCATGCGGGTTTTTAAAGGCAGCGCTGCGATCCAGGCAGCCCCGTTCGCCCGGTAAGTTTCCAACCGCTTCCGCAACTCTTTCTTGAGTTCTTCTGCATCTTTCACCTGCTCCGTACAGCGGAAATAGAAAGTAATGCAGGCGTCACAGAGCTTCCGGTAAGCTGCCGGAAGAAGCTTCTCATAACCATTTTTCTTAAAAAATGCAATCCGTTCCTCATGAGCCGTCAGCCACTGCAGCCGCTTTGCAGAGAAGACAGATGTAATGCTGCCTCCATTTTCTGTGTAATATCCATACAACGCCCGGTCAAGAAATGCCAGCTTCTTCGCCTCATGAAACAACCGATACGTGGTCGCCTCATCCTCGTGAATCCGTCCTTCCGGATACCGGATTCCTGTCTCTTTAAAAAGTTCCGCCCGGTACAGCTTGTTCCAGGCCACCACAAAACAGGTGGCTTTCTCCTCCGGTCCATAGAGCTGTTCCATCAGACTCTCTCCTCGGTAAATGCAGAACGCAGAATCGCCTTCTTCCACCAGTCCTTCCCCTTTCACATAAGAAAAACGGCACTGTCCGATGGCGCAGCCGGTGTCCTTCAGAAGCTGATACAGTTCCTCGATAAAATGCGGACTCACATAATCATCACTGTCCACAAATGCTAGATATTCTCCGAAGGCTGCATCGATCCCTGCATTTCTCGCCCCGGAAAGACCTTTGTTTTCCTGATGAATCACTTTCACCCTGGCATCTTTTTCTGCACAGGCATCGCAGATGGCAGGGCACTGATCCGGAGACCCATCGTCCACCAGAATCACCTCAAGGTTTTTATAAGTCTGGAAAAGAATACTTTTCACACATCGTTCCAGATACTCTTCTACCCGGTATACCGGTACAATTACACTGATTAATGGGGTTGTCATCTTCGGCTCCTCCGTATTTCATGCAGCCCTTTCACCAGAAGGCTGCGTACCACGCACAGACCATAGACCGTCCGTACCATATCCCTCTTCAAAAAAATCCATAAAATCCGGTAATCCGGATACGTAAACCGCACCTCGGATCCACGATTTTTCACCAGCGGATCCTTCGCATAGCCGTGCAGAATTTCTAATTTTTCCCGATAAGCCAGCGTTCTGTCATCCGGAAGTTTCTCACATTCATCCATGACTTCGTTCATATAACGAAGAAAAATACTGCCGTCCTTACAAGGGGTTCCCCAGGTCTTCTCATAGAAATTTTCCGTCTCCCTGCAGATGCGTTCTGCCAGTTCCATCCGGTTCTGACGTTTTTCGGAAGACAGGGTCGTCTTTCCCATGTCCTGAACATACCAGCACAGCGGTTCTCCCAGAACAGCAACCCTCCGGCATTTTGATAAATATTCGAGATTAAACAGGAGATCTTCCCCCAGGCTCAAAGACGTATCAAATACACCAGCCAATGCTTTCCGATATAGTTTATTCCATGGCATATTAAGATCACTCTTTTTATAGAGCCCCAGAAATTCCTGCTGGAACTCTGCCATGGTACTCACATGGGTCTCTCCCGGTACTTTTACAATATCTGCACCATCATAGAGATGATGATACCCGCAGAGTACCAGATCTGCATCACTGTTTTCCTGCAGAGCTGCCATCTTTTCCAGATAGTCCGGCTCCACATAGTCATCACTGTCCGTGAAAAGAAGGAATTCTCCTTCTGCTGCCCGGATTCCCGCATTTCGTGCCGCGGATACACCGCTGTTAGCCTGATGAATCACCCGGAGACAGGTGCCAGAATGATTCTTAGCCAACTCGTCGCAAAGCTCTTTGCTTCCATCGGAAGAACCATCATCCACCAGAATGATTTCCAGATCCTTTCTCGTCTGGCAAAGCCAGGAATCCACACAGCGCTCCAGTGACGTTTTCGCATTATAGACCGGAATGACGATACTGAACATCTTTCTATTTTGCTCCTTTCAGCCTGGACTTAAACATGCCAATCACCATTTCCCGCTCCTCTTTTCTAAGAATAATCAGGAAATTTAAGGCCAATGCCAGCGGTCCCATGACCACGCCTGTCAGAATCAGTTTTATCCAGGAATCTACCGGGAATACCATCCGGGACAGATTTCCAAGAATCACAATACTGCCAATAGAAATCCAACCCAGCAGAATATCTCCATAGAACCGGTTCCAGCGGATCTTCAGGCATCTGGCCGCATAGATCGGAGTAAAAATAAGATTTCGCAGAAGTCCGGTCAGCATACTGGACAACGGAAATACCATGACTCCCAGATCCGTTGTCTTCAACAAAAGCAGTGACAGACAGGAGGACAGCACTCCGGAACCAAGGATAACTAAAGAATTCCATTTTACTTTTTTCGTAATAATAAATACATGATAGAGCACCTGAATGCTCATGCTCACATAGAGCACCCCTACCGCCAGCAGAGACAGTCTCTGCAGCATGTCCGCATCCTTGGTGGGCTGCCACATGGCATAGAAATCTCTTCCGTAAGCGGTCAGAAATGCAATGGGGATACTCATGATAAAAATGAGAATCCGGTTGCAGCTCTTAATAATCTTCACGAGATTTTCCGTGTTATCCTCTGCATAGGCAATGGTGATCTGTGGATTGAACACGCCTACCACCGTTCCCATAAGACTGGAAATCGCTGTCGGCACCATTTTTGCCAGGGACAGCATAGTCATAGAAGCATTTCCATCCAGAATCAGTGCGCCTGACAGCAGAATATCCACACCATCCAGCAGCTGCTGTCCCAGACGGGTCAGGGAATTCCAGGCTCCCAGAGACACCAGCTCCCACACTTTTTTCCAACGGAAATTGGATATCTTCATCTGCACCTGGGGCAGAAGCTGCCGAGTGAATCTGCGGTTCCAGAAGGCTGTATACGCCGTGCTTAAAAGGGATGCTGCTCCGATAAACCACAGTGTCGGTTTAAAGATCAGAAATGTTCCAAATAAAAATACAATCCGGATAATATCTCCGTACATGGTACGGATGGATGTCAGGTCCAGACGGTTCGTCGCATAGGTGGAAATTCCGTATACAGACGTAATAATACTTAAGAAAAAGTTTGCAAATACAAAAGCCCACAGAAGCTGCACGTCATGAAGCACATCCGCCGGTACATTCAAAAACGGCATACTCCCCATGAAAATGACAATGACAAGCGCCGGCAGCAGAAATATCCCCGCCATCATCACATTGCCAAAAAATACCGATGAAAAATATTCACTGGCCGTCTGGTCTTCCCCTCTGTGGATGTGGATTGTGATGAAACGGCTGGCCATTGTATTTAACGCAGACACAACAATCTGGGCATACAATACAAACTGGTTGGCCAACGTGACAAATCCATAGGTATTTTCCATCTTGGCTTCGATAATCGGTGCCAGGAGAAAACTGATCCCCATATTGACGGCAAATGCAAGAAGCTGTGCCGCCATATTGACGGCCAGTCTTTTTTTATCCATAAAATCGTTCCTCTCCAGGCTGTCCTACACAGCCATTACTTGTTTAATCACATAGACAATCGTCAGAAGCTGACCGCTTAACGCAGCTGTGATAATCGTTCTGTCCATTTTGGTCCGCAGATAAATTCCGTTATTTCTGCATGCAGTCAGTAAAATCAGCAGAAACGGAAGGAAATAACGTCCCTGCACACCTTCCACGGATACATGCCCGACAGGTGTCCAGGAAAGCAGCATGCCGAGCACAATAAATCCGGCACATCCAAGGCAGGAAATGATCATGATTCCTCTCTGCACACTGTTTATCCACACCGCCTCTTCCCGTGTAGTTAAGATGGATAAAAACAGCAGGAACAAAAAGAGCACTACCAGCATCTCCGAAGTCTCGATCTCCACCCATCCAAGCTTGTAGCCGATCAGGGATTCCATGTAAAATCCGCCTTTGTCGAGAATTGTATTGACAATCATGTAAATGAGCTGCAGCGGATCATGAAGAAAATAACCAAGGGTATATCCAGTCGCATAGACTGCGTCCCCGCTGCCGCTTCCGGCAACACTGGTCACGACGCTGGTTGCTTCCGTGGTTCCGGTAATTTCTCTTACGACTGCCGCATTTTTCATCAGGAATGTAAGCAGCACCGTTCCGAACAGCGAACAGGTACCGAACAGTTTCATCTGTCTGCTTCCATAAGCTGCCGCCGGAATCAGAAGCGTCAAAAGCACCATCGGAAGATAACTTCCGCTCTTACAATACACTGCCGCCACTCCCAGTACAGCAAGAAGCAGCATTTTCTGTCCGGTCAGTTTTTCTTTCACATAAATTGCCTCCAGGCAGAGAGAACCATACAGGAACAGAATTCCGTGGACCATGGCATCATGGGAAAATGACGTACACTGCTGCAGATTGACCGGCAGTACAGAAATAAGGAAAAGTGTTGTCTTTCCAAAAGGAAGTCGTCTCATTCCCAGCCATGTAAGCAAGGCGAAAACTGCCAGATTCAGATACCTGGCAAGAAGCAGCATTGGCACCGTTCCCAGATGCAGCAGCCGTGCGAGTGTCATACCCAGCACCGCCGGTGCGTAGAAGAGAATGCTTCCCTCAATATTGCTGTTAATGTCCGCTTCCACCATCCGATCATCCTGCACCCGTGAAAACAATCCGTAGTAGATATTCCGGTAATTTTTAAAGGAAGGAGAAGAAGTAAACTCCATTGCCGCATCATCTGCTCTCATAAGACAGGTAGTATCTCCCAACGACTCATATCCAAGCAGTTCGTTACTGTACCGATATGCCATATCAATATGCTTCGCCTCGTCCGGCACCATCTGCGGCGTAATCAGTACATTATAGAATAGACCGAGTCCAAGTACCATCACCAGGAATAGTGTCTCCACCCGCACCTTTCTCACAAAAGCCAGATACCAGAAGAGACAGATCAGTCCTTCCACACCGAGAAACATAAAGAAGAAAAATTTCTTGAGGAAAATATTAAAATACAAATACGCATTTACACAAAGATTTCTGTGGCTGGTCATCACTTCCAGGCCACTGTTCCACAGTTCCCTGGAAAAGGTCAGATCAATCTCATATTCATGGTCTTTCACACCCGTCTGGGAATTTTCAAACAACAGCCCCACATATTCACCTGAGATAAACTGTTCCGCCGGAATATCCGTTTCACACAGGATTTCTCCCAGTGTCAGATCCGTCACTCTGGCATGCATGCTTCCTCCTGAAAGGACTGCCCCATCCGTAATCCAGAACCGGATACCGAATCCGGTGAGCCGGTCCTGTTCCGGACGTACCAGCTGCTTTAACTCCGCTGTATTCTTCGTAATCTCCAGTGAATCTCCGTCTGGCTGATAAATCGTCACTTTTTCTGTCGTATTCTGCGCAATTCGAATGCGGGTATCATAAAGATAAAAAAACAGAAGCGCACACAGCACCACCGCTATGCCAAGTCCTGCAATTCTCCGCATGGTGATCCCCTGCTGAAGCCTGGGGAGTTCATTTTCTCTTTTCTGCGCTTTTACAAATCCGCCTGCACTGTACACGGCCATTCCAAAAAGCAGAAGAATCAGAGCCAGTATCAGCGGCTGCACAAATCGGTGTACTTGCACGGTATAGGTCAGATTATAGACAAGACTCTGGGACAGTGTTTCACCATCCATCACTGCCTCACCCGGCGTCACCGTCGTCTCATTCAGCCAGATGGACGGTCCGTCCTTTCTGCTGTCACTGGCAATCCGGACCGTCAGTATTTCCGGTACTTCTTCCAGCTTTACAAAAAGAAACTGATCTCCATTCAGATCAGCAAGGGGAAAATCCCGCCCTCCAATGACTTTCTCACCGTCACTGGCTATGATTCTGAGCATACCATCCTTAAATTCATGTCCGTTCAGCGTAACAAAAAAGCCGATCTGGTCTGTCGTTTTTTCCGGCGGTGCCACTGTAAATGTCAGCGTCTTTCCTTCGGTCAGTTCTTCTGTTGCATTTTTTAAGTTTGCCTGATTGGCTCCTTCCAGTCCAAGAGAACGCATTTCACTGCGGGGAATGGCCGCGCCGATTATAAATACCAGCAGGCAGACAACCGCCCAATACAGTAAATATCTTTTTTTCTTTTCCATTCCATCCTCCGCAAAAATCATAAAAGGCAGACTCAAAACACTCCTGTGCTTCGAGTCTGTCTGTTCTGTTACTTTTTTAATTATCCGTGGAAACTACATGTACCGTAACTTCCAGGTCAGACGGGCAGGAAAATGCATCTCCGTCCGATATGGTGACCATAACTGGTACAGAATAATTGCCCGCGCGTACTACACCTGACATATCCGCCGTTATCTGGATTCTGTCCTGGGTCAGACCTGCCAGATCGGAAGCCAGACCGCTGACCGGAAGCACCAGTGTCTCGCAGTTTGCCAGATCCACCTTGATTCCGTCACTGATATTGGTATACGTGATCTGATCCGGCGTGAAACTGTACTCCATCGTCTCCATGGCAACAATCTCCATAGTCACCACGATCTCATGTTCATCCTCTTCCGGAATAATAATATCCTCCGGCAGATATTCACTGATATCCACCGTCTGCTCTATCCTTCCCGTCTTTCCTTCCGGATTCAGCGCCTCCGGCGGAATATTGAGATTATAAATAGGACGGATATCGGACTGTCCTCCGGCAATAGTCACCGTCTCCGGCTTATAGCTCACAGAAGCCACTCCATATCCTTCCGGCGCAGCCTTACTGATATCAAAACCGATACCGACCACCTTGCTTTTCAGCGTTGTAACCGTCACAGAGAAGTCTTTATCCTTCCACTCATACTCCAGCTGGGAGTAATCGTCGATCTCCACTCCGTCGCTGTTGGTCAGCTTCAGACGACAGTTCAGTACAGAAGTTCCTGTAATGCCGTTGATATTTACGCTTGCAACAACTTTCTTCACCTGTTCCACCACAGACTTCGGTCCACTGATCTCAACCAGCGATTTTTCAGGCGTTACCGTTCCCTTTTCAAGTCCCGCACTCGGCGTTCCTGTCGTATCTACGGTTACCTTGAATTCCTCTGTTGCTTTCTCTTCAATGCTTACCAGTACATTCTCCCGGCTCTGCTCGATGCTGTCGATCGTCGCATTTCCGGTATAGATAACTTCGATCTTCACCATGCTGTCATAGCGCAGATCCTTCTGCATATCCGCCGTCACGACGAAATCCGAAGACTTGATCTTCGCAAGCTCCGTTCTCCTCGCATGGACGGTTACATTCACCTTATCGGTACCCGGCTCAATCCGGTAAGTCTGATCCTGGGAAGTCAGTGTATCTGTATTGATCAGGGTTACCGGCAGATTTTTAAATACATCTGTCTCGACCGTATCATCAATATTTACCACAATCAGCCACAGAACAATTGCGGCTATCACAGAGATAATTTTAAACGGCAGATTATTCAGCAGCTTTGTCTTCATGTCGGCCACGTCCTTTCCACAGTTTAATCTTTCTGTTCTTTTCTGAAATTCTGGTCTGAAGAGTCTGGAGCTGTTCTTTTAACTGCTCCTGATTCAGATTTCTTAAGAGCCGGCCATTCTTTGCCACCGATACAGAACCGGTCTCCTCAGATACAACGATCGTCAGAGAATCACTGACCTCGCTGATACCCACTGCCGCACGGTGTCTGGTTCCAAGAGCCTTGCTCAGGGTCATATTATCGGACAGCGGCAGATAACAGGTGGCAGAACGCACTCTGTCCCCTGACAGAATCACAGCTCCGTCATGGAGTGGTGTGTTTTTTTCAAAAATATTAAGGATCAGCTGGCTGGATACCAGAGAGTCAATGGCAATACCGGTTCTCTCGTACTCATTCAGGCTGACGCTCTGTTCCAGAACCATCAGTGCACCTGTCCGCGCCTTTCCCATCTCGAAGCTTGCCTTCACAAGTTCGGAGATAGTCCGATCGGAGATGCTGAGTTCTTCTTTTCTGGAACTGTCAAACGGAACAATCGTCGTCAGCAGATTATTTTCACCCAGCTGTTCCAGCGCCCGACGCAGTTCTGGCTGAAATACGACGATGACCGCCATAATACCAAGGCTGAAGAAGTTCTTCGCAATCCACAGAATGGTATTCATATGAAAAATCGCGGCAACGGCAAGAAGAGCCATGATAACCGAAAAGCCCTTCAGCAGCGACCACGCACGGGTTGTCTTAATCCAGATCAGAATCTGGTAAATGATAAAGGACAAAATGATAATCTCCGCCACATCCGTCCATGTCACATGCAGCGCATCCAGCGAAAGATATCTGTAAAGCTGTTGAAGATTCATTCGTCTCACATCCTTTTCCTTTATAATTGCTGCTTAGTGTTTTCTCCTTGTGTTTCTGCGTCTCGTATTAATCTTCTTTACTTTTTTATCAGGAATGGCAATGGACATCTTCGGCACTGCCTTCACATAGTAATAATATTCATCATCTTCAAACTGAGCATATTCCGTTCTGGAATAGTCCACGCTGAATACAAAAAACTCTACAAGCAGTGCGATCAGTACAGACACTGCTGTACCGATCACAAGGCCCAACAGGGAAATTCTGACTTGCATGATCAGTCCGCCGGTCAGGAACAGCACCACATTCAGCACTGCGCCGGAACCGATCGCCATGTACCACGCGTAATCTGTACTCATCCGATGGATCGCATAGACCACCATCAGCACCAGAGCAAAGATCAGAATCGTCATCAGTACCGCTTTGTTGTTCAGCACATTTTCCACCAGATAGGTCAGACGGGAAGCCATGCCCTCTGTTTCCGTACTGGACAGCATGGTTTCATTCGTTTTCATATAATACATCAGATAGTAAAGCATTGTTCCAAATGCCATGGGCACCGCACAGACCGGACCTCCTACCAGTCCCAGCACCAGCGGTATCACATAAGGAATCTGAAGCAGAAATGCCAGCGGCGTCAGCACCAGCACATAGCCCTGTCCGGGGGCAACCCGGAAATACAGAAGATACATGATCAGCAGGAGTCCCGCTGTCATAGCAAATACTTCCAAGGAAAGTGCAAAGGCATGTGCACACATAAGCAAGCTTCCAAATACGGCAATCATGTTGACTGGAAGGAAGGAACATAAGAGTGCCAGCAATACGGAAATCACAGGGCTGGTAATCTTCTCCATGAACCCAATCTGGCTGTTGATTGTAAGAAACGCCGCCATTGCCAGAATAAACTTCACAGCCGGAATAATATAAATATCATATTTCGCATAAAATTCCTTCATGCGCTGTTTTATCTCAAGTAATGCTGTCATGCTTCTCTCCTCCGTCTGTTTTCTCCGATCCTGCTGCTTCCTCTTTCTCATAAATATCGGAGATCTTCTTTAAAGTCTGAGCATAACTTCCCACACTTCTTCTGGCCTGACTATAGCGGTAGGAACATACTCCGTACAGCAGACAAGAATAGACCGCTACTGTAAGTACATACAGCACCAGTATGGTCAGTCCGAAACTTTTCAAATCCATCTTATGTATATTATTCAGCAGATATTCCATATTACATACTGCCCACAGTGCCGCACAGAGTGCAAAGCTGACGGTTGCAAAAAACCATCCAGTAAGGAGCTGCAGGCTGATATAGTCATGCCGGAAATATTTGCTGATCTTCAAAGCTTTCTTTTTCTGCTTCTCTTCATAGAGAGAAGCTCTGGTCATCAGAATTACTTTCTCTTCATTAATCATATAAGCAGTCTCCACCTCAATACTACATAGTATAACACACTCAGGAGCCTCTTCCAACAGAAATGCATAAAAAATATATGAATTCTGCACCGTTTTCCTTTAAAACACGGGCTGCTTCGTCCATGGTACTTCCGGTCGTATAGATGTCGTCCACCAGAATGATTCGTTTACAGGGAACCTTTTTTTCCTGAACGGAAAAAGCGTTTTTCAGATTTTCAAGACGGTTCCGGTCACTTAATTCCTTCTGTGCCCGGGTTCTTTTTGTTCTTATAAGGCAGTCCGCATCCATTGGAATGCCACTTTTTTTCGCCAGCTTCGCCGCCAGAAGTTCTGCCTGGTTATAGCCTCTTTTTCTTTGTCTGGATGGATGAAGCGGGATCGGAACCAGTACTTCCGCTTTCCATCTTATCATCTCCCGCGCACAGGCCAGCAGAATTTCCTCTGCATAAAATTCTGCATATTCTCTCCTGCCTCCATATTTATACTGCGCAATGGACCGCCGCATCCATTCCTCATACACAAATGCGGCACGCCCTCTGTCATAAGCATGCTTCTTTCGCATACAGTCCCCACAGTATTCCTGTTCTTCTACGGCGAGTGGTTTTCCGCACTTCCCGCAGAATGGATCCCGAACTCTCACAAGTCTTGTCCTGCAAATGTCGCAGGCAAGCTCTCCGGAATCTTCCACTACCTCATGGCATACGGGACATCTGCGTGGAAACAAAAGTCCCACCGGGTCAAATTTATTCCATCTGCTCAAGCTGCTCCACCTCACTGATGCGGTCCGCAAGACCGCTGTAACGCGCCTGCTCACTGCTGTTTTCCACCATCATCCGGAAGGTCTCCTTACTTCCCACCAGTGTCACACAGGATCTGGCTCTCGTAACTGCCGTATAGAGAAGATTTCGGTTCATGAGCATCCGTGGACCTGTGAGCAGCGGAATCACCACTGCCGGATACTCACTTCCCTGGGATTTGTGAATCGTGACCGCATAGGCCAGTTCCAGCTCATCCAGGCTTTCAAAGCTGTAGGTCACGGTCCGGTAATCGTCAAACAGGACCTCCACCTGCTCTGCCTGCAGGTCAATCTCCTGAATCACACCCATGTCGCCGTTAAAGATTCCGGTTCCTTTGTCGATGGCTATGCCATACCGGTTTTTTGCCTCCCATTCGATCTGATAGTTATTTTTTACCTGCATGACCTTGTCGCCTTCCCGGAACATCCCCCGGGCAGTCTGCCGCTCTGCCTTGTCTTCCGCAGGCGGATTCAGATACCGCTGCAGGATTTCATTCAGATGTTCCACACCCAGCACACCCTTCCGCATGGGTGTCAGCACCTGAATATCGTACATCTTCGCATTTACATAACGCGGCATCTTTTCCTGCACCAGTGCAAGCACTACCCGCAGAATCACATTCGGATCCTGCCGTTCCAGAAAGAAGAAATCCCGGCTCTTATTATCAAGCGTCACCTGTTCTCCACGGTTGATCTTATGGGCATTGACGATAATGTCACTCTGGCTGGCCTGACGGAAAATCTTCGTCAGCATGACAACCGGATACGCTTCGGACCGGATAATGTCCTTTAATACACAGCCTGGACCCACGCTTGGCAACTGATTGATATCACCCACCAGTACCAGACGGGTCCCCGGCGTCACTGCTTTTAAAAGTGCATGCATAAGGAAAATATCCACCATGGACACTTCATCGATAATGATCACATCCGCCTCCAGCGGATTTTCCTCATTTCGCTCGAAGGAAACCTGTGTCCGATCTTCCGAAGGCGCGCCAGAGAGCTCCAGAAGCCGGTGAATGGTCACTGCCTCATAACCGGTCGCCTCCGTCATTCGCTTGGCCGCACGGCCCGTAGGCGCCGCCAGAAGGATCTCCATATCCTCCGTCTCAAAATATCGGATGATGGAATTGATCGTTGTCGTCTTACCGGTTCCGGGACCTCCCGTCAGAATCAGAAGTCCGTTCTTCACCGATTCCACCACCGCCCGGCGCTGCATCTCATCCAGCTCCATCTTCTCCTGCCGTTCCACTGCCTGCAGTTTCTTCAGGATATCCTCTTCCTCCATCCTGCAGGTCAGATTCAGGTCGTGGAGCATTCTGGCCGTGTTCAGTTCCATATAGTAATACTGGCTGTAAAAGACCATGGTCTGGTCATTCTTTTCCTTCAGGATCAGTTTTCGATCCATACAGAGATTCATCATCTGTACTTCAATATCTTCCGCTGCCACATGCAAAAGCTCCGATGCCCGGCGAAGCAGCATCTCTCGCGGCAGACAGGTATGTCCTTCCGCAGCCGCCTGTAAAAGCACATACAAAAGTCCGCTTCGGATCCGGTAATCGGAATTCGTATGAATCCCGATCCGCCCCGCGATCTCGTCTGCCATCTTAAATCCAATTCCGGAAATGTCATCTGCCAGACGATACGGATTTTCCTGCACCACCTGATAAGTCTTCGGTCCATATTCCTGATAAATCTTCACTGCCAGTGACATGGAGATACCGTACTGAGTCAGAAACATCATGGCCTGACGCAGTTCCTTTTTCTCTGCCATCTGTTCCGAGATCTCCATGGCTTTCCGCTCACTGATGCCCTTGACCTCTGACAGGCGCTCCGGCTCTTCCTCAATAATCCGAAAGGTATCTCCTTTGAATCTCCGGACAATCCGTGCTGCCATCGCCGCTCCGATCCCCTTAATGGCACCGCTTCCCAGATAACGCTCCATAGCCGTCTCATCTTCCGGCGCCAGAAGTTCATACTGTTCTGCCTGTAGCTGTTCCCCGTATAAGGGATGCTCCTTCATCGTGCCGGACACCTGAATCAGTTCCCCCTCGGAAATCACGGAGAACACACCGACACAGGTCAGTTCCTCATCGTCGGTCACCATCTGAAAAACCGTATATCCATTTTCTGTGTTGCGGAACACAATGTGTTCCACATATCCTTTTCGTATCTCCATCCTTAACCCCGTACAAAAAAGGCTGCTTCAAAAAAGCAGATTTTTGATCTTCTGCCTTTCTGCAACAGCCCCACATCTGTTCTTCTTATTGATTACGGTTCTTCATCCTTATGTCCGGAAAGGAACTCTACGAATTTACCGGTTCCGATTGCCACACACTTCATGGGATCTTCTGCGGTCATGGTGTTGATTCCTGTCTTGGACTCCAGAAGCTCTTCCAGTCCACGAAGCAGTGCTCCGCCTCCGGTCAGAACGATTCCACGCTCTGCAATATCTGCAGTCAGCTCAGGTGGCGTGCGCTCCAGTACACTGTGAACAGCCTCCACAATCTGGGAAGTGGTCTCTTTCAGCGCTTCCTCAGTCTCCTCAGAAGTAACGGTTACCGTCTTCGGCAGACCGGTTACCAGGTTACGTCCGCGGACATCAATGCTGTCTACCTCGGATCTCGGATAGCAGCTTCCTACTTTAATCTTAATATCTTCTGCGGTTCTCTCTCCAATCAGAAGATTATGTTTCTTTCTCATGAAACGGACAATCGCCTCATCAAAATCATCACCTGCAATCTTAATGGAAGTGCTAACTACAGTTCCTCCAAGAGAGATGACTGCAATATCTGTGGTACCGCCTCCGATATCCACGATCATATTTCCGCACGGTCTGGAAATATCGATACCTGCTCCGATAGCTGCTGCAATCGGCTCCTCGATGATAAATACTTCTCTTGCTCCTGCCTGATAGGTCGCATCCTCAACTGCTTTCTTCTCTACCTCGGTAACACCGCTTGGCACGCAGACTGCGATCTTCGGCTTCCGGAATGTCTTTTTGCCGACTGCCTTGCGGATGAAGTGCTCCAGCATCTTCTCCGTAACGGTGAAATCAGAAATAACGCCCTGACGAAGGGGACGTACTGCCACAATATTGCCAGGTGTACGGCCCAGCATCAGGCGGGCCTCCTCACCAATTGCTTTAATCTTATTTGTATCTCTGTCAAACGCCACTACGGACGGCTCTTTCAATACGACACCTTTTCCTTTGATATACACAAGGATGCTGGCTGTTCCCAAATCAATTCCTACATCTGTTCCTGCCATAAATGTTCTCCTTTCGTTCTTTTCATCTATTTCAAATGATGCATCTGTTTTTTTCTTCTGTCAAGGGGGGGATTACCCCGCAAACCGATACACTACATTATACTCAATTTTTTTTAAATTGCAAAGACTTTATTTCTTATGTTTTTCTTAAATTATCGTTGTTATCCGCAGATCATGCCAGCTCTGCAATTCTGGAGACACCCACATAGATCTCGGATATTTTATACCAGGTGCGATAATCCACGATTCCGGTCACCGGGAGTCCAAAGATGGACTGAAATTTTTCTACTGCTGCTTTGGTCTCCGGCCCGAAAATACCGTCCGCATCTACCATGGGAAGAGCCGGATAAGCCTGCGCAATTACATTCAGCTGCTCCTGCATCTGCCGTACCTTAGTACCGCCGGACCCTTCTCCCAGATCATATCCCGGCCAGGAAGACGGAACTCCTGCAATCTCCACTGCCGTGTTGATATAGATGCTCTCCCCATAATAATACCTCAGAATCTCAATGGTGGAATATCCCTGCTGTCCCAGCGCCTGGGAACCCCACTGGGTCATCCAGTTTGGGCAGGATACCTGCCGCCCGTCACAGTACTGGGTGAGGATCGGCTGTTTTACATTGGGTCTGGACAGATAATTTCCAAACATCTCATCCACCACATCAGAAATATCCTGGAAAATATTTCTCCCGTAGATCCATTTCTGATCAAATGCCGTAGAAGAGGTAATCGTGAAATCATATCCCTTATTTCTGTACCATTCTGTATAGACACGATTCAGGGTGAATGACATGATTGCCAGCACATTTGCCCGGATGGCAGCGTCCGTCCAGGTGGCATAGATCTCACTGGAAGCCACATTTTTAATATAATCCCGGTAACGGACCCAGTAGTTTTTTGCTGTACTGTCCGTAGGTACACCGTCATGAACGATGACATATTCCGGAATAACTACCCGGTTTAAGACAATCTCCCCGGTCTCCGTCACCGGCTTGATCTCCGGTTCCGCAATCTTTGGTGGATAATTGCCGAAAAGTGTATGTGGGCCGATGACAATCCGCCAAAATTCTTCCTGCTGTCTGGCTTTCCGCATCCGGATCTCCTGAATCGCTGTCACATTCGGCAGCACTTCCGTTCCCGCCACTTCCACATCTTCATAACCGGGAGCCAGCACCCGCACCGTATACTCCGAATAGGGCTGCTGCTCCGAATAATTTTCACTGTAGGAGGGATCCGGCGCAGGAAGATCCATAATCCCCGTCATTCCGGACTCATCCGTCACCGTACTTTTCACCGGACTGTCCGGGCTGCCTTCATAGGTGATCTGTATGTCCGCCCCCGCAACCGGACGGCGTGTCCCTTCTTCCACCAGACGGACCTGCAGTTTTCCTACAATTCCATCTGTTCCTGTCTCCATCATCTCATTTTCCGGCATAACAAAAACCTCATTCCATATTTTATAGTCGCACTTTAACTCTCTATAAACTATATGAATGAGGTTTCTGATTATGACTTTTTTAAGTTTCCTTATTTTTCCTCTTCCTGCTCCGACTCTTCGGTCTCTTCCGGGGTCTCCCCGAATGCACCCGGTTTCTGATCCAGAAATACTTTCTTCGCCACCAGAAGCCCGAAGATAAAGGTTGCAGCTCCGAACACGCCGAATACTACCATGGCAATCATGCTCACCGTATGTTCAGTTCCTGCCATCTGTCCCAGCCCTCCGTACATCTTAAATGCCAGATAGACAAGATAGGCACCTGCTGCCAGATACAGAACAGGTCTTAATTTTTCTCTTGATTCGTTATCCATATACTTTCTCCTCCGTTATGATAAATTGATCTTCTCCAGACTGTCCAGCCAGAGCTTCGCGCAGGCGTCACTCGGCATACGCAGGTCTCCTCTCGGAGACACGGCTACCGTACCGACCTTCGGGCCATCCGGCAGACAGGAACGCTTGAACTGCTGCGCAAAGAACCGGCGCATAAAGGTTTTGAGCCATTTTAGAATGATCTCATCATCGTACTCCCCTGCAAAGGCCTGCTTTGCCAGATAGAAAATCTTATCCGGTGCAAAACCGAAGCGGAGCATATAGTAAAGATAAAAATCATGAAGCTCATAAGGCCCTACCAGATCTTCCGTCTTCTGGGAGATGGTTCCATTTTCCGGTGGCAGAAGTTCCGGACTCACCGGTGTATCAAGGATATCCAACAGAATTGCGGAAAGCTCTTCATCCCCGCAGGTATCTGCATAGTAGCGTACCAGATGGCGCACCAGGGTCTTCGGCACGGATACATTGACACCGTACATGGACATATGATCACCGTTATAAGTTGCCCAGCCAAGGGCAAGCTCGGACATATCTCCGGTTCCGATGACCATACCGCAGGTCTGGTTTGCCACATCCATCAGAATCTGGGTACGCTCTCTGGCCTGGGAATTCTCATAGGTCACATCATGGACACTGCTGTCATGCCCGATATCACGGAAATGAATGCTGACCGCTTCCTTAATATCCACTTCCCGAAGCTGTGCCCCAAGACGTCTGGTCAGCTCACAGGCATTATTGTAAGTACGGTCTGTAGTTCCAAAGCATGGCATGGTCACTGCTGTAATACAGGTTCTTGGCAGGTTCAGGCGATCCACTGCTCTTGCTGCCACCAGAAGTGCCAGTGTGGAGTCAAGACCTCCGGAAATACCGATGACCACGCTTTTACAATGGGTATGCTCCATACGTTTCTTCAGCCCCATGGACTGGATGGCAAGAATCTCCTCACAACGTTTCTCGCGCTCCTCTTTCCGTCCCGGCACGAAGGGAGCCTTGTCCACATAACGGTCAAAAGATGCATCCGCAGATTTCATCTCATAAGTTATTTCCATATAACCATCCGGATCTGCAGTTACATCATAGGTCGTATAATGTCTTCTCTCTCCCACCAGACGTTCAATGTCCAGATCTCCATAGATAGTCTCGTTGGTGAATCTTTCAGACTCTGCCAGCACGGAGCCGTTCTCTGCGATCAGATGATGTCCACCGAATACCAGATCCGTGGAGGACTCTCCTTCGCCTGCGCTGGCGTAGATATAGCCGCATACCAGACGGCCGGACTGAATCTTCACCAGATCCCGGCGATAGGAATCCTTGCCGGTAACCTCATCACTGGCAGACAGATTGACGATCACAGTCGCACCGTGCATGGCGTGGCAGACGCTGGGCGGATTGGGCGTCCACAGATCTTCGCAGATCTCCGCTGCCACCTTCAGGCCCGGCATGGTTTTACAGGTAAACAGAAGATCTGTTCCAAAGGGAACAGTTGTCCCATCCTGCCATGTAACAGAAGTGCATCCAACCGGTGCTGCCGTAAAATGACGCGCCTCATAAAACTCACTGTAATTGGGAATATATGCCTTTGGCACCAGTCCCAGCAAATGTCCGTCAGAATAAGCAGCTGCCACATTGTAGAGCTTTCCGTTTATTTCCAGTGGAAGACCTGCAAAGAAAAGACCGTCCATGCCTTTACTTGCCGCTACGATCTCCTGCAACGCTTTTTGCGCTCCTTCCAGCAGAATATCCTGGCGGAACAGGTCGGAACAGGTGTAACCGGTAATGCCAAGCTCCGGAAATACAATGATCCTGGCACCCTTCTCCCAGGCTTCCCTCATCAGACGGATGGTTTCCTGTGCATTGTACTCTGTATCAGCCACGCGGATCTTCGGAGAGACCGCTGCTGTCTTCACAAATCCATATTTCATCTTATTTGCTCCTTCTGATCAGGTTTTTCAGTTCTTCCATATCAAATACATATGGGGTATTGCAGAAATGGCATTTCACCTCAACCGGCTTTCCTTCCTGTACCATGTCATTCAGCTCTTTTTTCCCCACACTGATCAGCGCTTTTTCTACTTTCTCACGGCTGCAGTCGCAGTGGAACCGGGTATCCAGTTTATCCAGAATCTCCAGACCAAATTCGCCCAGGAATTCTTCCAGCAGCTGTTCCGGTGTAAATCCTCTGTCCAGATAGGATGTGACAGAATCTACGGAAGACAGCTTCTTCTCCAGCCGATCTACCACACTGTCCTCCACGAAGGGCATCAGCTGAATAATAAATCCGCCTGCCTGACGGACGGTGTTATCCTTCTCCATAAGGACACCCAGTCCTACGGAAGAAGGCACCTGTTCAGAATTGGCAAAATAGTAAGTCAAATCTTCTGCAATCTCACCTGTTTTCAGTTCTGTCTGGCCCACATAGGGTTCTTTAAGCCCCAGATCTTTGATCACGCTTAAAAATCCAAGGTCCAGCGCTCCGCCCACATCCAGCTTTCCTTTCGCATTGGGAGGCAGCATCACATCCGGATTCTCCACGAATCCTTTTACATTTCCGTGGGAATCTGCGGTGACTGTCAGTCCTCCGATAGGTCCATTGCAGCGGATCTGCAGGGTCAGCACATCTTTTTCACCTTTCATCATGACACCCATCATGGCACCTGCACTCAGGAGTCGTCCCAGTGCTGCAGTAGCTACCGGACTGGTATTATGATCCTGTCTCGCAGTCTCCACCAGCTCTCTGGAAGTAATGGCAAATGCACGGATCTGTCCTTCTGCTGCTGTCGCTCTTACAATATAATCTTTCATCTGTCTCTTCTCCTTTTTCTTCGTCATTTTTCTTCCGGACGCTGACAGATCACATAAACCCGCTCCGAATCTTCTCTTGCCGGTTCATGGGTAAATGCGTCGTAAATATGAAGAAGTTTCAGTCCTGATTTCTTCACCAGTTCCCGGATCGTCTCCAGCGAATATGCCCTCTGAAAATGATTTTCTTCTTCTTTTCTGTAAAGTCCTGACGGTTCCTTCACAAAAAGAGTCAAGTCGTATTCATTGATCATAGACTCTTCATCATAATAATTTTCCCAGATAAAACTTCCCTCTTCCCGGTTCTCCGCGATGGTCTGCTCTCCCAGAATCTCCCGGTACTTATATTCTGTATTCAGATCGAAAATAAACAGTCCGCCGTAATCCAGATAATTGTGTGCTGCGGAGGTTAAAATACCAAGTACCTCTTCCTCTTCCAGAATATAATTCATGGAATCGCAAATACAGATAATTGCCCGCACCGTTCCATAAAGCTCAAATTCCCGCATATCCTGACAAAGATACAGAATCTCATGGCCGGACTCCTGCTTTTTCTCCAGTGCTTCCTCCAGCATCTCCTCTGACTGGTCGATACCGATCATATCGTAGCCTGCCGATGCCAGAATCTCCGTCATGGTACCTGTGCCGCATCCCAGCTCCAGCACCAATCCTTCATCCACTCCATATTCTTTCAGAAGCCCTTTTACATAGGTTCCCCATTCTTCATAGGGAATATTATCCATAAACAGGTCATAGACTTCCGCAAATCCTGTGTATGCTTCCATAGGCTCTTTTCTCCTGCTTTTCTTAACTGTCCTATATGATAACAAAAGGGCTGCTGCGAACCTTGGTTCTGCAAACAGCCCCTTCTCCTCTATGTGATCTGTGCTTAGTTGTGACTGCTCAGATACTTTTCGATATTCTCAATTGCAGCCTGCTCATCGGTTCCATCTGCACTTACTACTACAGACTCACCTGCATTCAGACCAAGAGTCATCATTCCCATAATGCTCTTTGCATTCACCTTTTTATTCTCTGTCTCTACATAGATCTTACTCTCATACTGGCTTGCTACCTGAACCAGCAGCGCCACCGGTCTTGCCTCAAGGCCATTTGCCAGCTGAACAGTAATCGGTTTCTTAATCATAGTGTTTCTGCTCCTCCTTTTTACTCCTCTTTACCTTCGCGCAGTTTTTCCGCAATCAGACTCAGTTTCCGAAGACGGTGATTCACTCCCGATTTTCCAACGGGTGGCGTCAGCAAATCCCCAAGCTCCTTTAAACTGGCTTCCGGATGTTCCAGCCGGAGCACTGCCATCTCCGCCAATCCTTCGTTCAGTTCCTGAAATCCAATTGTCCTCTGAATGTATCTAATGTCTTCTACCTGCCGCACTGCTGCGGATACAGTCTTGTTTAGATTTGCGGTTTCACAGTTTACCTTGCGGTTCACAGAATTCCGCATCTCTTTCACAATCCGTATATTTTCAAGCTGCATCAGAGACACATGGGCTCCTGTCAGTCCCAGCAGTTCCACAATCTGAGATCCCTCTTTTACATAGACTACGTAATGCTTTTTCCGCATGACAATCTTTGCATCGATCTCATATGCAGTCAGAAGACTCTGAAGTTCCTCTGCTTTTTCCTGTGTGCTGCAGACAATCTCAAAATGATAGGATTTCTCCGGATCACTGACGGACCCTGCTGCAAGAAATGCCCCTCGAATAAATGAACGCCTGCAACAGTTCTGTTTCAGAAGACTGTTATGTATCTGACGGATATCTCCGTCAATGTGTCCATCCGGATTCATCAGATGCGTGCCGGCAAGAAGCCTTCTCGCATCCTTATCACACCGGATTACTATGGAATAATACCGTATTTCCCGGCTTTTTCGGACAGATACTTCAGCTCTCATATTAAATGTTTTTCTCAGTAATGTAAAGTACTTTCTTGCCACCGGAAGATTTTCCGTCTGTATTTTTACACAGCAGGAATCTGTCTCCGTCAGAATGATCTTTCCGCAAAACAGCAAAATTGCCGCAGTTTCTGCCAGACGGCAGTGATGAGCCGCCGGAACCAGCGTTGAAAGTTCTTCCTTGATCTCTCCGGAAAAAGACATTTTATCCTCACTTTCCCCGGGCAGCGTCTTTGCCGATATCCCGGTGTTCCAGACGCACGCCGTAATCTGCCTGCTTCTGAAGACGCTCATACAATTTATTTGCCAGTGTCACAGAACGGTGCTTTCCTCCGGTACAGCCGATAGCTACTACCAGCTGATTCTTACCTTCCAGCACATAGTTCGGCACCAGGAACAGTAACATATCCTCCAGCTTGTCCAGAAATACATGGGCCATGTCATAACCCATGACGAAGTCCTGAATCTCCTGATCGTTTCCGGTCAGTTTTCTTAAATTCTCATAATAATAAGGATTCGGAAGGAACCTCACATCAAATACCAGATCCGCATCACTGGGAATTCCGTACTTGAACCCGAAGGACAGAACCGTGATCATCAGATTCTTAAACTCCCGGTTCTGGATAAAGATCTTATCCAGCTCCTGTTTCAATTCCCTTGTCAGCAGCTGGCTTGTGTCAATGATATAGTCTGCCTGCTTTTTCAGAAATGCCAGACGTTCCCGTTCCAGTGTGATTCCCTGCTCCACTCTGCCGGACTCCGCAAGGGGATGCATTCTTCTGGTCTCTTTATAACGCTTCACCAGGACTTCATCTGACGCATCCAGAAAGAGAATCTCATGGGAAATTCCTTCCATCGTCATATGTTCCAGCACCTGTTCCAGCTGTCCCAGTGATTTGCCGCTCCGGATATCGATTCCGATGGCTACTTTTGTGATCTCACTGTTTCCTGACGCTGTCAGCTCAGCAAATTTATCGATAAAAGGAACCGGCAGATTGTCCACGCAAAAATAGCCTGCATCTTCCAGCACCTTCAAGGCTGTCGTTCTGCCCGCGCCGGACATTCCAGTCACGATCACCAGTCTCATGTTGTATCTCCCTCTCTACCTTAAAAACCCAGAAGCTTTACCTCCGGCTCCAGACGGACACCGGACTGTTCGTACACCCGCTTCTGTACCTCCTGTATCAGTTCCATAATCTCGGATGCCGTGGCATTTCCACGGTTGATCACAAAACCGCAATGTTTTTCCGACACCTGCGCATCTCCGACCCTAAAACCTCTTAAACCTGCATCCTCTATCAGTTTTCCCGCGAAATAACCTTCCGGACGTTTGAAAGTGCTTCCCGCACTGGCATACTCCAGCGGCTGTTTCGACACTCGCTTTTCTTTTAATGCTTCCATTCTGGCAGCAATCGCTTCCGGATCATCTGCCTTCAGCTCCAGCTCTGCCTCCAGAACAATTCCCTGTTCCTCGATCACACGGCTTTTCCGATAGCCAAATGCCATCTCTTCTCCCGTGTAATCCCTGATGGTCCCGTCCGGCAAAAGTACCCGGACTTTTGTGACTACATCCTTTATCTCTCCACCGTAGGCACCTGCATTCATAACCATGGCGCCTCCGATGGTTCCCGGAATACCCGATGCAAATTCCAGACCGGAAAGTCCTTCCTTTGCAGCCATCTTCGCCACACGAACCAGCAGCGCTCCTGCCTGGGCTTTCAGGTGATTTCCACTGATCTCAAAATCAGACATATTTTTATATAAATGGAGAATGACTCCGTGATAACCTTTATCACTGACCAGAAGGTTGCTTCCGTTCCCAACTACATAATAGGGCATATTCTCCTGGCAGCACAGACGGACAATTTCCCGGACTGCATCCACAGACTCCGGCTCAACCAGATAGTCAGCACAGCCTCCTGCCCGGAATGTCGTATGATTTTTCATGGGTTCATTGATCCATACGTGGTCTTCGCCCACCAGCTTTCGCAATTGTTCCAGCATCTTTTTTCTCCTGCTCTGATTACTCATAACTCTAAATATTTATCATACAACACTTTCCTGTTTTTGAAAAGTCATCTTCCTATTTCTTCAAATACTTTTTCACATAATATCCGGTGTAAGATTCCGGTACTTCCGCGATTTCCTCCGGAGTACCGCAGGCAACCATGGTTCCGCCGCCATCTCCGCCTTCCGGTCCCATATCAATGATATAGTCAGCGGTCTTAATCACATCCAGATTATGTTCAATGACGATGACCGTATTGCCGCCCTCTGCCAGGCGCTGAAGAATCTCTGTCAGCTTATGCACATCTGCAAAATGAAGTCCGGTAGTCGGCTCATCCAGGATATAGACAGTCCTTCCCGTACTTCTGCGAGACAGCTCCGTTGCCAGCTTGATACGCTGTGCCTCGCCGCCAGACAGGGTCGTAGATGGCTGTCCCAGCTTGATATAGGAAAGTCCTACATCATAGAGGGCTTGAATCTTTCTGCGTACAAAGGGCACATTTTCAAAAAATGTCAGTGCCTCCTCCACCGTCATTTCCAGCACGTCATAGATGCTCTTTCCTTTATATTTTACTTCCAGTGTCTCTCGATTATACCGTTTTCCCTGACAAACCTCACAGGGAACATACACATCCGGCAGGAAATGCATCTCGATCTTTAAGATACCGTCACCGGAGCAGGCCTCACAGCGTCCGCCTTTGACATTAAAGCTGAAGCGCCCTTTTTTATAACCTTTTGCTTTGGCGTCGGAGGTTGCCGCGAACAGATCACGAATCATATCGAACACGC
The DNA here is from genome assembly GCF_020686965.1 of Hominiventricola filiformis. Classification (NCBI taxonomy): domain Bacteria; kingdom Bacillati; phylum Bacillota; class Clostridia; order Lachnospirales; family Lachnospiraceae; genus Hominiventricola; species Hominiventricola filiformis. The sequence continues at coordinate 65,556 of NZ_JAJEPS010000007.1, read as the reverse complement.
CTGTGTAGGTAGCCGGATTGGAACGGGGGGTTCTTCCAATGGGAGACTGGTCGATACAGATCACCTTATCCAGCTGCTCCATTCCTTCGATGCATTTATGTTTGCCCGGAATGGTTCTTGCCCTGTTCAGCTGCTTTGCCAGGCTTTTGTACAGAATCTCATTGACCAGGGAACTCTTTCCCGATCCCGATACCCCTGTCACACAGGTGAGCACTCCCAATGGGAATTTCACATCAATATTTTTCAGGTTATTTTCCTGGGCACCTTTCACCGTCATCCAGCCGTTAGGTGTCCGTCTTGTCTCCGGTACCGGAATCTTCATGCGGCCGCTTAAGTAGGCTCCCGTAATGGAATTGGGATTCTCCATCAGCTCCTTTGCCGTACCGGTGGCCACCACCTGTCCACCGTGCTCTCCTGCACCCGGACCGATATCCACAATATAATCCGCCGCCAGCATGGTATCCTCATCATGTTCCACCACGATCACAGAATTGCCCAGATCGCGCAGTTTACATAAGGTTGCCAGCAATTTATCGTTATCCCTCTGATGAAGTCCGATACTTGGTTCATCAAGGATATAGGCCACACCTACCAGTCCGGAACCGATCTGGGTTGCCAGACGGATACGCTGGGCTTCGCCGCCGGACAGGGTTCCCGTTGCACGGGTCAGGGACAGATAGTCGAGTCCCACATCCATCAGGAAACGGATTCTCGCTTTAATCTCCTTTAAGATCTGATCGCCAATCAGAAGCTGCTGCTTTGTCAGCGTCATCTGCTCCAGGAATGCATGGAGATCACGAACGGACTGATTGGTCATGTCATATATATTCTTATTGCAAATGGTCACTGCCAGAGAGGTAGCTTTCAGACGCTGTCCATGGCAGGCACGACAGGGAGTGATCCGCATAAAGGATTCGTATTCCTGTTTCATTGTGTCTGAACCAGTCTCCCGGTAACGGCGCTCACTGTTCTTAATAAGGCCTTCAAAGGCTACCGGATAGATACCTTCGCCACGCTGTCCTTTGTAATGCACCAACACTTCCATGCCATCGGTGCCATGGATCAGCATATGGCGGACATTTTCCGGCAAATCCTGATACGGCGTATTCAGATCAAAGCTATAAGCTTCAGAAAGTGCTCTTAAGATCGCATAGGTGAAACTGGACGGATCCGTACAGGACTGCCATCCCATCACCTGAATCGCACCCTCTGCGATGGACAGAGATTTGTCCGGAATCATCAGATCCTCGTCAAACTCCATCTTATAGCCAAGTCCGGAACACTCCGGGCAGGCACCGAAGGGATTATTAAAGGAAAAGCTTCTCGGTTCCACTTCCTCGATACTGATACCGCAATCCGGGCAGGCATAACTGGAGCTGAAGGTCATGATCTCACCATCGATCACTTCCACCACCAGAAGTCCGTCAGATAATCCAAGGACCGTTTCAATCGAATCTGTCAGACGCTTCTCGATACCCGGCTTCACCACCAGACGGTCTACCACAATCTCGATCAGATGCTTATTATTCTTCTCCAGCTTAATCTCCTCGGACAGATCATAGATATGGCCGTCGATCTTCACCCGAACAAAACCGCTCTTTCTGGCTTTCTCCAGCACCTTTACATGTTCGCCCTTCCGTCCCTTTACTACCGGTGCCAGCAGCTGAATCTTCGTCCGCTCCGGCAATGTCATAATCTGATCCACCATCTGGTCTACGCTCTGCTTTTTAATTTCTCTGCCACATTTTGGACAGTGGGGAATCCCGATTCTCGCATAGAGCAGACGGAAATAGTCATAAATCTCTGTTACCGTACCCACAGTAGATCTGGGGTTCCGGTTGGTGGATTTCTGATCGATGGAAATAGCCGGGGACAGTCCTTCAATACTCTCCACATCCGGCTTTTCCATCTGGCCCAAAAACTGTCTTGCATAGGAAGATAAGGACTCCATATAGCGTCTCTGTCCCTCTGCATAGATTGTATCAAATGCCAGGGAACTTTTTCCTGATCCGGAAAGTCCGGTGAGCACTACCAGCTCATTTCTCGGAATCTCCAAACTGATATTTTTCAGATTATGCTCATTGGCACCTCTGATCTTGATAAATTTTCTTCTCTCTTCTGCCATCTTCTATGAAATCTCCTGTAACTGCTTCTTCAGTCCGATCATCTGATCACGCAGCATTGCCGCCGTCTCGAAATCCAGCTCCGCTGCCGCCTTCTTCATTTTCTTCTGTACTTCTCCAATGAGCTTTTCCAGTTCTTTTGCGCTCATGGACTCCGGATCTTTCTCAAACTGCAGATCCTTCTGAGCTACTTCTTTGGAAATACTGATCAAATCCCTCACGGCCTTTTTGATGGTCTGTGGGGTGATTCCATGCTCCTCATTGTATGCTTTCTGGATCTCACGTCTTCGCTCTGTCTCTTCAATGGCCAGACGCATGGAATCCGTCATATTGTCCGCATACATGATTACATGGCCTTCGCTGTTTCGCGCAGCACGGCCAATGGTCTGAATGAGGGATGTCTCGGATCTCAGGAATCCTTCCTTATCCGCATCCAGAATTGCCACCAGCGTAATCTCCGGAATATCCAGTCCCTCTCGCAGCAGGTTGATACCCACCAGCACATCAAAGACATCCAGACGCATATCCCGGATAATCTCCGTCCGCTCCAGCGTATCCACATCGGAATGCAGGTAACGAACCCGGATACCCAGTTCCTTCATATAGTTGGTCAGATCTTCCGCCATACGCTTGGTCAGGGTGGTGATCAGTACCTTATGGTGGGCTGCCACTTCTTTATTAATCTCACCGATCAGGTCATCGATCTGCCCTTCCACCGGACGCACCACTACCTCAGGATCCAAAAGTCCGGTAGGACGGATAATCTGCTCCGCTCTTAGAAGCTCGTGTTCTGCTTCATAGTCTCCCGGTGTCGCCGATACAAACAACAGCTGATTGATCTTGCTTTCAAACTCCTCAAAGTTTAATGGCCGGTTATCCTTTGCCGATGGAAGACGGAACCCATAATCCACCAACGTGGTTTTTCTGCTCTGATCGCCGAAGAACATGCCCCGGATCTGGGGTACGGTCTTATGGGACTCATCGATAATAATCAGGGAATCATCCGGGAAATAATCCATCAGCGTATGGGGAGGCTGCCCCGGCTTTAATCCTGCCAGATGTCTCGAATAGTTTTCGATTCCTGAGCAAAATCCCGTTTCTTTGAGCATCTCGATATCAAAATTCGTCCGTTCCTCAATGCGCTGGGCTTCCAGAAGCTTGTCTTCTCCTTTAAAATAGCGCACCCGCTCTTCCAGTTCCTGCTCAATCGCCGCTGTTGCCTTCTTAATCTGCTCAGCAGGTACTACATAGTGAGAAGCCGGGAAAATAGCCACATGCTCCAGCTCTCCCTTGATCTCTCCTGTGAGCACGTCGATCTGGGTAATCCGGTCGATCTCATCTCCGAAAAATTCCACCCGCACAGCGGTATCGGATTCATTGGCCGGAATAATCTCCACCACATCTCCGCGCACCCGGAAGGTACCTCGTTTAAAATCCATCTCGTTCCGGTCATATTGGATGTCGATGAGCTGCCGGATGACCTCGTCCCGGTCCTTCTCCATACCCGGACGCAGGGATACCATCATTTTCTCAAAATTCTCCGGCTCACCCAGACCATAGATACAGGACACACTGGAGACAATAATCACGTCCCGCCGCTCAATGAGGGCCGCCGTCGCCGACAGGCGCAGCTTATCAATCTCGTCATTGACCGCAGAATCTTTGGCAATATAGGTATCGCTGGAGGGCACATAAGCCTCTGGCTGGTAATAATCATAATAGGAAACAAAATATTCCACTGCATTCTCCGGAAAGAATTCCTTCATTTCCCCGTAAAGCTGTGCGGCCAGCGTTTTATTATGGGCAATGATCAGCGTAGGCTTATTAAGCTGCTGAATCACATTGGCCATGGTAAAGGTCTTGCCGGATCCGGTAACACCAAGAAGTGTCTCGAACTGGTTGCCTTCTTTAAAACCTTCCACCAGCTCTTTGATTGCCTGGGGCTGGTCCCCGGTTGGTTGATATTCAGATACTAACTTAAAATGGTCCATGATTTCTCCTGATTGTTATCACTTCGTTCTTAGTATGGTTACCTGATCAGTATATCATTCTAAATAAAAAAAGTACAGAACGAATCGAATGTTTGTTCTGTACTTTTTCCTACTTTTTACTTGTTCCACCTGTATAATCACGGTATAATGTTGGTAATATTTTGGGGCTGTAGAAACTGCAGATTCTGTCCGAGCCCCGACATCATATTAATGGGAGTAATTATGGAAAACGAAGAACCTTTAAAGAAGAAACGACGAAAAAAGAAAAAACGGAAAAAAGATATGGGAAACCTGTTTTTCAACATCACACAGCTGGCGATCCTCTGTATCTTCCTCGGCGTCTGTTTTATCATCTTTCAAACCGGATACATTCAGAAAATCTTCCAGCTACATCAGGAAGCACAGCAGATTATGGAGACTTCCACCGCCGCTGATTTCCAGACCGACCAGCAGGGAGAAGTATATGATAAGGACGGCAACCTCATTGCTCTTCTGAAAAACGACCGCAACCTGATTTATCTTACTTCAGATGAAATTCCGGACACGGTAAAAGAGGCATTTGTCAGTATTGAGGACAAGCGGTTCTACAAACATCATGGATTCGATCCGCTGGCAATCATCCGTGCGGCGAAATCCATCATCTCCAGTGAGAGCATTACCCAGGGCGGAAGTACCATCACTCAGCAGCTGGCCCGGAATATTTACCTGACCCATACGGTCCGTTGGGAACGTAAAGTGGAAGAGATCTTCATCGCCATGGCGCTGGAGAAAAAATATTCCAAAGAGGAACTGCTGGAATTCTATATCAACAATATTTATTTTTCCAACGGCTATTATGGGATTCAGGCGGCAAGCCAGGGGTATTTTAACAAAGATGCTTCGGACTTAAGCCTGTCACAGGCTGCATTTCTCTGTGCGATTCCCAACAGTCCAAGCCTCTACGATCCACTGAAGCATAAGGATGACACCCTGACGCGCCGTGACCTGATCCTGAAAAACATGCTGGATGACGGCATGATCTCCGAGAGTGATTGCCAGACAGCACTGAACGAACAGATCACCCTTGATAACTCCTCCCCGCAGTTTACCCGCACCTGGGCGCACACTTATATCTATGAATGTGCGACACGGGCGCTTATGGAAGCAACCGGCGAAGACTACGATACCTGTCATGAAAAGCTGTATACCGGTGGATACCGGGTCTATACTTCCATCGATATGGACGCCCAGGCACTTCTGCAGGATACCATCGACAATGAACTGGAAGCCTATAATACTATGAACAGCAACGGCACCTATGCCCTGCAGGCATCTGCCGTCACCATTGATAATGAGACCGGCCTCGTCACTGCCATTGTGGGCGGCAGATCTCAGGAAGGTGTCTCCCAGGATTATAACCGTGCTTACTTAAGTTTCCGCCAGCCCGGAAGTTCCATCAAACCGCTGATTGTCTACACCCCAGCTCTGGAACGCGGCTATTCCGCTTCCAGTACGGTTATTGATTCCAAAGAGGTGGATGGACCGTCCAACTCGGGCAACCGGTATGCCGGTGCCATCTCTCTACGCACGGCTGTGGAGCAGTCCAAGAACACAGTTGCCTATAAACTGTTCAAAGAACTGACCCCGGAAGTGGGGATTTCCTATCTGCTGGATATGAATTTCTCTTCCATTAAAGATACGGATTATACACCGGCTGCTGCCCTGGGTGGACTGACTACCGGAGCCAGCTCCCTGGAAATGACCGCTGCCTATGCCACCCTGGAAAATGAAGGTGTCTACCGGCAGCCCACCTGCATCACCATGATCACCGACATGGACGGCAATATCGTCGTCATGCCGGAACAGGAAGAAAAGCAGGTCTATCAGTCATCCGCAGCTCATGAGATGACCAATATTCTGGAAGGGGTTCTGACACGCGGTACCGCCCACGGAAATGCCATTCCCGGCATGCCCTGTGCAGGAAAGACCGGCACCACCAACGATAATCTGGACGGATGGTTTGTCGGTTATACTGGATATTATACCACCGGTGTCTGGGTCGGATTTGACTCTCCCAGAAGCGCCAAGGCTCTTTCCGGAGCTTCCTATCCGCTGGCGATCTGGAACACTTATATGACCGAACTTCATCAGGGACTGACTTCCAAAGCCCTGAATGATTAACCGGATTCCAAACATACAAAAAATCCCCGGCATGAGGCTGATCCAATATTCAGCTTCCCATACCGGGGATCTTTTTATGTCTGTTGTAATATGATTACTGTCCTTCTGCGGAACCTGCAGTTCCATCACCGGCTGCCGGGTCGGCCGCTGCCGCCGCGTTTGGATCGGCTGTCGCCGCATTCGGGTCAGCCGCCGCTGCATTTGGATCCGCTGCCGCCGCATTCGGATCCGTCGGTGTCACTGCGCCTGCTGCAGAACCAGTCTGCTCATAAATACTTGGCAGATAGACACCTCCCGTGTGAACGGTACAGGTCGCTGCCTGCAGATTGGAACTGATGCCATATGCGGTATCCAGTGTGACTGCCTCTGCCACTCCACTCTGCATCGGTGGAAGCAGTACTTTGGACTGTACAATCTGATTCGGGCACATGGTCGTTGCCAGAAGACCCGTATCTGCACAGATATTCGCAAGTACGTGTTTATCGCAGGTCTCTGTGGGCTGTGTGCCATCCGCAAAATATTCATTGATGACGATGCCGGATCGTCCATCGCTGTCACATACACCTGGAATTGCCAGCTTGCCGGACTTAGTACAAATCGTTACCTGTACAATGCCCGAAGGTTTGTCGAAATCTTTATTTTCCAGATTCTGATGAATCCGGCTCATGACTTTGGACCACAGCTTCTTATGGAAACTTGTCTCTCCTGCCTTACTGCTCAGTTCATGCTTGTAACCGTTGTTGTCATATCCTACCCAGATGCCTGCCGTATAATACGGAGACATGCCGACGAACCATACATCACGGTTCTCGGAAGTGGTACCGGATTTACCGGCAGTAGTCATATTGCTGATCTTGGCTGCACTGGACGTTCCGCCTGCACCGGTGACTACATCTTTCATACAGTCGATCAGAAGCCATGCATTCTGCTCAGAGATCACCTGTGTCGGCTCCTCCACCGTATTATCAAGGATCACATTACCTTCATTGTCCACGATCTTCGAGTACAGCTTCGGCTTATAATAAGAACCTCCATTTGCTATTCCCGCATAGGCTGCGGTCAGCTCCAGATTGGATACACCATTGGTCAGTCCGCCAAGGGCCATTGCCTGACCGGCATCGGAGTTTGCTCCATCCAGCTGCAGACTGGTGAATCCGAAGCGGAGCAGATAATCTATAGCCACACTCGGAGTGACATCCGTAATCGTCTTGACTGCCACGATATTCATGGAACGGGCAATCGCTTCACGAAGCGTCGTCCATCCTCTGTACTGAGTCTTCTTATCCCAGTTATTGACTAATCGTCCGACTTTTCCGTTCTCTGTGTAGGCAAACGGTCCGTCGTACTGTACGGTGCCCGGTCCATATCCAAGCTCTTCAAATGCCGGTGCATACGCCGCTACGATCTTGAAAGTAGAACCTGGGTTTCTGAGAGCGTTGGTAACACGGTTCAGTGTCTTGTTGGCCGTCTTCTCACCACGGCCTCCGATCATTGCCACCACTTCGCCGGCCTTCTGATCTTCAATGACCATGGAAGCCTGCGGCTGCATGATGAAAGATGATTTCTCATAGACCGTATCGTCGTCGGTGATTCCCAGTGTCGCCACATAGCCGTCAATGGCAGCCTGTGCCTCCTCCTCAGAACTATAAAGCGGTTCATAGCCGGAATTCTGTTCCTTATAGTATTTGAACATCATCTCCTGGCTGTAATTGGTCGTATTTCCATCTTTATCGACCACGCTCATGGCCCACTCAATGGCAACTTTCGTATTTGCCGGGAAGTTCTCCTCATTGGCAAATTCTTCATCCAATGCCGACTGAATCTCCGGCTTCTGTGTACTGTAAATCTTCAGTCCACTGCTGTACAGAGCATTCGATGCCTGTGTCGCTGAATATCCTGCTTTCTCTACCAGATCCTTCTGCACCTGATCGATCAGTGCATCCACGAAATAGGAATAGACCGTATTGGTGGACTGAGTCTCTTCATTGTGTTCACTGATCCGGGCATATATATCATCTTCCATGGCGCTGTCATAATCGTTCTGGGAAATATATCCCTGATCCAGCATATTTTTCAAAACCAGCGCCCGGCGCGTCTTATTCGCATCCGGATGTTTGATCGGATTGTATTCTGTCGGACTCTTGGTAATTGCCGCCAGTACTGCCGCTTCCGAAATATCCAGTTCACTGATACTCTTTCCGAAATAACGGTTTGCCGCTGCCTGTACACCAAGCGTATTCTGTCCCAGATTGATGGTATTCAGGTAACTTTCCAGAATTTCATCCTTACTCATGATGTCTTCCAGCTTCACGGCAAGGTACTGCTCCTGCAGCTTTCGTTCGATCTTCTCCAGCATTCCATGTTCGGACATGAAGTCAAATACATTATTTTTCAAAAGCTGCTGGGTAATGGTACTTGCACCCTGCGTCGTTCTGAACCCACTGGTCACAAACTTCACACCGGCACGCAGCATACCCTGAATATCAATTCCGTTATGGTCATAAAAACGTTCATCTTCAATGGCAATAAATGCTTCCTGCACATGTTTTGGAATATTGTCAAGTTTCACATAGGTACGGTTGGTTCCCTCTGCGATCAGCTCTGCAGTCTTGTTGCCGTCCGCATCATAGACTGTAGATTTGTAGCCTCTCGGAAGTACACTCGCACTTGTAATATCCGGAGCATTCTCGATTACTCCTTTTACGATACCGATCCCGCCGCACAGACCTGCTACGCCCACGGCAATGAACAGTACCAACAGCGTCTTCAGAAAGACAACGCCCAGCTTTTTGCCCATTTTACTTTTCCTGGACTTGAGCGCCTTCTGCTTTCTGGAGGTGCTTTTTTTACTGTAATTCATTAGTCAGCCTCCTTTATTCTGTCTATTATAGCAAAGTTACACTTTCAAATAAAGGGGATTTTTAAACGAAAATTATTGTCGATAAAAAACTCATTCGCTCTCCGGCAGATATGGTAAAATGTGGTTAGAAAATCAGTGACGATACAGAAAGGATGACATATATGATCGGAAGAATTGGAATCAGAAACGGCAATCATGAGATTCCGGCTGTATGGGTTTGTCCGGACGGAACAGGACCCTTTCCGGTGATGATACTCTGCCATGGGACCGCCTCACATAAAGATGAAGTCGGCAATTTGTTTGTGCAGCTGGCGAACCGCCTGGCAGAACAAGGAATCGCCTCTATCCGCTTTGATTATGCCGGCTGTGGAGAAAGCCGGGAGAAAGAAGAAGTGCTCACATTTTCCGGAGAAATCGAAGACACCTGCTGTATCTATCATGCCATGTGCCAATTTAAACGTTCTGACCAGAATCGGGTCGGAATCTTAGGCTTCAGCCAGGGTGCGCGGATCATGGCAGCGGTTCTTGATAAGATCCCGAAACTCCACTGCGCTGTCAGCTGGTCCGGTGCATGTCAGGAGCATGCCGGAATTTTTGAAAACTGGTATCAGTACTATTATCCGGAAGCTGTAGAGAATGGCTACGCCCGGATTCCCATGGACTGGCGCGAGGACTTAAAACTTTCCAGACAGTGGTTTGAAGAGATTCAGGCTTCCACACCTCTATCAGAGCTTCGAAACTACAAAGGACCGCTCCTCGCAATCGGCGGCGAACAGGACCAGCTGGTTCCGTCTTTCCACGCAGAGGAAATCCGCCGTACCTCTTCCCATCCAGGAAGTGAACTCATCCTGATCCCCCATGCGGATCATATCTATAATGTCCTGACCCGCGACCGGAAGCCATCAGAAATCCTTCTTACGGAAACAGTCCGCTGGATCAAAAAATATCTTTAATATGTTACACAAAAACTCCCTGTTTACCGGAAATCCCGGTAAACAGGGAGTCTCTTTTTCTTATTCTTTTAATACGTCAATGGCTTTCTGCAGCTGATTGTCTTCTTCGCTCTCCGTATCCTTTTCCAGAATAATATCCGGCGTAATGCCCACTTCGTGGATATTATTGCCTGCCGGCGTATAATATCGGGAAACGGTGACCTTGATCGCAGATCCATCGCTTAGCGGAAACAGACTCTGCACGATGCCTTTACCAAAGGTCTGGGTTCCGATCAGAGTTCCCACTCCGTAATCCTTGATGGCTCCTGCAAAAATCTCCGAAGCACTGGCACTGTTTCCATTGACCAGCACCGCCATCTTACCCGGGAAGTAGTGTTCCGCATCGGAAGTCTCTTCCTCACGGTTGCCATCTTTGTCTTCCGTGTAGACAATCAAGCCTTCCGGAAGAAGCTGATCAAGAATATCGCAGGTCACATCCACCAGGCCGCCTCCGTTATCCCGAAGGTCAATGATCAGATTTTCCATACCCTGAGAGTTCAGATCATCAAGGGCTGCAATGAACTGGTCATCCGTCACATCATCGAATTCACTGATACTGATATAACCGATCTTGTCTGTAATCAGCCGGTACTCCACCGTAGGAACTTCAATGCTCCGGCGCGTCAGTGTCAGATCCAGCACATCCGTGCCTCTCATGAAACTTGCCTCCACATCGGTCCCCTCTTCACCTTTTAGATCCGATACAACCAGATTCAGATCCATTCCCGTTACTTCTTCCCCTTTTACTTTATACAGAATATCATCCGGCTGTACCCCTGCCTCCGCAGCAGGTGATCCTTCAAAGACTTTCACAACCGTGATAATTCCAGTATTGTAATCCTGGCTTAACATGGCACCGATTCCGCTGTAGCTTCCGTTGGAAGACTCCATAAAGCTTGCATATTCTTCCGGCGTATAATAGTTGGTATACACATCACCAAGTCCGGCCATCATGCCCTTATAGATGCCGCTCTCCACATTCTCTTCGTCATAATCAAACAGATAAAACCGGTCGATATAACTCTGCAGTTCCTGCATCTTGGTGGAGATCTTCGCCTGCTCTTCCGCATTACCTCCGGAAGTGAGTGCTGTAAATCCCAGATGACCAAGCATCCAGGCAGCACCGCAGCCGCAGACAGAGACTGTCAGCACACTGATCAGCACTCCGCAGATAAGTCCCTTTCTGAAGGAATGATGTTTCCGGTTCTCTTCCATTGCTGTATCTCCTTTTATTGCCTTCTATATCAGTTTACGTACCCGGATGGATTCACATAACTGCCATTTACAATCACTCCAAAGTGAAGATGCGGTCCTGTCGAAAATCCGGTGGATCCAACTGCCGCTATCGTATCACCCGCTGATACGGTATCTCCTCCGACACATAGAGTGCCGATGCATGCATATACACGGTAGAGATGCCGCCGCCATGGGATATGACCACATAATTTCCGGCCGAACTGCTGTAGGTTGCTGTCGTCACACGTCCTGAAGACGCTGCTACAATGGCTGAACCACTGGATGCTCCAATATCAATTCCCTTATGATAAGTGGATGCTCCTTTCACCGGTGCTGTTCGATTTCCGAACCCGCTGGTAATTCGGTGACTGGCCGGACATGGCCACATGAATCCGGAGCTTCCTCCGTCTCCATCATCTGCCGCAGCTTTCGCCGCAGCTGCAGCTGCGATCTGATTTTCCACCTGGGCAAGCAGCTTCTCCTGCTCATCCAGCTGGTCCTCATAGGCATCCTGCTGTCCGGCTGCCGTATTAATCTGACTCTGATAGTCTGCAATTTCCTGTGTCTTTGCAGCCATTGCCTTATTAATGGCAGTCTGCTGTTCCTGTACTTTCGACAGCATGGTCTGCAGATCTTTCTTAGCGTCTTCCAGTTCCTGCTTTTCCTGCTCAAGTGCGTTTTTCTGTTCTTCTACCACATCTCTCGCCTCTTTGAGCTGCTGCATCATATCCCGGTCATAGCCGGTCATCTCCGATGCATACTCTATCCGGTTTACCAGATCCGGAAAGCTTTCCGACTCCAGCAGCAGTTCAAACCAGGACTGCCCGCCGTTCTCATACATATACTGGATGCGCTTCTTCATCATAGAATACTGCTCATCCATCTCTTCTTCCGCTTTTGCAAGCTCCGCTGTGCTGGCTTCGATCTCATCTTTTTTATCACTGATCTGCGCTTCGCTGCTTTTAATCTGGGTCTGCAGATTTTTAATCTGGGAAGCCAGCGTATTCACTTCCTTGTCCAGCTTGCTGATATAAGCCTGAAGATTACTTTTATTCTGTTTCAGATCCTTGATCTGATTTTCCACGGTACTGATATCCGATTTAATAGACTCAATCTGCTTCAGAGTATCTTTTCGTTTCTGTTCCAACGCATCGGTGTCTGAATCCTCTTCCGCTTCTTCCTCATTTCCGGAATCTCCCGGATTTGCCCGCGTGCCAATGCCCGGAAGAACCAGAACAAGTGCAAATATCAGGGCCGCACTGATCAGGCGCCGTTTCATGCTGTCGTCTCCTTTATACTTTCAGGTGCCGCTGACTGGTGAATACACTGCCAAAGAAACCAATACCCACACCAAGAAGCATACCTACCGGCAACAATGTGCTGAACAGCTCGTTCACCGGAAGGAATTTCATGACGCTGGTCAGCATGTTAAATTCTGCTGCAACGTACAGTACAATCTTATGGTACAGGTAATAAAGAACCGCCAGCGGAAGCGCTGCTCCCACCAATCCAATGATAACGCCTTCGATCAGGAACGGTGCCTTGATAAAGGAATTCTTCGCTCCGATCAGACGCATAATCGCAATCTCTTCTTTTCTGACAGCAATACCGGTCGCCACCGTATTGCTGATCAAGAATACGGAAACTGCCAGAAGCAGTCCGATAATTGCCACGGACACATAACTTATCAGACGGTTAAATCCACTCAGCATATCCGCTACCTGATCGGAACGATTCACTTTTCTCACTCCGTCAATGGACTCGATATAGGTTACCAGATCGTCCTGCAATGAAATATCCTTCATGTAGATCTCCAGGTTGGCGCTGTTGGCCAATGGGTTATCATTGACAAATGCGTCTGCCAGCTCTTCATTTCCCTGAAAATACTGTTTCTGATAGCTCTTCCATGCCTCATCCGCTGATACATAGACGACTTCCGAGACCCCGGCGCGCTTCGTCAGATCCTGTCCGATGGCCATGATCTGATCTTCCGTCGTTCCCTCGTCAAAGAGAACGGTAATGGCAACGCCTTCCTCTGCCGATTTTACGAAATGCTGAAAGTTCTGCACAATGCAGAAGAAGATGCCGAACATGAAAATACATGCTGACATGGTCGCCATGGATGCAAGGGAGAACAGTTTATTTCTCCATATATTCTTAAATCCCTGCTGAAAACAATATCCTATTGTACTGAATCTCATCCGATGTACCCGCTTTCTTTCTCGTCTCCCGTAATGATTCCCTTCTGCATACGAATCACTCGTTTCTTCAATGTATTTACAATATCCTGATCATGTGTTACCACCAGAACTGTTGTACCGCGGGCATTGATCTCCTCCAGAAGCTTCATAATCTCTCTGGAAGTCTTCGGGTCCAGGTTACCTGTAGGCTCATCCGCCAGCAGAATGTCCGGACTGTTCACCAGTGCTCTGGCAAGCGCCACTCGCTGCTGTTCACCACCGGAAAGCTGGCGTGGGAAGGACTTGTACTTCTCTGCCAGACCGACGAGGGAAAGCATGGCCGGAACATTTTTCTTGATCTCCTTGGTGGGAGTCACTATGACACGCTGGGCAAATGCCACATTTTCATAGACATTGCGATCCTTCAAAAGACGGAAATCCTGGAATACGCAGCCGATCTTTCGGCGGTACTTCGGGATATTACGTTTCTTCATACGGTTCAGCAGCACGCCATTGACGCGGATCGTACCTTCCGTTGGTTCCAGCTCCTTCAGCAGAAGCTTGATCAGCGTAGATTTTCCGGAACCGCTGTCTCCGACTATAAACACAAACTCTCCTCTGTCGATGTGAAGGCTGATCCCGTTAATGGCACCAACGCCATTGGGATATGACTTCACAACATTTTCCAGTGTTATCATGGAAATCCTCCTATACCAGTATTACTTAAGCATTAATAATCCAGAGTCTCCATATACTTCATGTACTTCACTACCATCAACGCAATCTTGAATGTGATGGCGTCCTCAAACACGCGGATATCAAGACCTGTGGACTTCTGAAGTTTGTCCAGCCGGTATACCAGCGTATTTCTGTGAATATAGAGCTGTCTGGAGGTTTCTGACACGTTCAGGCTGTTCTCAAAGAACTTGTTGATCGTTGTCAGAGTCTCTTCATCAAAATCATCCGGTGATCTTCCGTCGAAGATCTCGCGGATAAACATTTTACAAAGCGGAATGGGCAGCTGATAGATCAGACGTCCGATTCCAAGAGAACTATAGGCGATGATATCTCTGTCATCAAAGAAAATCTTTCCTACGTCGAGTGCCATCCTCGCCTCTTTGTAGGATCTGGATACTTCCTTGATCTCGCCGACGATTGTACCGAGTGCCACATGCACATCCTCACCGTCAATACTTGCGGCTTCCTTCATATCCTGTGCCGCTTTATACATCTCGTCGTATCCTTCGCCGGGTGCCAGTTCCTTTACCACAATCACATTTTTCTCATCCACTGCTGTGATGAAATCTTTAGATTTGGATCCACACTGATTACGCACATTATCAAGTGCCGTATTCACTCTCTCCCGGCTGCTCTCAATAATAAATACCACACGCCGTACTTCCGTCGCAATATGAAGTTTCTTCGCGCGGTTGTAAATATCTACCAGAAGCAGATTATCAAGAAGCAGGTTCTTGATAAAGTTATCTTTGTCAAACCGCTCTTTATATGCGGTCAGAAGGCTGCCCAGCTGAAATGCCGCCATCTTTCCAACCATGTACACATCATCATTGGATCCTTTTGCCAGCAGGATGTATTCCAGCTGGTTCTCATCAAATACTTTAAAAAACTGATAGCCATGAACAACCTGGCTGTCTGCAGGTGATGTGATAAAAGCCGCAACTTCTGCCCCCAAGCTTTCCGGCTGCTTTTCTGTGGACGCCAGGACCTGCCCCTCCATGTCCAGCACGCACAAATCAATCCTGGTAATTCCCTTCAGTCCATCAATTGTGTTCTGGAGTATCTGGTTTGAAATCATAGTTCTCCTCTCCTTTACGAAAATATGTTTGTGCAAACTCCCCTAAAAAATATCCGCAAAACACCTCAGAAATTTTGCAGATACTAAATACCTACGTTATATATTAATGCAAAATAGCAAAAAAAGAAAGAGGAAATTTGACATAATTCACAAAGAAATCAGATTCATAAATCGAAAATGTCCCTCATAGAGTATAGCAAAAGACCCTCTGACCGAAAGGAAGCTGCCTTCCATGAGTGCCAAAACCAGAATCTGGGTATTTCATATGAAAGAACTGATCTATACGGCAGTATTTGTCGTCCTCGGCATCTTCTTTCTTCTCCTTCTGATCTTCATGTTTTCACCGGATCAGACTGCACAGACCTCTGAAGAGTCCCCGTCCCCCTATACCGCCGGGATCTACACCACATCCCTGATGCTTGGCGGAAATCCGGTGGAAATTGCCATCACGGTAGATCAGGATTATATTTCCTCCATCCGGTTCCGGCAGCTCAGCGAATCCGTAGCTGCCATGTATCCTCTCATGGAACCGGCGCTGGATGCTCTTTCAGCACAGATCTGCGAGACGCAGTCTCTGGAAAATCTTTCTTATTCAGAAGACAGCCAGTACACTTCTCTTATGCTGGTGAGCGCCATCAAAACAGCTCTTGCCAAAGCAGAAAAGGCTGCCCCTTAAGGCAGCCATTTTCTTATGGTGTTTATTTTTCTCTTCCAATACTGACCAGAACAGCTCCGATCATAATAAAGAAATCAGCCAGATTGAATACCAGATCATTCAGCCGTTTCCACGGAGTATGAAACCGGATATAGTCCACTACATAACCCTTTCTACAGCGGTCATAAAGATTGGAAAGCGCACCTCCTGTCAGAAATGCCCAGCCGGTTCTCTTCGTCAGTCCCTCCGGTTTTACGAGGGATCGGATCATAAATCCAATGCAGGCAATGGTCACCGCACCGCTGATGCGAATGATCTCCGGCATATGTCCCACATATTTTCCGCCTGCTGTTCCATGATTATGAAGTTTTTTCAACCCTACAACGCCGCCCGGGAGCAATTGTTCCGGCTGTCCGTCCGGCTGCTCATCCATCTCATGCTTCACTGCCAGATCGATCTGGAACAGTGCCAGCGCCAGCTGTACAAACAGAAGTCTCATAACGCCTTACTCTCCTTCCAGTGCAGGCACACCCCGCATGGTAATCAGCGGTCCACCCTTGTGGTTAATGTAATCTGCCGTAATCGTTACCCGGCCGATATTGTCGTCCTTCGGAATTTCATACATGATATCCAGCATGAAATCTTCTATGATCGCACGCAATGCTCTGGCTCCGGTATCCTTCTCCATGGCTTTTCTCGCGATGGCAGTCAGGGCATCATCCGTGAATTCCAGCTTCACCTCATCCAGCGCCAGCAGCTTCTGATACTGCTTGAGAATCGCATTCTTCGGCTCTTTCAAAATCTTCACCATCATCTCCTCGCTAAGTGCATCCAGCGTATAGATAACCGGCAGACGACCCAGAAACTCCGGAATCATTCCAAAATTACGCAGATCTTCTACTGTCACCTGGCGGATCAGATTTTTATCATTGTCATACTTGTCCTTCAGATCTGCACGGAATCCGATGGAGGACTGCTTGTTCAGCCGCTCTTTGATAATCTCCTCCAGATCCGGGAACGCGCCGCCACAGATAAACAGAATGTTCTTCGTATTCATGGTCTCCAGCGGTACCATGGCATTCTTGCTGTTGGCTCCCACCGGTACTTCCACGTCTGCTCCTTCCAGCAGTTTCAAAAGTCCCTGCTGTACGGATTCTCCGCTGACATCTCTCTGATTGGTATTTTTCTTCTTGGCAATCTTGTCAATCTCATCGATGAAGACAATGCCGCGCTCTGCTTTCTCCACATCATTGTCCGCAGCTGCCAGAAGCTTGGAGAGCACGCTCTCGATATCGTCTCCGATATAACCTGCTTCCGTCAGTGAAGTTGCATCCGCGATGGCCAGCGGCACGTCCAGGAGTCTCGCCAGTGTCTTTACCAGATAGGTCTTGCCGCTTCCGGTCGGTCCAATCATCAGCATGTTGGATTTCTCAATCTCGATGCCGTCCGCATCGGAGCCTGCTGCCACACGTTTGTAATGATTATATACCGCAACGGAGATCACTTTCTTTGCCTTCTCCTGACCTACCACATATTCATCAAGACTTGCCTTGATCTTATGGGGTGCCGGAATGGCATGAATATCAAACATCTTCTGCGCTTCTGCTTCCTTTTCCGGGTTTTTCTTTTTCACTTTCTGCCGTTTCGGAATCATATTCTGCAGATCAGACAGATTGATCATGCTGATATTTGGCATCCGTGAAAAATCCATCTTATTGTAATCCACATTTCCGTTATTCATCATATCCATGGTCCGCTGCATACACTCCGCGCAGATATGAATCTCCGGTGTCAGATGAATCATTTTTCCTGCCTTGCTCTCCGGACGGTGGCAGATAAAGCAGACATCTTCGTATTCGTCTACCGGATGTTCCTCATGAATCTCCGTCTCCTTCACATCGGAAAGCTCCACCCCGTTTTCATCTATTTCTCTGAAATCTTTTTCATTATCCATATAAATCCTCTCTTTTTTGTCTAAGCGTCTGATCTGGAATACGCGTTCTTCATCTGATTGCTCAGCTCATACAATACCTTATCAAGCGTAGACGCTGTCTCTTTCTTCAGCATCTGTGCAACTTTTCTGTTTGCTTCCACTTTCAGTTTCATCTGCTTCTCCGGATCGGATTCCTGCTCAAGCAGCGCATCATACCTGTTGATCAGCGCATGCCCTTTGGCCATGACACTCTCCTGATACCGTTCAATATGAAATACGGAAGTCCGGTAGGAAGCGTCTGCCATAGCTGCAATCATACGGCTGCACCAGTAGTAATTATCTGTAGACACTTCTGCTGTCGTGTTGGACAGATATTCCGGAGTCTCCTCCACATCTGCATAAAACGGAGCAAGTACATTAAAGGCGTTGGAAGCAAATGCCACCCATTCAATGGTACTGTGATCTTTCTTCTGCTCTGGACGCATCTGGATCACCGACAGGAAATCGTTCCGGTTAATACCGATGGAGCGGTAAGCACCTTTCATGCCCTTCTCTCCATAGGCAGCATAAGGATCATAGGGTGTTCCCTGAAAATGGGAGGAGAGTACGTATTTTACATCCTCCACAGTGATCTTCTTCTCCGGCACCATACACCATGGCAGATCATCGGAGACCGGCGTGTAATCTGCATCCGGTCCATCCCAGATACAGGTATTCGGATTCAGATAACGCTCCATAAACCAGGCACGTGGAGTATTGTAGACGTGGTCCGCATCATCATGGCTTCCAAATGCATCTCTCGGATTCAACACACCGTCCTGTGAAAGGTCCAGATGATATTTTGCAATAAACTCTCTTAGGTCCGGTGAACATAGATGCTCTTTCTGCTCACCGAATGCATCTTCCAGGTCAAAAGCATCCATGCCCAGCTGGTTCGGCATGACCACATAAACATCATCCGGCACTTTTCTTGCCATCCAGTGATGGCCGCCGATAGTCTCCAGCCACCAGATCTCATTCTGATCCTGAAAAGCGATACCATTCATCTCATAGGTTCCATACTGCTCAAGCAGGCTTCCCAGTCTGAGCACACCTTCTCTGGCACTATGGATATACGGAAGCACGATATATACAATATCCTCTTCACCGATTCCTCCCGGAATCTCCTGCTCACCGTTTTCTGCCGGCTGGTACTCCACCAGCGGGTCTGCACCGAGCACCCGCGGATTGGATGTGATGGTCTCTGTCGCTGTCATGGCCACATGAGCCTCATTGACACCGCTGGCTGCCCAGACCCCTTCTCCTTTAAGGGCATTCGGCATTGACGTGTAGCGCATAGGGTTGTCCGGAAGTCCAATCTCCACATGGGATAATTCCGAGCGATAAGTCCGCGGCTGTTCCTCCGGATGAACCACCACAAATTTCTTCGGCGTGAAATGTCCGGAAGCGGAATCATCATTTCTCGCAATCATGGTAGAACCATCATAAGACGCATTTTTTCCAACTAAAATCGTAGTACAAGGCATAAATAGTATGCCTCCTTTCTCTTATCCTTCTATCTTTTCCATGGTGACTCTGCGGTTCAGGACTCCATCCTGATAGATCATCACCCATACCTGAAATCCCAGACTGTCTTTCGCCGTGGTAAAAGGTTCTTCCCTCATCACTTCAATCCTTCTGGCTTTTCTTTTCTCCAGCAGCTCTGTTTTTCTGGATTCTGCTTTTTTAAGAAGTTCTCCAATCTCCCGGTCTGCTGTCCCGCCATATGACCGACACGGATATTTCTTCGTTTCTTCACAGATACGGTCGGTCAGAAGATCTACAAGGGGTGCATGCTTCTTTCTTCTCAGCTGTCTTCCAATCCAGCGGCTGAATGGCCGCACCGGAAAGTGCCTGTATGCTTTCAAGATCTTTTGAAAACTCTGATCTCCTGCCTCTTCCGCCAGCTCCTCCATCACTTCCAGCGCTTCCAGAGACGGTGACCACGGATCGTCGATGGGCACAATGTATTTCGCCGGGACCGCCGGGTAACAGCAGTAATTAAGCGGTGGGAAATCTGTCAGCATGGCAAGCTTTTGCTCCCCAGGCGTACAGTATTCTTCTCCCAGATAATCCAGTTTATCCCGCAGGATGGCGATCCGGTATTCCAGCTGCCGTAAATATTCATATCCCGGCACCCAGAAATGCGCGATCCCGCCATAATTGTACAGATGGACTTCCAGTTCCAGTCTCGGAAACAGGATCGTCACTACACTGTCTCCCTGCCAGACAGAGAGAATGTACTCCTCCCGCTTCTCATCATGGCTTAAGGAAAATTCCAGCTCACCTTCATATTCACTTTTGTAGGTTCCTGTCATGCATGCATTTCTGAAAATGAGAAAACTCTCTGCTGCATCATTCATCAGGTAAACGAGACGGATATCTTTCGCATCCGGCTCTTCTGGTATCAGCAGTTCAAACTGATTCTGCTCCAGTAATTCCTGAAGCATTCCTATGGTTTCATTCATCATGTACCTGATTATACAATAAAAGCTGCAAAACCTCAATCAATGAAGTTTTACAGCTTTTTACCTACAGCCTTTTCTTAACTTGTTCCAATGTCGGCATTGCCGGAATGGCGCCTTTCTTTTCCACGCAGAGGCTGGCCACCGCATTTCCGAACCGGGCGAATTTCACAAGGTCATCTTTCGTCAGTTCTTCCAGACGTTTCCCGGAAACAATAATCTGATACAGAAATCCTCCCCAGAAAGAATCTCCTGCTCCATTTGTATCTCCGATCTGTGTCACTTCAAATCCAGGAACCACACATCCGCCGTCTTTGCTATAAATGTATGCACCTTCTCTGCCAAGGGTCACGGCAACGATCTTTACTCCCTGTCGATACAGTGTCTCTGCTGCTTTTTCTACTTCTTTTTCATCCGTCAGAAGTTCTGTTTCCTCATCAGAGATTTTCATAAGATCCACATAGGGGATCAGACTTCTCATCTGCTGTCTTGCCATTTTTTCATCCGGCCACAAGGATGCCCGGTAGTTGGGATCATAGGAAATGATACTTCCTTTTTTTCGTGCCCTCTTTACTGCGTAAAGTGTCGTATCCCGTGCCGGCTGTGCAGTCAGAGAAAGAGAACCGATGTGAAAAATACTGGTCTTATCAAGGACATCAATCTCGATTTCTTCTTTCTGGATCTGTGTATCGGCTCCCGGTTTTCGGGCAAAAGAAAAGGTACGCTCTCCATTTTCATTCACTTCCACAAAAGCCAGTGTTGTAAAATACTGATCATCCAGAATCAGTCCGGATGTGTCGACCTTTTCCTCTTCCAATACGGATTTTAAAAATTTTCCATGCATATCATTTCCGGCTTTTCCCAGGAATGCAGTATGCGCTCCCAGTCTTCCCGCTGCCACGGCTACATTTGCCGGAGCACCGCCAGGATTTCTGGCATAGAGCATCTGCCCGTCTTCATTGAACCCCTGGGAAGTAAAATCAATGAGAATTTCTCCAAATACAGTAATATCATAAATAGATCTGCTGACAGAATCACTGGTATCCACAAGCAGTCCTGCCTCCAGAAGCTGAAATAAAATCCTGTCACATTCTTCTTCGTTGTCTGTATGTACATGCAACTCACCGCCACCAAAATCTGGCATGCTCAATACGCCCAGCATGGATTTGGCATCGACCACATAACGCCCGCTGCTCAATTCCACATCATAGGGAATAGACTCTGCAATGCTTACCAGCTTTCTCGCATTCTGCATTGTTCCCAGTACTACTTTTGCGATCATCGACTAACCTCCTACTATGCAAACAGGCTGATCACAACTCCACAGACCAGTCCTGTAATTCCAACAATCGTCTCCATCATGGTCCAGGACTTCAATGTCATCTTTTCATCCATCTCCAACAGGGAGCCTACCAGCCAGAATCCGGAATCATTGACATGGCTGAATGCCGTTGCACCACCGTTGATTGCACAGACCATTGCCGCCAGATACATGGGTGACAATTCTGCAACTCCCGGCATTGCCGTCATAATACCGGCCGCCATGGTCATTGCTACCACTGCTGCCCCGACGGATGCGCGAATCAGTGCTGCAATGAGAAATGCTACCAGCACCAGCGGGAGTCCGCTTTTCTCCAGCGCCGGTCCGATGATATTTCCCATTCCACAGTCCTGCAATACCCAGCGGATAATTCCGCCCCCTGTGATAACCAGCAGGATCTGTCCTGTAGGACGCAATGACCGGTCCAGAATCTTCTTTAACTGTTCTCCGTCATATCCCTGTCTGGTACCCAGAAAATACATTGCCAGAAGTACCGCGATAATCAGTGCCACAAAAGGTGTTCCCAGAAATTCCAGGACCGGACGAACTGCATCAATTCCCGGAATGTACACAGAAACCGTACTGCATAAAATCAAAATCAATGGTACCAGAATAATGCATAATACTGTGGCAAAGGATGGAAGATTTGCCTCCTCTTCCTCTCTTACTTCCTGAATATTGGAAGGAAGTCCCGGATTAATCCGGCAGCCAATAAATTTTGACCATAAAATTCCGGCAAAAAGCAGGGAAAGGATTCCAACCGGGACACCTACTGCAATCATAATGCCAAGATCTACATGCAGCATATTCGCAACCAGCACGGAACCGGCCGACGGCGGGATAAATGCAAATCCGGTTGCCAGACCAGCAAGCAGCGGAATCACATAATACAAGGTTGATTTCTTCGTTTTCTTTGCCAGGCCAAATGCCAGCGGAATCAGGATCACAACACCTGCCTCAAAGAAAACCGTCGTACCCACTACCAGTCCGGTAATTCCAAGAGCAATCCCCGCCTTATTTTCGCCAAATTTGTTAATTAAGGTCTGAGCAACGCACTGCGCACCTCCGGATACCTCCAGTATCCCTCCAAATAAAGAACCAAGCCCGATCAGCAATACAATTCCCTGCAGCGTATCACCTGCGCCTTTTTCCACGGTGCTCACCAGCGTCGGAACCGGCATGCCTGCTCCAAGTCCGATAAACAGAGCGGAAATTACCAGCGATAATACCGGATGAATTTTAAATTTGATGATTAACAGTAATAAAAGTATGATTCCCACTGCCGCGGCAATCAGCAGTCTCGTCGGATCAGCTGCAAATACCGGTTCTGTCATTTTCTTTCCCCCTGTTATCTATGCGTTCACATATTTATGAATGGTTGCCTTAATTGCTCCCGGTCCCGCGATCATCTCACGGAACATATTTTCAACCTTCTCACCAACTCCTGCTTTGTAAAGATCGATAAAGAACAGACGCTCGTTGGAAAGAATCGGTCTCAGCTGATCTGTAAAAGTCTCCGGCTGACCGACCACGATATCCTTTAACTGTTCCTGAATTTCTTCATTCATCGGGTCAGGTGCAAGTTCGTATTTCTTACCGGCATCATCCACTGCCAGCATATAACGAAGCCATCCTGCAATTCCCAGCGGAAGTGCTGTCAGTCTGGATGCATCTCCATATTTTTCCACATATGCTTTGATCGTCTCTCCAAAGCGGATTCCTACCATCTGGGATACATCGACTGCCAGACGAAGGTTGGTATCTCCCAGATATTCATTTGGGAACCGGTCATTAAAAAGTTCATCTACAAATGCCTGCGGTGAGAGAATCCCTGGATCCTGTACCACCGGAAGTCCTTCATCATAAGCAACCATCCGGGCCATCTTCATCATATCCGCATCTGTATTGAGCATGTGAGCAAATAACTCATATCCAAGGGCAACTCCCAGCGGTCCGGTGGCAGAATGAACCGGATTCAGGCAGACGGTTACCTTCATACGTTCTGCCAGATTGACCGTCTTACGATCTGCCATGTAAACACCAAAGCCTTTTTCCAATGCCGGACGTCCATTGGGGAAACTGTCTTCGATCACCAGATACTGCGGTTTTTCCGCATTTACAAACGGTGCAATGTAAGTCTTCTTCGCAGTGATTACCGGCTGCATATCTTCCACTCCCAGTGCTTCCAGATCTGCTGCAATCTGCTCGCTTGGACGAGGAGTGATTTTATCAATCATGGTCCACGGAAATGCGATTATTTTCTCATCACTCACATAAGCAAGGAACCCATCATCCACATAGCCTGCCTTTTTCCATTCTTCCGCCATGGTCAGCACGGACTGACGAAGCCTTGCTCCATTCTGGGAGCAGTTGTCCATGGAAACCAGTGCCAGCGGATATTTTCCTGCCTGATACCGTTCATAGAGCATAGCCGTCAGAACTGCCATAGCCCCCGTGGCTTTTGTTGGACCATTCTTAATATCCGCTTCCACAAACGGGAACCAGGTTCCATCTGCTTTCTGCAGCGCATATCCCTTTTCTGTAATGGTAAAGGAAACCAGCTGAAGAGAGGGGGCGGCAAAAATTTCTTTCAGTCTGTTCCACTGCTTTTCATTGGAAGACTGGGCTTTTACCGTCTCTGCCAGAGCGCCTAACACTTTATAATCTCTGGTGCCATCTCCGTGCAGAATTACACTCAATCCAAGATTATCATACGGAGCATAAATCTTATCTGCTACATCATAGTCAAAGGTCTCCACACAGGTAAGTCCCCTGTCCAGAGCACCTTCTTCCAGAAGACCATCTGCAATTCCTCCGATAAAGACACGGAAAATATTGCCGATTCCGAAATGTACCCAGCGCGGTGCTTTTCTCGCCTTTTCGGAAACCTCTTCCACATCATATCCCGGCAGCTGAATTCCCGCTTTTTCCCATGCCTCACGATCTTTGATTCCCGCCATTGTCAACTTCATAGTTTGTTCCTCCTTCATTATTTTACTTACACTCAATACTTATGTTTATATCTTAACTGTAAGTCTAGTATATATGTTAGCCAATCACTCGTCTACTGGCAATTACACCAATGTTCATTTTCTATTTTTGTGGACTTTTACCATCTTCCTGTTCTATACTGAAATAAAGCGTAATACTTACCATTAACTTATAAAGTTATCAGGGGGAGATTTAATTCTATGAGTGAAAAGGGATTAACGACGATTAGTCTGAAGAAAATCAACCGTTCCAAGGTCTATCAATATATTTATAAGGCAAAGGCATCTGCCAAATTGAAAATCGTGCAGGATCTGCAGATGGGATTGTCAACTGTCAGCCAGAATCTGAATCTGCTGGAAGAAGAGGGTTTGATCGAACGAAACGATTATTTTGAATCCACCGGCGGAAGAAAAGCACATGCCATCCGGATTGTTCCTGACTTTAAGATTTCTATCGGAATCGGTATTTTGAAAAAGATGTTTCATATTACAATTGTGGATTTATACGGAAATGCGCTTTGCATGGATACCATTCCACTTCCTTATGAAAATACAGATGCTTACTATGAACAGGTTGCTTCTGAAATCAAGAATTTTATTTCCAATCAGCAGTATGATGCTGACAAAATACTGGGCATCTCCATTGCCACTCAGGGAATCACTTCTCCTGACCACAGCACAGTTACTTATGGAACCATTATGGGAAATACCGGTATGAATGTGGCCGATTTTTCCAGCCGACTTCCATGGCCCTGCCATCTGGAACACGATTCCAAATCCGCCGCTTCTCTGGAATTGTGGAATCACCCGGAACTGGACAGCGCAGTGGTTTTTCTGCTCAACCGGAACTTAGGCGGTGCGGTTATTGCCAACCATCAGATTCATCAGGGAAGTTCCATGCACAGCGGAACCATTGAGCACATGTGTATCAATCCGGATGGTCCCTTATGTTACTGTGGAAACCGTGGCTGTCTGGAAACCTATTGCTCCGCCAATTCACTGGAACAGGCTGCCGGACTTCCCATCAAAGAGTTTTTCCCGCTTTTGAGAGAAGGGGCTTCTCCTCAGGTAATGCAGATCTGGGAAGATTACCTAAATCATCTGGCATTTGCCATGAAAAATCTGAACCTGATCATTGATGCGCCCATCATTATCAGTGGCTATCTGGCTCCGTATTTTACAGAAGAGGACATTGCAAAACTGGCCGAGCGGATCAACAGTTCCACGCCTTTTACAGTGGATCCGACGCAGATTCTTGTGGGAACTCATGGGCAGTATACCCCAGCAATTGGCGCAGCGCTTTACTATATTGAACAATTTATACAGTCGGTGTAAACTTCCCACCGAAAACTTTCATTACACCTGGCTCATTTTCCAGCCGCTGATACTCGGATTACAAGCTTCACAGATATCCATTTGCATATCAAGTATTAGAATTTAAATGTTGTACACCGGACTTGGGATTTTCACCGGAAATATCCACATCCAGCAACACTTTAATCAGCCAGAAAAATACCAGAAGTACCAGAATAGGAATCACACAGGATGTAATCAGCATCACGGCCACTGCTTCCACAAAATGATTCAGGGAATTCTGCACCTTCTGTACCAGTTCTTCCGAAGAAATGGTCACATTTTCCACCGCTGTTGTCACCGAATCCTTCGCACTGGAAAGGGCATCCTTTGCTTTGTCAAAGATGCCGGAGATTCCTGTTTCCTGCTGCACTGTATTCTGATCTGTGCTCTGCTGCGCCTGTTCCATCTCCTGCTGCGCGGCGCTGCTGTTTTCCAGCATTTCCTGCGTACTCTTTGCGTCCTCCAGTGTCGCATCGATCTGGGACTGATAAGTGGTCTCGATAAGATCTGATACCTTCACACTTGCCGGAACTACCAGAAAAATGCAGATACCGAAGATCAAAAGTCTCCGCGCCAGCTTGTCAACACTCCGATTCCGCGCCATCATATTTGCCGCAAACAGCACACCCGCCGCCGGAATAAAGATTTTAAACGCCGCGTACCCGGTAATCGTCACCAGATACTTTTCCAGAAATACCGCACACAACACGATCAAAAGATAGCCACTCAAATCCGCTACCTTCTCTGCAATAGGCGTTCCAATGTCTCCCGGCAGTAACGTAATCAGTGCAGATGTGGCCGTCGTGGCCGCCGTCAGTTTCAGCACCGTCGCCTTCTTCTCATCGAGGGATGCAATGGTCGCCTGATGGGACTCCGGTGCAGATGCATATTTCCCCAGCACCGTAAAGGAAAGAAGTCCTATCAAAAGCCAGATCACTATGCAGATATATTTCTTCTTATCAAGTGTCAAATTCATGGTTCACCTCCGTGACACATCATTTTTTTCATCATACCATTCCTGCAGGTTTTCACGCAACCGGAGGCCGGACAATGGCCTTCGCCCCCCGCTTCACGGCCTTAATCTTTTGTAAGCAGTTTTGCAATCTCCAGATTCCTGTCGGGAATCCGGTACTGTTCCGCCTCTTTTTCCAAACGAAAATAAAAGATCACTTTTCCGTCGCGGACTTCCATCTTCACCCTCGCCAGTTTTTCTTTTAATAAGGGAATGATGCAGAAATAAATACGGTCATCCTCGAAGGAGAGATGTCCATACTCCATTCCGTTTTTATCCTGTACCAGAATCCTGCTTCCTTGAAATGCTTTCGGATACAGAAGCATTTTCTCTCGCAGCGGATGTTGCCGGTCTTCTTTCAGATACGCCCGGAACCGGTAGATTTCCCGTCCTTCCTGGTCAAGCCGTACCGGCTTCGCTATCTTTTGCAACACCTTCACCGGCTCAATAAACTGCTCCGCCAGATACTGGAACAGACGACTTCTCACCGCCATCGTTTTATCCGTATGTTCCATGAGTTCTTTCACCACTTCATGGATGCTGATGAGAAACAACTGAAAATCCTCTTCCTTCGGCTCCCACAGGTATTTTCCTCTGGCGGCACAGTAATAGGGATGTCCTTCCTCTGTCTCCATGGTGTAATAAAGATACGCATTTCGCTCACAAAAGGCTTGTTCATTGACCACTCCTGCCCATGTGGGCCGCTTCCGCTCTGGACGGGTCTTTCCCTGTGGCTTCCACATCGAATCAAATGCATGGGGATGATTTTTCAGCAGCTGATAAGCTTCATTAATCTCCTGCGCACGCCGGATATGCTCCGGCTCTTCTGACCCCAGCGCATCCGGATGACAGGTATTCATAAGCTGCCGGTATTTCTTCTTCAGGGAATGAAGATCGTCTTCCTCCGTGACGGAAAGAAGACGCCTCGCCTGCGCTACATTCATAAGAGAGTTTCCCACTCTGCCATCTTAAATCCGGTCAGCCCCCGGTCACCGTCCACGATCAGAGGACGTTTTACCAGCATGCCATTGGTCGCCAGCAGTTTTAACTGCTCCTCCTCACTCATTTCCGGCAGCTTGTCCTTCAGCTTCATTTCTTTGTAGAGCATTCCGCTGGTATTGAAGAATTTCTTCAACGGCAAACCGCTCCGTTCATACCAGTCCTTTAACTCCTCAAACGTCGGATTGTTCTCCACAATGTGGCGGTCTTCATAGGAAATCTGATACTCATCCAACCATTTTTTGGCCTTCTGGCAGGTGGAGCATTTGGGATATTCAAGAAATAACATACGCATAGCCTCCTTTTTATTTATCATACCATTCCACTTCCTTCTTTTTTTCTTCCAATGACAACAGATATCCACGAAAATTTCTGGATATGGTTTTTAAATGAATCGAATTTTCTACTTTTTCTTCCGGTCTGTCCATCCACGCATGCTGTTTGTTTTTGGGATAAATGGATTCAATCATATTGAAACCAATTCGATAAATCACATCCCCAATATGTATTTCATTTGTCTCCTCTGATACCGCACTCTCCCAATCGTTCCAGTTCAGGGTTCCTGAGGACAGTACATATACTCCCCGGCTAAGCATATAACGGACACCGGTTTCTGTTGGTGTCAGACAAAGCATTTGAGGTTCCTGCGGTTTTTTATAAACCATATCCAATATCATGTCTAATGGTTTTATAAGTAATGCAGTAAGTACTATCGCCACACCATATGCAATGTCATTGATCAGCCCTCCATATGTTGATAAAAATGCTGAAAAATATGGCTCTCTTTCCCTGATCTTAAAAAGCACTACACCCGTTTCAATTATCACAATCAGATCTACGATGATCGTAATAACAGCAAACGGCATTAGAAATCTTTCTTTTTTTATTCCCCACTCTGCATACTTCTTACGTTCCTCTTCCGTATACAAAACAGGAAGGTAATATTTTTCTGACATTCGCTCCTCCCCGGACTATTTCAGCTTATACTTCTTTGCGGCACCTCTGCCAATAATATCAATCAGCCCACTTTCACTCATATATACAGTACGTTCACTTTCATTCACCATTCCAGTATGAAAATTAACTTTTGCTCCGTCCAATCAATCTCGATTTTTTAATTTTTCTTACTTAATCAGTCCCCGTGCAGTCTCATAGTCTTTTTTATGTACATAGATTTTATATTCATATGAATAGTCTTGATTGATCCCCATATTACCAATACGACCTCTTTGGCTGTCAAGGGCACCAGAATTCTGCAGATTTTTTGTTTTTACAGTATAATTAATACCATTTTGAGCTAAAACATCGCGGATCTCCGCCTGCCGATGGATATCCATGGTAACAATTAGTTCTTTTCTGTTAAAAATCGTCAGCATAGTTTTCTCCTTTTTATTTATCATACCATTCCTGCAAGGTTTCATGCAACCGGAGGCTGGACGATATCTGCTGCTTCAAACAAATCATTTAACGAAGTAAAACCGTTTAGGCAATACTTCTATTACACCTGGCTCATTTGGCATATGGAATATTTTTGTCTCTCCACGCCCAATATTTGCTACGAAAAAAATATTTTGCGCTATATAATTTCAAAAATTAAACAAATTGGACATATAGAAATTCTTATGCATCTTTTGCCCAAATTTTCCTAATCTTCTTTTCAAGTGTATATTTCAGCAAAAATCAAGTATATTTTTATTCTTTTATGCTCAATTTGTCCAGTTCCACATCGCAGGCACAATATCTGTTTCCAATGATTATTTTCCTCTTTCCTAAAAATTGTGGATATATTTTTAAATAAACAAAGAAGGTGTGAAATTCCGCAGAAATATGTTATGCTGAACAGGTATTAAAAAGGGGATTTATGTAAAGGAAGGAATTTATGTTAGAAAAGTTTCGCAGAAAATATATCGGGGACAGAAATTTTTATGGAAGATACATCGCGCTGGCATTGCCGATGATTATACAAAATGCAGTGACAAACCTTGTTAGTTTTCTTGACAATATTATGGTTGGACAGCTTGGTACAGAGCAGATGTCCGGAGTTGCCATTGTCAATCAGCTGATATTTGTATATAATCTGGCAATCTTCGGGGCTGTATCAGCAGCCAGTATTTTTGGTGCGCAATATTTTGGAAATGGAAATCACAAAGGGCATATGTATTCTTTCCGTTTTAAGCTGTATGCAGCTTTGACGGTTACCGCACTTACCATTCTGCTGTTTGTGACGAAGGGGGAAAGCCTGATTTCTCTTTATCTCACCGACACCTCCGGAAACGGTGCGACAGGTGCCGCATTACAGTATGGATTGCAATATCTGGTCATTATGATGGCGGGATTGATTCCTTTTGCCGTAAATCAGTCTTATGCGACCAATATCAAGGAAACCGGACAGACATTGATTCCCATGATCGCAAGTTTTGTGGCTGTTGGAAGCAATGCCATATTGGACTATCTCCTGATTTTCGGTATCGGGCCATTCCCGGAACTGGGTGTGCAGGGTGCCGCTCTGGCAACGGTCATTGCCCGTTATATAGAAGCTCTTATGATTATTATCTGGGCACACAGACACAGAGAAAAGAACCGGTATCTTGAAGGAGCATATCTCGGATTTGGTATTCCCAAATATGAATTGAAAGCAATCATCATCAAAGGATTGCCGCTTATGATAAATGAAGTTCTGTGGGCTGCGGGAATGACCGCCGTAATACAGTGTTATTCGATCCGTGGCCTGGAAGTAGTTGCCGGACTTAACATTGCTACGACCATCACCAATCTGTTCAACATCATTTATATCCAGCTTGGTGCCTGCATCAGCATTGTGGTGGGACAGTATCTGGGTGCCGGTGAACTGGAAAAAGCCAAGGATGCGGATAATAAAATGATTGTGTTCAGTGTTTTTTGCTGTGTCATTGTAGCTGTATGCATGCTTTTTATCGGCAGATTTTTCCCACAGATCTACAATACCTCTGAGGAGATCCGTACACTGGCAACCAGATTTATCGCCGTATCCGCAATCATCATGCCGTTCTGTTCCTTTAGCCATGCATCCTATTTCACACTGCGCTCCGGTGGAAAAACAATGGTGACATTCCTGTTCGATTCTGTTTTCACCTGGATTGTTGTTGTTCCAACTGCCTTTTTACTGGCCCACTATACCGGACTCGGTATCATAAGTGTGTACTTCTTCGTACAGGCTACGGAACTGATTAAGGTGGCCATCGGTTATTTTATGGTACACAGTAATGTATGGCTGGTTCAGATGGTGTAGAAAACTAAAAGGGACTGACCTTTCACCACTCCAACTGCTTCTGCCGCCAGGTTGCTGCTACGGTCAGCATAGCGATATGTAATTGGCCCCTAGACAATCGTCCACAAATAGTTGTATTTTCATTATCTATTTGCTATAATTTAAACAAGAGTGCTACCAACAACGGTAGGCGGTTAGTCCTTCTCCAGAGGGACTGTGATCCTCTGATTACATAGAAACCTGTAAAGGAATTTATCGGAAAGGAGGACTAAGCCAATGAGTATTATAGATTTCATCGCAATAATAAGCTTCGGCTTAACCTGCTTTAGTATCGGATACACATTCGGTAAGGATAATCATAAAACACAAAAATAGCCGCCCCAGTCTGGAAAACTAAGCGGCAATTTTTGTTTAGCAATATATCAGGCTAACCGTCTATCGGTAGTACTCTTTTTATGTAATTATATTATCATGGCTTAACATAAATGTCAATTGCAGAGCAATGCCTATTTGTTGTATTTCATTCAACTTTTTGTAACACAGGCTAAGCCCTCACTATCTACTCCCCGAATCTACTCGATTTCAATGACGTAATTATAACTGTAAGTATGTACATACAGCTTTCCATCCTGCTCCACAATGAGATCCGGCATCTTCTTCAGCAGTAATCGGTCAATGATTTCTCCTGTATTTCGGTTAATCTGATAGAGATAGTCCGGCTCTGCGGTAAATCCATAGCCGCAGATCAGAACATCGCCTTCTAACACAAAATTCATGGAATTATAAGACTGGTCTGCGCTTCTCCACAGCAGCTTTTCATTTTTCAGATCATAGGCAAACATAAAGCAGGTATTCGGCTGTGCATAACCGTTGGCCACACTCGCCCCATAAAAAATGCCATCTTTTAAATAAGCATTGTTTCCGTTCACATACCATTTATCGGTCGGATAATGCAATACATATAGACAGTTACCTGTTCCATTTTCATAGATATACAGATCTTCCCCTTCCCACAGGTACTCATAGTTTTCATCTGAAAAATTGTTCCAATCTGTGCCGATCATGGGAAGAGACAGGTTTTCGCTGGCATACCATTCATCTGCAAAATCAATACCGTTATCCTCTTCTGATAAAATATTCCACTTTAACGGAGTAACCGAGTCCCCCTCTGCATGAGTTTCCGTTACTCCGTTGAAATCTATGGTGATATATTTCGGTTCGACCGTTTCTGCAACTTCTGCTTCTTCTACTTCAGCTATTTCCATATTTTCGGTTTCATCAGGTACCTCTGTCACTGCATCCACGGTTTCATCGTTTTCTGTTGATTCAGGTTCTGAAGGTACCGTCTCTTTGCTGCAGCCCATCAGTAACAACACGGTCATAGATAACGCTATCAAAAGTCTTTTTCTAATCATGGTCATTCTCCCATTCACTTGTTCATTTTATAAAATGAAGTATACTACGCCATCTTTGCTCCGGCAACCCGATAGAGAATCAGACCGCCTTTTTTCTCATATCCGGTATCCCATAGTCCATGAAAATCCAGCCACCTTGCACCACCATAGGTAACCGCTTTTACAGAGAAATGCCCCGCTTCCTTTTTATAGCCGGTCAGCATATACCAGTGCCACACATAATCATCATATGCCGGTTCCTTGTGCTTCAAGGTCAGACACGGAATGGGCCATCCCGCCTGAATCTGTGCTTCCACCGCTTCTTCTGCTTTTTCGTAAGGTGTCTGTCCTTCCAGTCCTTCTATGCAAAGATCTGTCACTCCCGCATCTGCAAGATACCGCTGAAATCCTTCTATATAGAGGCTCAGACGATCTACTCCGCCAATTCTCGGACGCAGATACGGCTTCATCTTCATGGCAAACCGGTCATAGTCCTCCCTGCACAGATGTGCTATATTATAAGGATATATCTGCTTCCATCCATGCTTTGCCGCCAGATAAATGCAGGTATCACATGCCGCCAGTGCTGCACAGCCTCCGAATTTCATCAGGAAATTACTCATCCAGTCCTGGCTTCCGCCCTGAACTCCGTCAATTGAAAAATAATCCAGCTCCTTTTTCATCCCTGCATCTGCTCCTCAGATTCTTTTCACTTTCTCAATCAGTTTCCCATAGACCCGTTCCACAAACCACGGTTCCGTGGATTTCTGTAATGCTTCCTCCGGCGTAAACCATGCCACACCGCTGTTTTCATCTGCCTTTATCCGAACATCTTCCTCTGAATCCGCTTCCAATAGGTAGGTAATATTCAGATGCAAGTGGCTGGATATATACTTTTCCTTCTTTACATGTCCATCCACCGTTAAAGATTCCAGAGAAAAAATATTCTCCGATACCGGCCGTACATGTGCTATACCAGCCTCTTCCTTTACCTCACGAATGGCCACTGATAACAGATCTGTCTCACCATCTGCATGGCCGCCCAGCCAGGACCAGGAATTGTAAATGTTATGGTACACCATCAAAACCTTGCTTCTGTCCTTATTTACCATCCAGGCCGATGCAGTTACATGTGCCACTGTATTTTCCCTTGAAAATGCATCCTCATGCTGCTCAATCCACTGAAAGATCAGATTTTTGTCCCGCTCTTCCTGCTCATTGAATGGATGATATGCCGCAATTTCATCTAATAATTCCTGTCTGTTTTTAGCACTCATATTTTAACCTGTTCCTTTTTATTCCAGTATTGTGCTGCATTTTCAAACTGTTCATGTGTCATGACACATCATTCCCCTCTTCCGCTGTTTACTTCATCAAACATTTTTTTCACAGTTGGTGCATCTTTCGTCAATTTTTTTATACTTAGATCTTCCGCTTTATTATTAGCCAATCTAAGTTGATTTTCTGATGAAAGAAGTGCCTCTTTCGTTTTTTGTAAATGGGAAATCGTCTTATCAATTTCCTCTATTGCTGTTTTAAATTTATCACTAGCAATTCTATAATTCCGTGCAAATCCTTCTTTAAATAAATTCATATTTTCTTCAAAACGTGAAATATCTATTTGTTGATGTCTTGCTACTTCTAATTCTTGCCGATATTTTAATGAATTTAATGCAGCATTTCTTAGTAATGTAATCATTGGAATAAAAAATTGCGGTCTGATAACATACATTTTCTCATATTTATAAGAGACATCTACAATACCATTATTGTATAATTCATTATCTATCTCTAACAGTGATACTAATACCGCATACTCACATTTCTTTTCACGTCTATCACGATCAAGTTCTTTAAAAAAGTCTTCATTCTTATGCTTTGTCGCTGTTTCATCCATTTCATTTTTCATTTCAAACATAATGGATATAAATTCCATTCCATCTACATTTTCTCTAAAAATAAAGTCTCCTTTACTACCTGTTTTCGCATCATTATCTTTTTCAAAATATGCTGTTGGAAATGCCGTCATTCTTAAAGAATTAAATTGATTTAAGCAATGCTGTTCCAGACTCTCTCCAATCATTTTAGTAGACTGTCGTGCCTTAAAATCTTTATAATACTCTATTTGTTCGTCCTTTAATTTTAACTTTTCCTCATATTCTTTATGCAAAGATTGTTCTTTCAGTTGATTTTCCGTATCTTTACTGGATAATCGACTCTTTAACTCCGTAATTTCTGTTACTCTTTCCGAAATTTCTTTTTCCTTTTTCTGAACAGCCTCTGATACCGCTAATTTTCTTGCAGTTTCACCATTTGCAATTTTTGCCTTTAACGCTTCAATTATGCGGTTTTTTTCTGTCAATTCTTCTTGCTTGCTTTCTAACATTTTTTGTTTTTCTATATCTTTTTTATTAATTGCTTCGCTTATTGCTAACTTCTTTACTGTTTCACTTCCCTCAATTTGGGACTTTAATTGTTCAATCTCTCTATCTTTCTCTCGCTCCTTAGCAGAAAATGCTTCTTTTAATTTATTGATTTCTTCTATCTTCTGTGCTATTTCTTTTTCTTTAACATTAACTGCTTCTGTAATTGCCAGTTTTCTTTCATTCTTACCATTTTCTATTTGTGCTATAAGTGAAGCTATCTTTTTCTCTTTATCTGCCAGTTCATCATTTTTCTTTCCAAGCGCAAGTTCTCGTTCATGTTCTTTTTTATTAATGGCTTCACTTATAGCAAGTTGTTTTTCTGTCTCACCCCCCGCAACTTGTGCCTTTAACTGTTCAATTAATTTATTCTTTTCTACGAGCTGCAAATCTTTTGTTGAAATAGCTTTATTAAACTCATCTTTTTGTTTCGTTTTGATAAGTTCTAAATCTTTTTTCTTTATTTCTTCTAAATCTTTTTCTCTCTGTTTAAGTTCTTTATCAAATTCCTTATCCCGAACTTGTTGAACAATTTGCGCATATCCAGACTCATCAACCGCAAAAACTTCTCCACATTTAGGACATTTAATCTCTTTCATATTTTCCACTCTTTCCATGGTTTTTGTTGATAATCACTTAAATTTCTCTATCTCTGTTAAATTTGTAAATGTCGTATCGCAGCCACAATGTTACTCAAAAATTCTTGTAATATCCTGATACCGATTCATTACACGGTAAATCTCAACATACTCGCTGTTTACCTTATAGATAATCACATAGTCTGTCCATACTGCATATTTATAGTCTGTCCGAAAACTGACCCTCTTTGAAAGATCCGAACCTATTTCCGGAAACATCTGAAGATTTTCAAATTTACCATAGATTGCTTTTATCGTCTTTGCAGCGTATGTTTCACTGTCTTCAGCAATATAATCACGAATATTTTTCAAATCCTTTGCGACAATCGGATTGATCCGCAGTTTTAACATCTTATTCCCCCATAAGTGCTTTCAGTTCTTCCAGGTTCAGCCAACCTTCCCCATCTTTCACTGCTTCTTCTGCTTCCTGCAATTTCATCAAAAGTTTTTTCTCTGCACGATCACGCTCATAATCTTCAATATCCATAACCACAAAACGCCCTCTGCCATTCTTGGTTAAATATACCGGTTCCCCTTTGTGACAATTTTTCAAAACTTCATTATAATTTCTTAAATCAGATACAGGTAAAATATTAGGCATATTTTTCAACTCCTTTCTCGTTTTTACATTTCTCTGTTACTTTTATTATATACGCAAAAAGCTGTAAAATTCAACGCAGAATTTTACAGCTTTGTATTCGGATTCATTTTAATGCACTGCTG
Organism: Hominiventricola filiformis; assembly: GCF_020686965.1. NCBI lineage: Bacteria > Bacillati > Bacillota > Clostridia > Lachnospirales > Lachnospiraceae > Hominiventricola > Hominiventricola filiformis. The sequence continues at coordinate 29,003 of NZ_JAJEPS010000007.1, read as the reverse complement.
ACAGCGGCCCCGGCCCCGCAGGCTGCTTCTTCCTGGTAAATGGCCTGGCTTCGATTCCATTTCCTTCGAATAACTGATCGGATAATACCGAAATCTGTCCGGTCAGACCGATACTCGCACAATCCGGACAGCAATCCAGCAGTTCATCCACAAGCGCCCTTGCTTTTTTGAGAATCACGGATGCTTCTTTTCCACATCAAGAACAACACCGCTGATCGTTGTCATGTCAATCCCCATTGCTTTCATTTACCGTGCTGGCTCCTTCATAAAACAGTCAATCTTTTGCAGCAGTTCTTCATCCGGTTCATATATCTCTCATGTAAAATATGAAGATCCGCCTCCAGCACCAGCGTCATCACTTCATAATCATATGTTTTTGCAATGTCCTGAAGCTGCTGTAATTCCCTTTTATGGAAATTTGCCTCCAGAATCAACGATTTCTCCAGCTTCGCAAACTCCTCAAAGGTACGAATCATCAGCTGTACCGCCGCATCGGACAATTTCAGATTTTCTTCTCTGTTGGAAAATCCGATCACATCCCCAGTAAGAATCAGTAATCTCTTCATTGAAATCCCCTCTTTCTAGGTTCTTACTGTTGATTATACTATAGCAGCTCTGTTTATACAATCGTGGGACATTTCACATACTACTGTGGCAAATCCACGGTCACATATTCTTCCGGTTGATCTCCCGCATGAAGCCGGAACAACAATGACTGTACCTGATCCACATCAATGACCCGGTCAAACGTGGCAAGCAGATATGCCTGCGTATCAGATCCTTTCTGATAGCCGCTCTGACCTCCGTTGAGCAGATACAATACTTTGCTTCCATCCTTTAATACCACTCCGCCAACGTTAGGAAGTCCGTTGTCATCCTCCTGTGTCTGCAGTTCACCGGTCACTTCGTAATCGACCCGGATAGAAATCGGTGAAATAGCTGCGGAACGCACGGTCACATTTACATTTTCCAACGCAGTGTTTAATTCACAGGATTTTGCGGCGTCCTTTCCGCTGACGGGAATATCAAATTCCCATGTTCCGCCGATTCCGTTCATAAATTCCGTTTTCTCCACCGTTCCCAGATTTTCAAAGTGGACATGAAGCGTCTGTCCAAGAAGACTCTCATCTGGATCGGTCTTATACAGCGTCATCACATATTCCAGCGTTCCGTCCGCCGCCTTATAATGTTCTACAATATTACCAGTTTCATCGCTTGCAAGCGGAGTTCCATCTTCATAGACCGGCTCTCCGTTATTATTGGAAACAATTCCATCATAAAAACCGCCGCCCATATTGACCCAGCCATCCTGTGCATTTTCGTCCTCACCAGTGTAAACCACTACATTTTCAAAGCAAGGTTCTTCCCCATCTGCCAGATCATATCCAGACACCTGAAACGCTGCATGCACAAAATGGCCGTCCGCGATGAGTTCCATCGGTTTTACCGTAATTCCTTCGGAAGTCACTTCCATGGACGATAAGTTCAATCCTTCCTCCTGTGCGGCTGACTGATCGAACTGTGTCACCATTCCCCGCTCTGCCAGGTCTTTCTGCTGCTCTTCCGTTGCCTGGAGATTTCCCTGCATGCCCCGACTCCATAAATGGTGAACAACTGCTGCTGTAACGGTAATCCCACCCGCTCCAACCAGTACTGCACATGCAATGGCTGCCGCCTGTGCATATCGGAAGCCACCCTGGAATCGACCTTCTTTCTTTGCTTTTCTTACCGGTTTTGTACTTTCTCTGATCTGTGCCAGCGCATCATCCGCTTTTTTCAAAACCACTTCCGGGATTTCCACATCACTGTTCAAAACATTTTTTTCTTCTCTCATTGTCCCTACTCCTTTCCACATCATCGATAATAAGCTTCCAGTTTTTCCCGTCCCCGCTGAAGCCTCGTCTGAACCGTACTTCTGGGAATCTCCAAAAACTCTGCAATCTCGCCCGTCTGATATCCTTCACTGTAATAAAGAACCAACACAATCCGGTATTTCTCATCCAATTGTCCTAAAGCTTCTTTCAATTCCACGTTATATTGGTCTTCTGCCGACGGCTCCTCGTATCCCTCCAGGACTGTTATCCGCTGCTGTTTTTTGCGTATATCGTAACAACGGTTGATCAAAATTCTGGTAATCCAGGTTTTAAAATACTTCTCCTCTTTTAATGTATACAGCTTTTCCCAGCATCCAAGAATTGTATCCTGAATCGCATCAGCGGCGTCCTCATCATTCATCAAAATTGAGATTGCCACCCGGTACAGATCCTTCATATAGAAATAGATCAGACTGGAAAATGCATCCGGATCCTTCGCCTTCGCTTTTCGGATCAGCTGCAGCAGTTCTTTTTTCTGCATTACTTTTTTCCTCCTTCCTTACAACTATTAGACGGAGTATTACTCTGTTCGATCTCACATAAATTCACAAAAAAAGACAGCCGATTTTTTCGACTGTCTCATGATAGGCTTTAAAGAATTTCCTGGTTAATCTCATCTTCACTGTCAGCCATTGCCTGAAGTGTCATTGTCAGTAGTTTTTCAAGGGGCCAGCCAAGCTGATCGGCGCCACGCTCGATGACTTCTCTGGAACATCCTGCTGCAAATCCCTTGCTCTTATATTTTTTCTTCAGGGATTTCAGTTCCATATCTTTGGTACTCTTAGAAGGTCTCATAAGTGCAGCTGCCCAGATCAGACCCGTAAGTTCATCTGCAGCAAACAGCACCTTTTCCATCTCATGTACCGGTTCCACATCCAGCGTTACCCCACATCCGACGGTAATTCCATATCCATGAGAAACAACGCCATGAATGATATCTTCTGACACACCGCCCTCTCTTAAAAGTTCCGGTGCTTTCAGGCAATGTTCTTCCGGATAGAGTTCAAAATCAATATCATGCAGTAAACCGACGAGACCCCAGTGTTCCTCTTCGGAACCATATCCCAATTCTCTCGCATACCATTTCATCACTGCCTCTACCGTAAGGGCATGCTGAATATGAAACGGATCCTGATTATATTTTTTTAGTAAGGCAAATGCCTCTTCCCTGGAAAGATCACTCATGCCGTCCATCTCCTTCGTTCTATTTGTATTTCATCATATATCCATATTCCTACTATGTCAATAGACTTAATGAGTGATTTATTCTCTATCTCATGCCCTGTTTCCTGTAAAATGCATTCTCCGCATCAGCCGTCAGGCTATCCAGCTCCGAGAAAACATCATGGTAGTTTTTGGGGAATTTGTTCTCACCGAAGGCTTCTATCCTGCTTCCATCTACAAATTCCGCCTGAAAGCTCATGGAAGATCCGTCTAAGACGTTGGGATCGCTTCCACGAAAGCCTGCCCAAGACGCCACATCATAGGTCTCCAGAATCCTGCGGGCTTTCTCAAGGATCTCTGCAGCCACCGGATAGTCAAAAGGCTCCTCTTCTTCCCCATCCCATGGTTCTATCCGTACCAGCGCTTCCTCTCCCTGCCGGAGCAGGCTTACGCTCCAGATCGGTTCCATCATCGTTCCATGCACATAATACGTCAGCTCCTGAATATCCGGAAGCGGTGTAACCTGACCATTTTCCGGATTTTCTGCAGGATCTGTTTCTGCTCCTGCCGTCGTGACTTCCGGAACTTTATCCGGCTTATTTCCAGGCCACTTTCCGCAGCCTGCGATCAACGCCGTCCACGTAGTAAATGCCATCAGCAAGAACCAGCCTTTCTTTCCTTTTTTCATAAGCCACTTCCGTCTTCTTTTTGATCACGCTTCTTCAAGAGCATCCGGATGCCTGTCGACAGCAGTAAAACTGTTAATACGACCCTGAAAATGCTGACTCCGCCGGAAGACATGCCGCTTTTTTGGAGTGCAGTTTTTTTATCCAGTTCTCCGCTTAACATATTGGGTGCCGGCCCTTTTACATAGGTCAGGGTCCCCTGCTCCTGAATGCCGATTACCGTCACCATGTCCCCATCGTTCTGATAAGGAACAGAATACTGATAACGCCGATCGCCTTCCTCGAAAACTTCTCTGCCCATTCGCTGGGTTCCGATAAATTTTTCTCCACGGTATTTCCGGTCTGTCAGAATCGTAAGTCCTGCCTCCGATAGTGTCTCCTCATCAAATTCGTATTCTCTTCCCAGCATAAGATTGTCGAGAAACTCGTCTGACAGATGATAAGTTCCCACATCTGCTTCACCCTGGAAGATTTCCATCCCGCCCACGCCCAGATCGGAATTCCATTCCATATTTTCCTCTGTCATAGGAGCATTCCATTCTTTCAGCTTCAATTTTTTTGCACTTCGCATGGCACGTGGGGCATAAATCGTAAGTCCCAGTTCGTCATCATAAGCCGGTTCCAGAACCTTCAGCTCTCCGCAGACAATCACAATCTTTCCATCATTTGCCGGATCATAGCTGCCCTGTCCTACATATACGATATCATCTACTTTTTCCTGTTTCGCAGCACGATTTGTACCACACGATTTCACGGTAGAGACAGCACAAAGCAAGCCGAGCAGTATCACGATAACCGCACCTGTTTTTTTATTTTTTCTTGGTTTCTGGGCTTTCTTCATCTTCACACCCCTTTCTTTCCAGATCATACATCACTGCTCTTTACTGTCGCTTTATGGCCAGGGATTCATGATCATATAAACAGTCATGGCATATAATGGTAATACAATGAATAACGGCAGCGCCCAGTTTCCTATTGTCTCCCTGACATTCTTCCAACGCATAAGTAAAGTTTTCCTGTTCTCCCTCTTCTGGTGAATGCGTTTTCGTTTTCCATTTTCCAGAAGTTGAAAGATCACTGGTGAATCATAAACCTCAATTCGCCCAAATACGGCAAATCCTACCATAGAAATCGGAAGTGCCAGACACAGCCAGATAATATTGTAACTGTAATCCAGCTGCTGGAACAGGGTCCAGTCACCGGAACCCATACACTTAAATGCAGTAAGGATCCATGCCAGAATGCAAGTGGAAGCATTCACCAGCAGAAGGATCATCACAATCTTTACGATACGCCCCGGAGAGTAGAATCCCAGCTGTACCGGAAGTTCCTTTCCGCCAATCGTTTCAAAGAACACCGGTTTTATGGAGTCTTCTGGTTTCTTCTTTTCTTCTTCGCTGATACTTTTAAGAATCTTTCTTCGAACTCTGGCCTCTCTTCCCTTACTGAACACCGTAAAGAGAATCATTGCCGCTACCAGTCCGGCCATGCCAACCAGTTCAAACAGCTCCTTCGGATCCATCGGCACTCCGCCATAATTCCGGAATACAAAGAAGAAAAATATCATCACCGCCAGCGTTCCAAGAAGTGGCTCGATCACCCAGGGATAAGTCCTGGTTTCCTTTTCCGCCAGTACAGATACCTTGCCGGTCTGCCCGTTCACTGCCGCCTGCACTTCTCCGCAATCCATAAAATAGACCGGAAGAAATGCCGGCAGACGAAGCAATGCTTCTGACTCCGGATACAATGCCAGTCCGGTTGTCTGCATCGTGCGCTCCACAGTCGGGCGATATTCCTCTGCCACCTCTTCAAACACACGGCGTCTTAACTCCGCGCCATCTGCAGTCGGAACCTCTGCTGCATGGCCTGCAATATATCCAAATTGAAATGGCTCCAGTTCATCCCACAAAAATGGTTCCATTCCATTTAATAACAGATTGTTGCAGCGATCCGTCACATTGACTGCCACATGCTCCAGAAATCCTCCGCATTCATAATGTCTGTTGGAATTGTCTCTGGTCACAACAAACCGGATAGGCCCGCGGATCAGTTCATATGGCAGATAAATTCCTTTTAATTTTTTCTTGTTTTCCTTTAAAATCTGAGCTTCGTTTTTATCATGATGCTGCTCAATCCATTCATCCAGTCGTTTTTCTGCCTGTTTCCGATTCAATTTAAAAGGAATCAGCATCTCCGGGAAACCTTCTCCCATCTGGACATCCGAGCGCAAAACCTTGGACTGGCAGAAAATACAGGTCTCTGCCACTTCATGTTCTTTCACAATCACCCGTGCTCCACAATTCGGACACTCACAGGCAATCGTCTGACTGTCCGGAAGCTCCTGCTCTAACAAAGTTTTTGTAAGACTTCGAAATTCCCGTAGCTTTTTTAAGGGAATCTCTGTTCCTGTATTTCCTCCGCAGTTCGGACAATGGTAATTCTGTGTCACAACATCAAACTGGGCAGGTGCGCCACAGGTGGCACAGTGAATGGTCATAATCTTTCCCTGATTCATACCCTATCCTCCCCTGACCCTGTTCTTATGCCCAGGGATCTGCTTCTTTTGGTATCCGGATTCCGGTTAAGAGCTGCTGTTCCCACAAGAACCACTGTCCTGTAGATGGCTTCTTCCGGAGCTTTAATGGCCGCGGGCTGTCTGCTCCGCTGCATGCCACATATAAGGTCAGATATCCTTCCCCTATCTGGGTTCTGCTGTAGGCGTTTTCTGATACCGCAACCCGGTAGGGCTGTCCCGGAGTATAATTATTCTCCGGAGAAGAGCCGGAAAAATAGGAACGCATCAGATACTCTTTTCCACGGAATCTGTCTCTTATAAACTGTTTGTCAATTCCATTCAACGGTCTGGGGCCCCGCAGAAAATCCAGCATTTTTTCCGTTTCAGATGGATTCTCAGGATAAAGAGCAAGGGCTGCCACCGTCAAAGCAGCCACTTCCTCCGGGTTTGTCAATCCTGCCTGAGGCATTGCCTGTAATTCCTGTAATGTTTTTGGAAGTCTGTTCAATGTTATCTCGCTCATCATATCCCTCCTTTAGATCGGTTCCCATTCTCCGGTCAGATCATCCATTCGATAAACGAGTCCGGATGAGGACACCGCATAATAATATTCTGCTACGAACTGGTCCGGATGTTCTGTTCCAAGGGCAAAGAGCACACAGGCTTCACCCTGAATAGTCTCCATGCCGTCCACATCCCGGATTGCCATACCCAGTTCCAGCCTCTCCTGTACTTCGGGTTGTGCAAGCAGCACATCGATTTCATTGCCGGAATAATCATAGTTTTCCCCGTCCGCTGCTACGGGACGCAGGTAGAATTTTTCCACTGACCCGCTTGTGAATGGGAAAAAGGCTTCTCCTTCCATTTCGTGAATGGTCAGGCAGTCTCCTTCCAGCTCCAGCCAGATCGTACCGCTTCGGGTTCCATCCGGCGTGTTCAGCCAGAATTCCAGTGACTCCCCCTGAGGATCCCCATAAGCATAATAGCCATCCCAGAAAAAACGGATATCCTCCATCTCTCCATCCAAAAGACCCCCATAATACCACATATCCGAAGGATATCCACTCTCGCCCGTCAGGAAAGTAACACTGTAAAAATAAGGTTCACCCGCATCTGTTTTCGCAGAATCGCAATACCAGCTTCCTTCCATTCCGTAGAGATATCCCTCCTCCGGCATGTAGGAACCTGATAAAAGCTGCTTCACTCCGTCTGCCGGCTCGATCTCTCCGGCATAGGTAAGATAATAAGGTTTCCAGGAAACCTCCCTGCTTCCTTTTCTGGCCGTGACCTGTACATTGGGATAAAGATCACTGAGATTACACTGTAAGATCAGAGGAAGGCCATCATCACTTTCCCATAGCAGTTCCTCTGTACTGGTTTCCGTAAAGTCATCATTCCAGCTGCAGGACTCTATGGACATCTTCCACCCATCTTCTGCCGGAACGATCACATACCACTCATCCCCTGTATATTCTATGATATGGTCTTCCGGGATTCCTTCCAAGTACGGATAGGTCTCAGCTCTTTGATATTCTTTTCCCGGGAAGCTGTAATCTGGCGTATAACCCAGAAATGAAGCACCAAATACTGCCCCCTGATCTCTCAGCCATTCCTGTTCTTCCACCAATGCCGCTTTCCCCGCCTCCGTAAGCCAGGAAGCCGTACCTTCTTTTTGGGGCTCTCCCAAATTCGGAAATTCCGCATGTTCACTCGTGGTTGATTCTTCTTCCGGCTGGGATTCTTCCGGCTGAGCTTCTTCCAGTTCTATATCATCCGGGTTATAATCCGGGTTGGTCATGCCTAATCCGCCGTCCCTGATATCGAGGAGGCCACAGCCGGTAAGAAATGCGCAGAGCAACATGACTACTGCCAGAAGCATCCCTTTCTTCTTTCTCGTGTTTCCTCTTTTTCCCATCTGCCATCCCTCCTCAACATCCGGATTTTAAAATGATACCTCTGTCAGATTATCCCCCATAATCTGAGTAATCCTCTACCAGACGCACCGTATGGTAGGTCTCTGTCCCATACATCTGGATCATCAGATCATTCCAGTGAATCGAAGGATAAAACCAGGCAAATTCCTGTCCTGCCACATCCTCGATCACATAACCACGGGGAGAATTATATACATACATTGCTTCCTTTGTGTAATAGGGATTCATCTCATGATCGTACACGGTATAATCCACCGTTCCGACCTCAAGCCGGTCATCCAGACTATTGAAAAATCCGGAATCCCCTGCTCCACTATACATACTGAAGCTCCATGTCTCATAGCCTTCTCTTGCCGAATATGCCGGCATGGATTCATAAAGCCCCGGCGTAATCAGCGGCATCCCTATCTGCCACATTTTTCTGCCATTTTCATCCGTATACCAGCCATCCGGAGTCATATGGTTACGCAGAATATTACCTGTTTCATCCAGATACCTGTCGGTTCCGTCTATCTCTGTCATCCAACAGGAGGCATCTTTTTTTCTGTAATACTCTCCCTGCATAAATGGAATATATGCCGTACCAAAATCCACCGAGAGGACATCCCCCGACAAGGTATAAACCGCCGTTATATCCTGTGTCGCGGAGACTGCCTGTGTTTTTCCGGCATCCGTAAACTGGAGAATATCTACCATATGCTCGTAGTTGCTCTCCGGGTAAGAAAGAAACAGATAATCTTCATCCGTGTCATACACCGTGATATATTCTCCGTCTTCGCGGTAATATGTACCATTCCAGGCAGACTGGTTTTCCACTCGTTCAAATCCCTGTCCAGCGGATTCTTCCGATTCTTCCATATCTGCACCGGCGGGTTCTTCCGGCTCTTCCATATCTGTCATGTCTGCATCGGCGGGTTCTTCCGGTTCCTCAACATCGGCATCGGCGGATTCTTCCGGTTCTTCCCTTTCCTCACGGACAGATTCTACCGGGTCCACAGCCGCCACTTCCGCTTTCTTACCACAGCCTGCCACTGCTAACATGAGTACAAATGTCACAGCACTTGCCAAGACTTTCATGTACATACCACCTCCTTTTCCACTGGCTTTCCGGAGTCCCTTAGAAGTTTCCACCGCCTCCACCATGGGTCGTTCCTGACGAAGAAGTGTGGGTGCTGCTTTCGGAGCTGTCCTTTTCCGGCTTCTTTACCCGATCCACTTTACTGTACAGGAATAAATCCTGCTGGGTCGCAAGCTGCATACTTCCTTTTCTTACATAATTCGCTGCCGCCGTCTGTTTACGCACCGTTTTCAGCTGCGCCTTCATACTTCCCACGATAAGAAAGGCGCCGACCAGACCAATCACAATGCAAATAGGAAGTACCAGCGGTGACAACGGGGCATGGGGCAGATCCTTTTTTGAAAATGGATGGCCTTCTCTTGCCTGCGTGATCAGCTGATCACACTCAGCCGCATAGGTGTCGAATGCAGAAGCATAATTTCCGGAGGAAAGGTCTTCTTTCATCGCACTGCCAAGATAACTGATTCCCGCATCTGTAAAGGCAGTAATTCCATAACCACAGGTGGAAATATACCAGTCACGCTCTTCCATGCTGATAAGCAGCAGCAATCCATCCCTGTTTGCTCCATAACCGTAGTCACAGTAATCATACAGATCGTCCGCATACTCCTGAATATCGGTGTAACCATCCATGTCTTCCGACGTGATTACTACAATATCCATTTTCTGCCGTTCACTGATCTCATTTAAGGTTTCAAGTAATTCAGACTCTTCCTCATAGGTCAGAAGATCTGCCATGTCGATCAGCCGTTCATACTCTCCCGTAAATCCTTCCGAAGCCATTGCCGCAGCCGGGAAAGACGATACAGCCAGAAGCACGGCAGCTGTCATACACGCAAGTTGTTTCAGCATCCTTTTCATCTGTCTTACCCCCTTTCTATAAAATACGTGCCAGCCACAACAGCCAACTGATACCATAAGCCGCCGCTGCAATGGCAGCTGTTGAAAGAATCATCCAGCGGTTTGCCGCCTTCTTATCCACAGGAAGGTCTCCGACAAATTTTCCATTCTGCCCATTCATGGCAAACCGGTACTGCTTTCCATTCCATGTCGTATTTAAAATCCATACCGGATACAGCGCATATTTCGCACTTCCATCATGAAAGTGTACACTGCTTTGTTCCACAGTTACGGTGCTGTAGCCTTGCACCGTGGATCGGAAATTATCTTCCGTTGATTTCTTCACACGGACATTGGCGCGTTCAATGCTTTCTTCCGCAGACACATCATATTTATCAGCCATATAACCTGCAAGATAGGCTGTCTGGAATGGAACCGCCTCGCTAAAATCGAAGGGCTCAATGGATTCCATCAGATCATCTTCCATCTTGCTGGAGCCATCTACCGGCACCCGCTCAAATCCAATGGTTCCGCCTCTGCTTAACATGAAGAACCGCGTCTCCGTGTAATCATATTTGCTGTCACTCCAGGTTCTTACCTTTGTCGCCCGATAACTGATATTGGCATCTACATTGGTGTCAAACAGCCAGAAGGGCACATATACTCCTTTAATCTCATCAATATGATTCTGATCTTTGAAAATCTTCGGAAGCAGACGTTTTCCATTCAAATGCTTCATGAGACCTGCCTTCGCTGCCTTTTTGTCCAGCTTAAACGGAATCACATAATCCGGGCGAAGGTCTCCCGAAAACTGCCCCATCAAAACAATCGGATTGCCACAGTATGGGCAGGAAGAGGCGGCCATACTTTCATCTCCGACGATCTCACCGCCACAGGATTTACACTGATAGGTACGCAGTCCCGTTTCCTCTCCGTCCTGCCACTCACTTCCCGCCGCAGTATCCCACGTCATATCATCGCCCTGCTCCTGCTGCTTTAAAGCGTCATCATATCCCTGCAGCGCCTCCATCTCAAATTCTGTATCACAGCAGGGGCACTTCATCTTCTGAATGGCGCTGTCAAAAACAATGGCACCGCCACAGCATGGACATTTATATTCCTGAATATTTCCCATACTCTGTCCTCCCTTCCTTCTCTCTGCCGTTACTTATTTAAGCCAGTCCTCACTAATATCTCTGAATTCAGCTGCGGATACCATAGCTTCCAGGAAATCTAAGCTCTTCTGGTACTGAGAGGCCTTATCCTCCTTAAAAGCCTTCGTTGCGGATGCCAAAGCGATTGCATCTGTAATTTTATCCGTGTCCACAGAAGTAGATGCATACATCTCATAATTAACATCACTTACCGTCAGACGTACATAATTCTCTACATAAGACGGATATTCCACCTGTTTTAACTTGCCAGGATAGCCTGCAATCGTGCAGTCTACATAGCCATCGCTTTCCGTTACTTCCATATAAGAATTCTTACAAGTATTGTCGATTTCTGCAGTGATACACAGCGGAATATCGCCATCTTCCTGTATTTCTGCCGCCAGCGCATAAACACTTGCTCTTCTTAGTTCCTGCTTTACTTCAGCTTCCTGACCGTTATACTCAAAGGTCATCGGAAGAGAACAAAGGCCACTGCCCTGATAGAGACGGCCGCTTCTGTCTTCCTTGCCCTCATAATCGGTGGTTGCAGACAGAGTTTCCAGCATCATATCTCTTGTTTCTGCCAATTCTTTTACATCCTTGAACTCCTCACCGCCGGTATAGAATTTGAGATCCATATACATTTCCACTCCATCCGCATAAGGTCCCATATCAACGGTGTATTTCCAGCTAGTAGTATCTTCTTCATACACTGCATCATGACCGGACACTTTCACTTTCTCTCCCTTCTCCATGATTGTGGGAAGATTCTCAGTTGTTGTGGCGGTAAGGCGTGCATCCACGTGTACTGACTGTTCATCCGAAATCATTGCTTTATACAGGTATCTCTGTTCTGCGCCCACCGGATCCGTATCACTTAAAAGCTTAACCTCCCATTCAGAGTCAAACTTTGGAAGATAGAAACTTGCCTGTGCCTGAAGCTTCGGATTTGTCAGCAGAAACTCTGTGGCATTCTCCGGAATTCTGGACTGAGGCTCTTCCGGCTCAGCCTCTTCCACTTTCCCTTCTTCCTCTTTTGGTTCGTCCACTTTTATTTCTTCTGTTGTCTCTTTCGTTTCAGGCTCAGCGGCATCGGTCTCTGCCGGTTTATTACCTCCGCCGCATGCAACCAGGCCAAATGCCATAATCACTGCCAGTACAACTGTTAAAATTCTTCTGTTCTTCATAAATCAGCACCTCCTTTTGCTGCTGTTTTCTCTGCTAGCTCTCTGCTATAATGGACTTCCGCACTGCGGGCAGAATTTCGGCAGATGTGTCGGATCTGTCGGCTCCCAGCCACAGTTGCTGCAGCGGAGACGCCGTGCTGCCGGCTGCGGAGAACCACAGTTCTGACAGAATCTTCCGGTATTTGTCATGCCACAGGAGCAGACCCAGCTTCCATTCTGCATCCCTGTCTGGCCCTGCATCATGTTCGGATTCTGCATCCCTGCCTGGCCCTGCATCATGTTCGGATTCTGCATCCCTGCCTGACCCTGCATCATGTTCGGATTCTGCATCCCTGCCTGGCCCTGCATCATGTTCGGATTCTGCATCATTCCGGCACCAGCCATGCCTGCACCTGCACCAATCCCGCTCACAACGGAGTTGACGAATCCCTGCCCATCAGCCATATTATTGATCACATTTGCTGCCACACTTCTCGCTGTCGGCTGACCGGTCAGAACAGCTACGATTTCATCTGCCATCTGCTGGTACTTACGGTAATCCATATTATATTCCGGATGTACCATGCTCTGACGGCGGCTGCCCATCATTCTTCCCATGCCTGCACCCATACCGGTAGCCTCATCCACAATCTCAATATCACTCGAGTTCAGGCGGAAACGAATCTGGCTGAACCACGGATGTCTGACTGAAATCTCAATATAGAAGTTATAGGAATAGCAGAATCTCGGCGGATTATAACTGACTTCCTTCCCCTGGGCATCCTCCTTCTTCAGTTCCGTGTCATCCACCTGTAGATCCAGATTACAGGAAATCACATCGGAAAGAGGAATGATATCCGGATTCGCCTTTAAAATATCACTGGAAGAGGTGACAACAAAACGTTTTCCCAGTTCATCAACCATTACCTTCATCCGGTCACCGATGATACGGGTTGCCCGGAAGCCTGCGATCTGGCGCTGGTTTTCTTCACGATAAGCCAGCTGCTGTTTGATCTCCTCCACCGTAGACGATTTTCTCTCAGAGAAAAATGGGGAAAGCTTTGCCGCACAATCTTTACAGAGGTTTCCATCCTCTAATTTCCGGTTGCCAAGAAGACCGATCTTTTCTCCACACACATCACAATACTTTTTATCAAAAAATCCCATCTATAATCCTCCCTTCCTTTTTGTCAGTCAGTCTTTAGTTTGTAACATCCCCATCATCGAAGGGGTCGCCACACTCCGGACAGAATTTCGGCGGATGTGCCGGATCTTCCGGTTCCCAGCCACATTTATCACAACGGTATAACGGTGCTCCCGCCGGTTTCTTTGCGCCGCAGTTCTGACAGAACTTTCCTTTATTCACCGCTCCACAGGAACAGGTCCATCCGTCACTGTCTGCCGGCTTCGGTGAACCACATTCCGGACAGAATTTTCCGGTGGCGGTTGCTCCGCATTTACACGTCCAGCTTCCGGCTGCCGGCTGCGGTTCCGGTTTCTTTGCTCCGCACTCCGGACAGAACTTTCCGGTAACGGTTGCGCCGCACTGGCATTTCCATCCCTCGGCTGCCGGCTGCGGTGCACTCGGTGCTGCTGCCTGGGGCTGTGCCGGCTGGGGTGCTGCTGCCTGATTCTGCTGCTGGCCCATTGCAAAGAGGTTCTGGGCATTCATACCGCCCATTCCACCTGCATTCATAGCCATACCCATTCCCATGAATCCGGTCATCGCTCCTGCATTGTTGTTTGCCGCTGCTTTCATGGCATCGATCTGTCCTCCTACCAGGCGGGCTGCCGCTGTATTCGGATTCGTTGTCATTGCATTTTCTTCCCACTCGGTCAGTTTCAGACGCTGATCATCCGGAATGCTTAAGGAATTGATATTGAAAGAAAATACCTCAATACCACGTTTTTCCTTCCAGGTTTTTGAAAGGACATCATTCAACGCATCCGAAAGCTCCAGGGTGTGGGCCGGAATTTCATAGTACTGAATCTTCTTTGCAGAAAGAGTTGCCAGTGCCGGCTGCAGGGCCGTCATCAGTTCTCCCTTTAAGCGAGGTGCGATCTCCGTACTTTCATAGTCGCTTTCTACATTTCCGCAGACATTGGTATAAAACAGAAGCGGATCACTGATCCGATATGTAAAATTACCGTTACAGCGAAGATCTACGGACAGTTTATATCCCAGCTCCTCATTTACCACTACGCGGAAGGGAATCGGGGTCGCTGTTCCATAGAGGATCTCTCCCATCTCCTTTGTGTTAATGTAGTAAACACGCTGATCCTTTCCGGTATCTCCGCCAAAGGTAAAACGTTTGCCGACTACCTTGAAGGTCTCACGAATGCTCTCGCCCAGATTTCCTGCAAAAATACTTGGCTCTGAAGAAGTATCGTACGTAAATTCTCCCGGCTCCGCACAGACCTCAACGACCCTTCCCTGCTCTACGATCAGCATACACTGTCCGTCTGCAACTGCGATACCGCTTCCATTGGAAATAATGTTGTCATTTCCTTTCGTATTGGATGAACGTCCTGTGATACGTTTCTGTCCCTTCGTTACCAATACGTCTTTGCCCAGTGACTCACAATAGAAAAACTCTTTCCATTGATCCGCAAGTGTGCCGCCTAATGCTCCCATACCAGCTTTAATCAATCCCATAAACAGATCTCCTTTCTTTGTTTTCCCTTTTGATTTGATCTGATGTCAGCATAGCAGTTTTTACAGAAAAAATATATGCGAACCATTGGAATATCTGACGATTTTCACAATTTTCCAACGATTCGCATACAATATATTGATGCCAATTATTCTTATATACCATATATAGTAAAAGGGAATCCTGCGAACAGGATCCCCTTTTTTATCTGTTTTTTAGTTCATCCAGACGGCCGCACCGCCGGAAAAGGTCCACATACACCATCAGTTCTTCCCGGTTGGATACTTCCAGTTTTCGGTTGATACTGGTGTTATGCTTACGCACGGTTGCCACGCTGACAAAGCTCCGCTCCGCAGCTGTCTGTACATCACATCCGTCAATAAATAACTGAAAAATCAATAATTCCGCAGGTGTCAGCCTTCCGACCCGGACTTTGAATTCCTGGAGCATGGCATCAATCTCCGGCGGCAGCTCACTGGTCTTTAGCTCCTGACTTCTGGTCTGCAGAAAAGATACCAGTGCATCAATCTCTGAGATGCCGGAACGGATTCTGGCATTCTGGCCATCTTCTCCCGTCTTTGTCTGCTGCACAGCCTTCAGGCTTCGCACAATCGGAGCTGAAAAATGTCCCGATGCACCTCCCGCCATGAGAAGGATCAGAATCAGAAACACGAAGGTTCCTGCATACCAGATCAGGCGGCTCCGAAGAGATGCCTGATGATAACTCTCCTCCGGCAGCAAAGTTAAAATCATAGGCTGCCGGCCGCTGCATAATCGTGCATCCAGCGGACTGGAAAAGCCAAAATAACGATCCGTTTCGGTGGTGGCTGTCTGATAGTATTTCCCATTTCTGACCTTCAAAAGACCATCCGGTTTCAGGTAGGTTCCTGCCGCATTGCCGATCATGGATTTCGACAAGTCGTATTTTCTGCCCTCTGCCGGGGCAAGGAGTGTAATCATATTTCCAAACCGGCTTTCCGCAGCCGGATAGGAAAGGACAAAATAGAGCTGACTAAGTTCCACTCCGCAGATCCCGCAGGGAACTCCGTTCTGATCCAGAACCGGCACGCACAGCAGAATCACATCTTCCCACGTATTGCTCAGCTGGATCCGTTCCGTCCACATGGCTCCTTCTGCCAGACGGCTCTGACGAAATTCTAAAAGTGTTTCATAGCATGGAATCAATGATGTATCAAACTCCAGATTCCAGCGATTATGCATCTGAATCTGTTTTTTTCTGGCGATATCTGCCGCACCCCGGAAATATACCATATGCTGGTTGGCTGTTCCGACGGCTTTCAGATCGGAAAACCGCAGGTAGACTCCCATTCGTGACGTATCTGCAGACTCTGCCTCTGTATTCACCGTGGCATCCAGGATAAAAAATGCTCCGCTGCATGCATTGGAACGTAAGACCGTCTCCAATGTTCCATAGAGAGAATCCTCAAGATCCAGAATCAGCTGGGGATTATTATTGATATCTGCAAATGTCTTTCCCTGTTCGATCAGAATCTGCTCCATTGTCCACGTGATTTCTTCCGAAAGTCTGATGCTTCTTGCCGTCAGGAGATCCATCTGCTTTGTCATGGCAGAGACTGTATTCTGATGCTGTACTGTCAGCGTTTCGCCCAGATTCCGCTCCGATCCCGGCATAATACCTGCCGTCTGGATCAGGATCACTGCGGCTGCATATACCACCAGAACCGTACAGGCAAAATAGATCGTCAGCTTCCGCTGCATGGATACTCCGACTTCATTCCAGTGACGCAGTAAATAGTTGATCTTATGAAACAAGTGACTCATTACGTCACCGCCTTTCCTGTTCTTATGGCTGATAATCCCGCTTAAAGCTTTCCAGTGTTGCCCGTATAAGCTCCTCCCTTGGCTGCTCCGGAGATTTCAGTAAGGAGCGCCGTGCAATTTGAAGCTTCTGGCGAACCTGCTCTTCAAATCTCGTTTCCAGATCCAGATAAGCATCATACTGTGGTGCCGTATAGAATGTATATTGCTCCTGGGTCTGCTGGAACGCCTGATACAATGACTGATACATGGGATTCTGCAGCCTGGCCACGGCATCCGGAAGATAAGTTTCAAAGGATTCCTGCGTCACCGGCATATAGCCAAGCTGCGTCACAAATTCCACGTTCCGCTGGGCATCTGTCAGCCATTTCAAAAATGTCATGCAGGCCTTCTCCCTCTCCGGAGTGGACTTTACGGTACAGATTCCAGCACCCCGCTGCATCACCAGTTTTTCTCCGTCTTCGAAAACCGGACATGGCATAGAGATAATGTCCACTTTCTCTGTCGTATTATCCGCATACGTGACCGTGTCGGAATAATACAGAACGCTGGCAGACGAAGCCACTGACACAATCGCATCCCCGGTGCGCAGTGGTTCTGTAGCGTATCCTCCCTGCAGCCAGATTCCTCCCTGCAGAGCCGCATCCGCATAAGGTTCCCATACCCGTTCAAAGGCCGGACCAAAGGCAAGTCCTGTTCCATCCTTCGTAAAGAAAGATTCCCCTAAGGACTCCACCCCTACCTGAAAATAGTTAAAGTGATAATCGTGGACGAAAAATGGCTTCCCATCTCCCTCTATATCCGGCGTCTGCTCATCTGTCCATTTTGTATAATCTTCTGCCAGACGAAACACACCTTCCCAGGTTTCCAGATCGGAAAGAGAAGCGCCGCTGTCTTTGGCATAGCGGTCAAATGCCGTTTTATTCACAAACATAACCTCGGTGGATTTTGCAACCGGAAGGATAAGCTGTCGATCATTGATCTGTCCTTCTGTAAGAAATGCCGGAATAAAACGATCTAATTCTTCCTCTGAAAAATAATCCCGGTAATCAACCAGCACCGAATCATCCGGCATGGCCAGCACCGTCTTGGGATAAGAGACGAACATATCCGGCAGCTCCTCCGCTCCCGGATCATCGAAGGCAGAGGAAAGCACACTCTCATGAATCGTGTTAGTATTGGTGACACTGCCTACCTGTACCTGGATATTCTCTTCCTTTCCCACGGTCTCATTGAACTGGGCAATCATATCATTCAGCGGTGATTCTGCCTGCCCTCCATATACATGCCAGATGGTAACGGTGACAGGCTCTTTCATCGTCCCCCTGCCACATCCGGTTATTCCCATAACAACAAAAAATCCCAGAAGGCCATATCTTAGCAGACCATGGGTTTTCTTCTTATTTTTCACATACTCCCCCATATTCGATATTTTTCTCCTCCCAAAAAATCTATATTTATCTCTATTATACCTTTTTTTTCATAATTCGTATACCCAATAAGGGGATTTTACTGAAATTTCATGTAGAAAGGCAGGCAATCGAAGTTGCCTGCCTTTCTCATGTCACGTTCTTTGCTTTATAACCCTTCTACGTAGTAGGTCAGTTTTACACTTCCTGAGAAACTTCCTCTTCCACTGACTACGATCCGGTTCTTACCCGGTTTCACAATCTTAGGATATTTTATGATGTAGTCCTGGTCTATTGTGCAGGTTTTCCCTGCATAGGTCACCGTAATGTCCGGATACGGTGTCCCGTTCTGTACAAGGGAAACCTGTGCATCCTTCAGTTTCGGTCCGGTAATCTTGAATTTCACCGTTCTGCTTCCGGTGTAATTGCCAATTCCGGTAATCAGAATCTTCGCAGATCCCTTTCCTACATTATTGCTGTAGCTTAGCACATAATCTACCCCTTCTGTCAGCTTCCTCTTATTATAAGTAAGATTGACGCCAGGTGTCAGTTCGCTTCCCGTATACAGGAATTTCTTCCCGTTCACCTTTGCTTTGACCTTCTTCGCAACTGACTGGGGCTGAATTGTGAAATATACATGCTTCACACCACTATAACCGTTGGCTTCAATACCGCGGATTACAATCGCTGCTGTTCCCACATTTACATTATTTTCGTAGGATACGGTGTAATGCTTGCCCTGTTTCAGCTTCTTCCTTGTCGCAGGATCTTTTACCGTAATCTTCGGAGTGATTCCTGTTCCTTTATAGTTCTGGACCTTAATGTTGGAAACAGTTACATTCAGAGTATCCGGTTCCACTGGTGCAGCCGGTTCTGATGGGGCGGACGGAGCTGCCGGGGTAGATGGTGCCGCCGGATTACTCGGAGCAGCTGGTGTGGACGGTGTCGACGGGGTGGACGGTGATCCTGGTGTGGACGGTGTCGGCGGGGTCGGCGGTGCCACTGTGCGAACATAACCGCATACGTTACAGGTTGCGTCTGCTGCATCACTATATACGTGACTTGCTTTGTCTTTTACGCTGCCCGCCCTATCTGTACAGGAAGCAGGGTCTGTACATTCATGCCAGTGGTTTGTGTCATCCTTGCTCCATGCTCCATATGTATGTGTATGTGCTGGTTCCCATATTGGAACGGTTTAGCATAATGCCCAGAAGAATTTAACCATCCGCTCATCACATCTTCCGGCGAAACATAACCTGCTGCAATATTTTCTCTGTTCATCTTTGAACTGGCAGTATAACAGCTAGTTCCATTCGGCCTGGTGTGACTATAATATACTGAACACTCCGCCGCACGCTGCATCGCTGCTTCCAATAGTTCCTTATCCATCTGCAATGCTGACAATCCTTGCTCTGCCCGTTTTTCGTTTACAATATTCAAAATCTGGTAAGCATAGGAATAGGATGCATACTGTGTCACATAAAGTGTCTGCATAGCACCGACTGTAATATTAATTCCCCCAGATTTGAGAGATGAAGCAATTTTATCTGCATCCACATAACCGGTGCTACTGTCATAAACATTTCCCGATGCATCTACATATACTATAAATGGCATTGTAAATCTTGATCCCAAACCTACTGCACCAGCACAAGTCTGACGCAATGTTGCTGCATTGGCATTATAATTTGCCACCCGGATCATGCTATTCAAATTACCAGTCTCCGCAAGAATATCTGACGTAGAATTTCCGACAATATCAAATACATAGATATTCATACTGGAAGCACTCACAGATTTAACCATTCCATTCAATGTGTCTAATACAGAATTAGTGTTTCCGCAGCTTGAAATCCCTCCAAAAATAATCATCTGTACTTTTCCTGCATTTCCTTTGAACGAAATCGTCTGAGATGTTCGAAGATCTGTCGTAGTAAAACTAATACTTCCAATATTAGAGGATGCTTCTAATAATTCTTGTGTCTGTTCCTCTTCCAGTTCCAATTCCTGTAAGTCGTCCTCATATTCTGAATCGTTTTCCTCCAGTTCAGTAATTGATTCATCTGGCAGTTCTTCCGGTTCTGATTCCGTATCTTCTATGATATCTTCCGTCACATTACTCTCTCCTCAGGATAAAATTTTTTTATTATACTACTTTATGGTATAAAATTCCATATATTATTTCTGCTCCTGTTTTTTTCGTCATTGAATCCATTGTCCATTCTGATTAAATACATAGTTTTTCCCGTTAATAACTTTTTTCCCGGTCTGCATTACTCCGCTTCCATTCATATAATACCATTTACCGGACACTTTTACCCAGCCGGTCTGCATCACACCGCTTCCGTTCATGTAGTACCATTTACCGGACACTTTTACCCAGCCGGTCTGCATTACTCCGCTTCCGTTCATGTAATACCATTTACCAGACACTTTTACCCAACCGGTCTGCATTATTCCGTTTCCGTCCAGATAATACCAGTGTTTTCCTGATTTCAACCATTGATTTTTCAATAGTTTTCCTGATTTCCAATAATACCAGACACCTTTTTCCTTTGACCATCCTTCGTAAGTATGGGAGTGGGGCTTATAGGTAGCTTCAATTGTCGCATCTTTATCGGATGTTATGATCGTTACATTAATCGCATTTTCGTTTGGAAGTATTGCCTCAACTGATCCTGATGTCACCACCCATTTATCAAAATTTTTGGTTATTTTAGCATAGAGTGTTACTTCTTCATTTCGCTTGAATTTTCCTGGATTAGAGCTGCCCTGGATGCCTCCGTTTACGACTGTTAGTGTATGCTCTGCATCAACGGATCCAATATCTTTATATGTGGCTACCACCCACCCTTCAACCCCTTTTGTTCTAAGGGTAGTTTTGGAGTTGTTTATGTTTTCTACCGTTACCGTCTCATCTACTACTACCCACTTATCAAAGGTTTTGCCTGCTGGGGCGGGGTCCGCTGTGATATCTACCTTTCTATTATATGCATATTGTCCACTACCCTGACCGTTAATTACGTATAAATCGTATTTCGGAGCGCCTGGTATTTCTTTCTCTTTGTAGGTAGCTGTAACAGTTGCGTTTCCTCCTAATGCCGTCAATTTTGTAACTTCGCTCTTTTCATCCTCGATTTTTACATGACTTATTGCACTGGGAACCCACTTGTCAAATTCTTTGCCTTCTTCAGGAGGATTTGCAGTAATGGTAATCGTTGCATTTTTTGGTAAATCTATAGATCCTGGTGTTCCATTTTCTATGTATACTATCCGTTTCTCTGGTCCCCATATGGGAACGGTGTAGATTAGAGCTATACTTTTATTATAAGATGTGGTGTCTTTATATCTTACTTCATAGTCTCCTGGGGCCAATCCCGTAACCTCTTCATCTGGGCACTCTTTCCATGTTGTTGTGCCGACTTTTCGGTATTCCATTTCTGTTGTTGTCTTTACTATACGGCCATCATTGGCTCCTTCTGTTGTTGGCATAATACCAGCTAATTTTCTTGGACCATCCCGGTCCGCTTTAGCGATCGTCCATACAATCTCCTTGTCTTCTGTAGTGCCATCAGACCAAATATAGCCTTTATTTAAACTAGCCCTGGCAGTATAGGTACCTGCTTCTGTCGCTTTATGTCCGGTAAGTGTGCCGACAGATGAACCGCCGCCATACTTATCATTTAAATATACCCCAGTTTGTTCTTCTCCGTTATAAGTCAACTTTTTAGAATACACCTTAGCTATCAGAAGAGTAGCTGGAGAAATGTAAACTTCTCCTTTTGGCATAACAAATGTTGTTGTCGTACTCTTCACATTCTGAAACTCCACATCTGTACTATTATCATCAACTGCCCATTTCTCAAAAGCGTATCCTTTCTCAAGATCCTTGAGCTTCACGGTAAGGACAGTCCCTGCTTTTGCTTTAGAAACAGGTTCCCCTGCTTCATTCGTTATTTCAGCATTTTTGGCTTTGACGGTATATTCGCTGTCTTCTTCCCTTGGGAAGTTCACATAGATTTTTGTATAACTATTATCATCATCCCAGGCAACTTTCCAGATAGTGCCCTGATTAATTTTGACATTATCCTTTTTTAAAGTAGGTGAAATGATAGCAGCATGACCTTTCCCAGCAATGGTAATACATACACTATAATCTTTCGTTGGATCATATTTTGCATCACTACCAATGCTTTTATCAATTTGATTTAACCCATTGTAATAATTAAGCCAAACAGAATAGGCATTACCCAGATCATGACCAACATACATGTTAGAAATGCTGCCACTCCATTGATTTCTTGGCCTAAAGGTTACACCAACTGTATTTTTCAGACTTGGATAATACACATAAACCTTTAACGCATACCCCCAGAAGAACTTGCACTCCCAGTCCCAGTTCTTTATATATTCGGAATTTATTTTTACTTTACAATAAGAGTTAAGTTTATACGCGTTCTTATCGCACCTAAATTCATATATAACTGTATAGCCCTTATTAGGAGTATATACGGAAGGAGTGGAACCATTTGTGTTATTGTACCCCTCATATACAGTAACTTCTTCCAAATGTATTTTGTCTGATGGAGAATAAGCGATTGATCTAAAGTCGTTAATCTTGGTAATTTCGGTTACTGGCTTCAAATTCAGCTCTATCTCTTTAATGATTTCAGGCGAAGCCGTTGGAGAGACTGCCGCTGGAGCTAACATGATCTCTGCAGGTTCTACCGCTTCCTCCACTGCAGCATCTTGATCCGGTTGAACGGGTGCTTCCGGCTGTACTTCTTCCGGC
This sequence comes from Hominiventricola filiformis, assembly GCF_020686965.1. Lineage (NCBI taxonomy): Bacteria > Bacillati > Bacillota > Clostridia > Lachnospirales > Lachnospiraceae > Hominiventricola > Hominiventricola filiformis. The sequence goes on along the minus strand of NZ_JAJEPS010000007.1, from coordinate 5,937 downwards.
TGTGCTTCTGCTGGCTGCGCTTCCGGCTTCACCTCTTCCGGCTGTGCTTCTTCCGGCTTCACCTCTTCCGGCTGTGCTTCTTCCGGCTTCACTTCTTCCGGCTGTGCTTCCGGCTTCACTTCTTCCGGCTGTGTTTCTTCCGGCTGCGCTTCTTCCGGTTGTGTTTCCGGCTTCACTTCTTCTGGCTGCTCTTCCGGTTGTGTTTCCGGCTTCACCTCTTCTGGCTGTGCTTCCGGCTGTGTTTCTTCCGACTGTACTTCCGGTTGTACTTCCGGCTTCACTTCTTCCGGTTGCGCTGCTGCTTCTGCCGGCTGAATGTCTTCGGTCTGATACACAGCATCTTGAGTGTCGACTTCATCTGCATATGCTGTATTGATCGGCAATAACGCCAATATCAGACAAAGTGCAAGCATGCGGCTTAACCATTTTTTTCTTTTTCTGCTCATCTTTTTTCCTCCATTTCTATTTTTTTCCTGCTTTCCTGAACGCACAACTGCTTCAGAACTTTGTTAATTTCTTTATACATGATTTTCATCGTCCTGTATATGCTAATGGTTGGAAATTTGGCCCCAAAAACAAAATTCCAATCATTGGTATACAATATATAGTATAGCAATGATTTGAATTTCTAAATATAGTATTCAAATGGTTGGATAGAAAATAGCAGCTGGTAGTCAGCCTGGGGATGCACGCGAAAATTCTATATACCAAAATGGATCAGCTGCGAGGGAAATGTTGCCTTCTCATGTCTTCACAATCAGTCTTCCTTCCACCTCACTGGAAAGGTGGGGGTTCATCATCATATATTCCTCAACAATGTCCCGATAAGAGGTTGCCAATACCCGGGGCGGTGCATTGATCTTTATCTCCTCCAGCGAAATGTTCAGGAAATTCTGTATATTCATATAATGGAATTTGGATAACGCAATGGTATAAAGCTTCTGTTGATCCAGTGCTTTCCCATTCAGGGTCAGAGTTTCAAACTCCTGCTTCCCGCGGGACCAGATGATCTGCATTCCATGGGAAAACTGATAAAATTCTGTATGTTCCCCCTCAAATGCTTCTTCCCGCAGGATGCGCCGCAGCATTCGTTCCAACTGTGTCCCATTCACCTGAAGCATATACACGGCTTCATCATAGGGCAGGCATTCCACAAGATCCTGGTAATGGACCACCGGTCCCAGTTCATAGCTCCGGATTGCTCCTGAACCCATCAGCATCAGGTCGATTCCCAGGCTGTCACACAGGATATCTGCCATCAGATTTCCCAGTGCAGTCTCCTGATTTCTTACGGGATGGGTCAGGCAATTCGTAAACCGTGTTACGATGCGGTCATATTTTTTGTCCGTTTCTTTTCTGTAATGATTGATGAACTGCTCCATTTCCTCGTCTTTTTGACAGGTCTCATTATTGATCGGGATGAGCTGCCAGGTGAAGGTATCAATTGCATTCAGGTCTGTATCCACCATAATATCAAATCGTCCGATCTGGTCCGTGCCCGTTCCGGCCTGCACAATATAGATTCCGTTTACCAGAGCCGGCTCTGTCACGAATGAATGAGAGTGGCCGCCAATGATCACATCCACACCCCAGGCAGGATCCAGTAAAGCCGCCAGTTTTTTATCCTCTTCAAAGCCGATATGCGTCAGAAGTACGGTAAAATCAATATCAATCGCATTATAGGCATTGCAGATATTTCCCACTTCCTGGGCAGCCTCTCCGATGTCCACAAAGGAACCGATCAGTTCATCTGCCTTGGTCTGTGCCAGAACATCTTCTGTGATAATTCCTATGAAAAGAATCTTCATGCCATCCATCTCTGCAATATAGAAAGGCTGGAACAGGCGCCTGCGATTGGCCCGGATATGAAAGTTTGCATTGATAATTGGGAAATTTGCACATTTTTCCAAAAACAAAAGGTGCGACAAACCATAGTCTACTTCGTGATTGCCGATCGTTGCCACATCGGGGCCCAACAGATTCATAATGCCGATCGTTGATACCCCCTTATATTCCGAATCAATGACCGAACCACGAAACATATCTCCCGCAATCGCATAGAGTACATTTTTTTCCTGCTTCCGGACCATATTGACATAACCGGAAAGGAATGAGACTCCTCCCACCAGTTTTTCATCGATCTGCTCTGCCAGAAAATCTCCATGCATATCATTAGAATGAAGAATCGTCAGTTTTTTCAGATTTTTCATAAGAAACTGCCCTCCTTCCCTCTTTCGTTCCCCCGGAGCTTTAACGATATGATACTTGTGTAATTCCCTCCGGATAATCCAGATCCTGCTTTCCATCCTCTACCGTACAGTCGGTAAATACGATAGTATTGGTCGGCGGGTTATTTCCCTCCTCCAGAAAGACCTGATAGTCATTTCCTCTGAACTGGCAATTCTCAAAGTTGACAGAAAGAGAGTCCTGACAGGTGATGAATGGACTATATTCTGTCTTTGTTTCATTTCCTATGATCTTGCAATCATCCAGAGTGATACTATAACAGCCTATGAAGGAAAACATGCTGTACTGCTCGCTGGTCATAAAACTGCAATTCGTAAATGTTGCCACTTCTACTGCTGAAAGCCACACAAGGCCATAGGTACACTCATAAATCTCGGTATCCTCTATCGTTAAACCAAAGATATTATAAGCTTCTATTCCGTAGGTTCCACTTCCGTATAAGTCACAGTTATCAATTGCGATATGGCTGCATTGGTTAAGGTAAAGTACACTTCCGGTACAATATCCGGGCTCCACTTCATGACCGCAGATCAGTCCGCGAAGGGTAATCTCCTGACATTCTTCAAATCCTAACGCTCTCGCATAGGAATTTTCCGTACTGATTTCTACTCTGGCACCTTCCTCTGCTTCGAGACATAGATTCCGCACATTTCGCACCGTATATTCTGCCAGTCCGTCATAATCCTTTATCCAGTCAATATTAGGATTTTTTATGCTGTCACAATCAAGTTCGCTGAAATTATAGGTTCCTTCCTTCAGGATAATCTTCGTCCGGCTCTGAATCGCCTCCACCAGCTCCTGCACGGTAGATACCGTTACCTCATCCACATACTGATATTCTTTTTTCTGCTCCATTTCCTTTGAGCCTTTCCGCAGATAGGTACAGATCATTACATGCTCCAGTCCCGTTTCCCGCCATGACTCCTGTTCACAATAGCGAAGTTCGTTTTCTCCAATCAGGGTCAGTGTTCGTACCGTCTCTGTTCCATCACGCCGGTTTTTTAACCGTGCGACAGGCTGACCATCCGAAGTAGGATCCTGTTTTACGAGAGCCATTCCATTAATCGATTCGTTTTCGTATCCAATGCGGCTGTAATCCGCATACAGAGTGTTTTCTTCGTCGTATATAAGGATGTCGGAAACTATCCACTCATTCTCTGCATCATAGTATGGATTATCGACCGATGGTTCTATATCGTCTACAGAATCGCTATACTCAAAACCAACAAGTGTCCAGTCTCCGCAAAAATCATCCCAATTCTCATCCTGGGATACGTCCGCTGTTGTTTCTGCTGTTGTTTCTGCCTCCGCCTCTGCATTCGCTTCCGTTTTGGTTTCCGTCTCCGCATCTGCTTCCTGCTTCTTTTCTGGCTTCGGAATTAATTTCTTGTCATCTACCTCTTTTCCACAGGCACTTAATACTGCTGCAAAAAGTATCCATGTTATCATCCATGTCATCCATTTTCTCATATACTCTTTCTTCACCTCCGTCTGATGTGTTCTTTGATTCTCCGCTTTATTTCTTTATACATGATTCTAATCATCCCGTATATACTAATGGTTGGAAATTTGGCGCAAATAACAAAATTCCAACCGTTATCATACAAGATATAGTATGGTAATGGTTGGAATTTCTAAATATAGTATTTCCGTATTTAATTTGCTGTTTTATTTTTCAGACTTCTATACACCAAGTCCAAGAATGTTCAGATAATACTCAATGATTCCAATGGCCATCAGAAGCAATACAACCACGATTGGTGATACCTTTTTCTTTAAAAGCTGCCAGGTTCCCATGATCAGTCCAAATGGTAACAGATTTAATACGAGTCCATCTAATACATTCTGTAATACTACTCTAATGTATCAATTTACCAATCACATCTTGCACCTTTTCCGACTGTATCAGCATTATCATCTTTTCATCTCCACCTTTAACCTCTGGCTGGCCACACCTAAGACTATCCGTATGCTCTGACATACAACAATCTTTATACCAGCATTCACCCATAAGAGCCCCTTTAACAGACCACTTCTCATTTTGCGTAAATTCGCCTACCAATGACTTCATCACTCGTTCTGTCGAATATCTCTTAAAACCTGCTATGTACTGTAACGTTTTTTCATCATTAATCTTTGATAAATCGATTCTGTGATTCTCAGCTGCTGCCAAAACTTCTTCACGAATTTTAATTTTATCTGTCTTTCCCGTGCCTGTCCATTCTACCAGCTTGTCAAATGCAAGAACCAGGTATTCAAAACAAATCATATCCAGAATTACAATTTTCCCTTCCGACTTACCTGTTATTGATTTCAACATACGATACTTGTTACGAACATCCTGATTATCAACCACATAATCAAATGCAACATAGTATTCATCATCATTTGTAATAGCCAAGTCTAATACTGCATCCAATAATCCCTGATTACTTCCCTTACTCTCAACTACAAGTTCATTATTTAAAAAAAGCTGGTTGACTAATTTCCAGAAGTGAAGCCCTGCACCGGTATCCTCTGTCCATAAATACCTCATATCACAACTCCTCTTCCAGTATTATCCTGTTATTATCAAACTTCAACACCTTAAAGCTCTTATCAGATACATTGAGTCCGTCACAATTTCGCAGAAAAAGCATATACTGATTAGACAACTCAAAATTAATGAATCTCCTAACATCATCATTAATCAGACAATCTGCATTATCTATCACAATAAAACTATCTCTACACTGTTTGATTGCTTCTAAAAAATTATCTGATTTATAGTTAAATAGTTTGATTGCTTTGTATTCGTCTGTCAATCTTATATCTTCCAACATTTCATAAAGTACTGTTTTGCCGGTACCACTGTCTCCACCAACAAGAGTAATTCTATCATCAAATTCCAAATCGTATGAAAATGGATCTGCTTTGAATTTAATATTTTTATAAATCATCTGCTTCTCTCCTCTCATACTCTTTACTCCACCAGGTACTATAACCTCTGCCACCGGTAACTATATCCGAATCATTAAATCTGATTTTTGCATCATCCGGTATATCAAAAAGCGTTGGTCTTGACATATAAATCTTTATATTATCCATGGCAAAAATGATTCTAAGTACATTAGGTCCACATTCCTCAACGTTTACCACCTTATCAGGGTGCTTCACAATATTAAGTAATGTCTTGCAGCCTGATGACAGATTACGGATTGTGCCCAGTCCATATTTTGTTTCTATATGCTTATCTGGCGTCAGCTTAGCCTCATCCACTTGTTGGATTAAATCGATTTCTTTTTTTGACATCTCTTCATTGCCTGTATTCAGGTTAAAATACAAGTCATTGTGAAATATCCAATCTTTTGAATCACTTTTTTCTGTATATATATCTATCATTTAATGTTGCTCCTTTTCGCCATCCTAAATATTTTCCGATCAAACTTATTACTTCCTTCACTGCCAACACCCGCTCTGCTGCATTTTCTTACCATAAACACTCCCCTGTTTTCTTATTTTCAGTATATCCATTTTTTTCTGAAAGCACAATGTTTTTTACATTGCCTCTTTTGCAGGCATTGGGATCTAATCAAAATTATTTCCGTTTTTCAGGTTCCAGATGTACATTTTTTAAAGTGTACCCTTTGTCAAGGACACTATGACTTTTTCCTTTTCAGATTTCTATTTTATATTTGTTTGTTGTGTAGA
>NZ_JAJEPS010000006.1:0-188118 GCF_020686965.1 Hominiventricola filiformis | reverse complement strand
GAAAACCGAAAGAAGATTTTGGAGAACAAGCAGCGGAACGAAGAACGCAGGGTTCGCACCCGCCGCCTGATTGAGCGCGGAGCCGTTTTGGAGGGGATTTTCCCGCTGGCTCCCGACCTTTCCGGCGCGGAGGTAAAAGTGTTCCTGATTGCCCTGTCCCATCTTCCGGGGGCTGCGGAATTGACTGCAAACCTGCCAAAATCCGGGGACACGCGCAGGAAATGCTGGTACTGCAGACCTTTGTAACGGAAGAAACATTGAAAAAAGCTGAATCCTGGAGACAGCTGTGTAATCACTGGACCAATGCATGCCGTGTGGTTGTCTTAAGACAATTATCAGATATTTAAAGAAAATTTAAAAAAGAAAACACCGAAAATGTAGTATAATGGTACTGTACAGATGCGGTTATCAGTGTATGCTGTAAGAAAATGAAACGTACAGGAGGAAATGTGTTATGTGGACAAGAACAGATTTGAAAAGAAATGCAAAATCTGTGCTCAAAAAAAACTATTGGAAGTCAGTGATTGTGAGTCTGATTTTCCTTTTTATTACTGGGTCAGGTGCAGCCAGTACAGGAAGAGAGGCATCTGATGAACTGAGTAATGCAAAAGATGCATTTGCAGGAATGGATGGTTCTACTTTTTTACTGATTATCGGAGTGGTAGCAGGAGCAATTCTGATTTCCATGCTGATTGGTCTTCTTCTGACGATCTTTTTGTGGAACCCACTTCATGTAGGCTGCCAGAAATTTTTTGTCAATGCAGTTGAGGATCAGGAAGCAGGACTTGGTGACGTCCTTTATTCATTTAAAAATGGATATGGACATATTGGTGGAATCATGTTTGTAAGAACTGTTTTTATTTGTCTGTGGTCTGTTCTGCTGATTATTCCGGGTATTGTTAAAATGTATGAATATATGATGGTGCCGTTTATTCTGGCTGAGAATCCGGATATGAGCAGAAAAGAGGTATTTGCCCTGAGCAAAAAGATGATGACCGGAAACAAATGGAAAGCCTTCGTGCTGGATCTTTCCTTCCTTGGATGGAGTATTCTTGGAGGCATTACACTTGGAATTCTGAATGTCCTGTTTGTTGCTCCTTATCAGAATCTGACAAAAGCAGAACTTTACCAGACATTAAAGGATGCACAATAAAGAGCAGAACATTAAATAGAAGGAGGAATAACATATGCAATATGAAATCAAAGGCGGCTCTTTTCCGGTTGTAGAATGTAAGCTGGAAGATGGCGAAAAAATGATTACAGAGAGTGGTTCCATGGTATGGATGTCTCCGAATATGGAGATGTCAACCTCAGGAGGCGGTGTTGGAAAGATGTTTTCCAAAGCATTTTCCGGTGAGAACCTTTTTCAGAATATTTATACTGCAAACGGAAAGGGACTGATTGCATTTGGATCCAGTTTTCCCGGAAAAATTCTTCCTCTGGAAATCTCTGCGGGAAAAGAATTTGTTCTTCAGAAATCTGCTTTCCTAGCATCAGAGGCCGGAGTAGAATTAAGCATACACTTTAACAAAAAGCTGGGTGCCGGATTTTTCGGTGGTGAAGGATTCATTATGCAGAAGCTGTCCGGAAATGGAACGGCATTTGCAGAGGTGGATGGCGAGCTGGTAGCTTACGAATTAAAAGAAGGCCAGCAGATCGTCGTAGATACTGGTAATGTCCTCGGTTTTGAGACCAGTGTAAAGATGGATATTCAGCAGGTAAAAGGTCTGAAAAATAAACTGCTTGGCGGTGAAGGCTTCTTTAATACGGTACTTACCGGACCAGGTAAAATCTGGCTTCAGACCATGCCTCTTTACAATGTAGCTATGGCAATCAAACCGTATATTCCGACAGGAAACAACTAATTGATTAAACCTCCAAACTGAGGTAAGATAGACCTATCAGTTTGGAGGTTTATTTTATGTCAGAGATAAAACGAGATAAAGCAACACTGGTTTTTACCGGTGATATCGGATTTGACCGGTATATGGATGGAAAATGGGATGACGAGGAACTGCTGTCTAAAGAGGTGCTTGCATTTCTTCACAGTGCTGATCATGTTATTGCAAATGTCGAAGGACCGCTGGTGGATCAGGCATCCAATACGACGACGGAGGGTGTACAGCAGCTCATGCATACCATGAATCCGGCAGCAATCAAAGTGCTTCAGAAGATGAAGGCGGATATCTGGAATATCTGCAACAACCACATTATGGATGCAGGCGAGATGGGCATGAAGTGTACCCTGGAACAGGCCGAAAAGCACGGAGTAAAGACGATCGGTGCGGGCATGAATCTGAAGGAAGCAAAGAAGCCTCTGATTCTGCCGGATGCAGGCGGAATTGGAATGTTCGGTGTGGGTTATCAGAGAGGCTGTAAACCAGCAGGAGAAGAGAAAGCAGGATGTCTCAACTGGGCAGATATGGAGACCATTCAAAATGTCATTGATGAGATCAAAAAGACCTGCCGCTGGTGTGTGATCGTGTCCCATGGTGGAGAGGAATTTACATCACTGCCGACTCCTTATACGAGAGACCGGTATCTGGAATATCTGAAGATGGGCGCGGATGTAGTGGTCTGCCATCATCCTCATGTGCCCATGAACTATGAGACTTTTGATAAGAAGGCAATTTTCTATTCTCTGGGTAATTTCATATTTGATACGGATTATCAGCGGGCACAGTTCAATACGGATATTGGTCTTTTGCTGAAATTACATTTTACAGAAGAGGATTTTTCCTTTGAACCGTTTGGAATTAAAATCGAGCGTGGACCGGAGCATGTGGTACAGGGCGAGATTCCACGCATTTTTGAAGATGTGCAGGAAGAAGAATATTTAAAATTGGAGCCCCTTGCGGCAAAAATGTTTATCAGTGCCACCAAACGGCAGCAGATTTATCTGAATCCAGCTGAGTATGCCAATGCTTCCGAAGAAAAATGGAAGGAAAATTTCTCCAATCCAAGAAGAAGCGGGCGCGTCATCGGGGAAGCACTGGATTTTGCCATTGTCTGCCCACTGGCAGAAAAAGAAAAAGAAAAAGAATGGAAAAACAGTAAGTTGGAAAATGTAAAAAATTATATCCTTGAGCAAATATAATTTATTTCCTGTGAAACTTTTCTGATACATAAATTGTCTAATATATAGATAAATAAAAAAGGCGAATATATGTGAAAGAAAAGGGCAGGAGGAGAAAGATGGTACAGACTTTATTGAATGATATGCATAGCCAGCAGCTGCAGAAATATAATGATGAGGCTCATAGTATTTATGAACTGGATTACAGGAATCCTTCCGTGAAAGAATCAGAAGTTGTGTTGGTCAATCTGGCTGCAGAATACTTGGGATTAAAAAAGACGATTGAATTAATCAAAGCATGTCATGCAAGAGTGGTATCTCTGATACTGTGGGATCCGGAGAATGACTACGCCATTCCCTGTGGAGGACATTGGCCCAAAAGCTATCGAACCATTCTGCCGGAACAGGCGGTGATGGAATTCCAGGCCAGGGATATGGACCTGGTTTTCATGAGAAAACCCCAGGATGAGGATGGAAACCGGCTGATCCGACTGGATTTTGAATCGATGTAAAGACTGAAGCAAGATAAGAAAGAGCAACGAGAAAATTGTTGCTCTTTTTTCTGTCTATATAAAATTTGAGGCGGAAAAATGCGATATTTCAGAAATCAGATTGTTAAAAACGCATTCCTGTGTTATGATATTTTTTATAGTGCAAATAGTTTTTTCATAAGACGAAGGGTGTAAATATGGCAGTTAGTTATAAGAAATTATGGAAGTTATTAATTGATAAAGATATGATGAAAAAGGATTTACGTGCAAAGACAGGTGTCAGCACAACGACAATGGCCAGACTGTCTAAAGACGAAAATGTGAGTACTGAAATTTTGTCAAAAATATGCTCTGTGCTTAGCTGTGATGTGGGAGATATTGTAGAGTTTGTTCCGGATAAAAAAGAGAATCAATAGGGAGGCAGTAAGTAAGATGGATAGTACATACCCGTATATTGCTTCTCTGACAAGGGAGCCATTCCTTTTTTATGAAATGCGTTCTACCGCAAAGCTGATGGCAGAAGGAAATTCAGATGATGCGATTGTGAAAGAAATTGTAGAGCAAAATCTTTTTCAGTACCCAACGGAAAAATCTATCACACGCATGGCGAAAGCCTGCATCAAACGGCTTCATGCACTGGAAGATGATTCTCTGGTTTCTGCGATTGCATCACAGCCAACGGATGTGGCAAAACAGATTTGTTTGTATACATTGATGAAGCAGAGCCGACTGGTCTGGGAATTTATGCTGACCGTCATTGGCGAGAAGTACAGATTAAGGGACACGTCTTTTGGTAAGATAGATTTGAATACATTTTTTATGCGTTTGCAGGAACAGAATGATACCGTAGCTTCCTGGAGCGATACCACAATAACAAAGTTAAAACAGATCATTGCCAGAGTGCTTGTCGAAACAGAATATCTCGACAATCTCAAGGCAGATCATTTGAATCCAGTATGGCTGCATCCTGTTTTGGAGAATGCCATCAGAAGCAATGGCGATACTGCGATACTGCCAGCGTTTAATTGCTTTTCATAGGAGGTAGCCTGATGAGTGATATAAAAGAACGCCTGGACAAAGTTCGGGCATTGATCCAGGAACCGGAGTTTCTGGAAGGCAAGGGACTCAGCAATGAGGTGAATATCAGAATCTTCTGTTATGAACCGGAGAATGAAATGGTTGTCCGCCATTTTGTGAATCAGCTGGAAACCGATCAGTCCTTAGATTGCCATTTGATTGTTTGTAATTTATATAAAACATTTCTCTCTATCTGCGATGATATGGACATCACAGATGCCATTCCCGATATGGAGGAAGCTGACGGAAGTGCTTATCTTTTGGAGCAGCTTAACTCTGCAATCGGCAATGGAGAGTTCATTGATAAAATCCAGTATGAGCCGCACGAACCGGGTGATGTGCTGATGCTGACAGGTGTAGGTGAGGTGTTCCCGTTTATGAGAATCCATACTTTACTGGAAGCCTTGCAACCGTATTTTTCGGATGTTCCGATTTTGGTTATGTATCCAGGTGAATTTGATGGTCGTCATGTAAAACTGTTCAATCGTCTGACACCAAATGATTATTACCGGGCATTCAATGTCATAGATTAAGGGGGATAAAGCCATGATGATTCGAGATATGTTTGCGGATGACATTAACCGCAAAATCAATGGTGTAATTAAAGTAGATCAGGCTGCCGACGATGTAATTGAGCAGGAGTTAAATGAATATGTCATCACCAGAGAATTGAAGAAACACTTCATTACTTTCTTCAACTATTACGGGGATGCTTTCGACCATCCGACCGCTGATATGGGTGTTTGGATTTCTGGTTTCTTTGGAAGTGGTAAATCTCACTTTCTGAAAATGCTTTCCTATCTTCTGGAAAATAAAGAGGTAAAGGGCATCCGCAGTGTAGAGCGTTTCCGTAAAAAGTTTGAGGATGATCCGGCAACCTTTATGCTGATTGATCGTGCCACCAAGGGACCAGCTGAGACGATTCTGTTCAATATTGATATTGAGGGATTCAGCAATAAAGACAAGACGGCTGTTCTTCGTGTTTTCGCAAAGATGTTCTACAACCATCTGGGATTTTACGGTGAGAACCTGAAAGTTGCCATGATGGAGCGTTATATTGACCAACAGGGCAAGACTGAGGAGTTCCGCAGAGTTTTTGAAGAAAAGAAAGGCAAGTCCTGGTTGGAAATGCGCCGTGCATTTGCTTTCAATGGCAAGTTCATCATTCCGACACTGATGGAAGTTCTGGATATGAGTGAGGACGATGCCAAGGCGTGGTTCAATGATAAAACCGCAACAGAAATTTCTATCGCACAGCTTGTGGAAGATATGAAAGCCTATGTAGATACTAAACCTGAAAACTTCCGTCTGCTGTTTATGATTGACGAGGTTGGTCAGTATGTTGGTACGGATACCGATATGCTTTTGAACCTCCAGTCTCTGACCGAGAAAATCGGAAGTGAGTGTGAAGGCAAGATTTGGGTGATCTGCACCGGACAGGAAGCCATTGATGAAATCATTAAAGTTCGTGCTGATGAGTTCTCCCGTATCCAGGCACGTTTCAAGACAAGACTGAGCTTATCTTCTTCTTCCGTGGATGAAGTTATCCAGAAGCGTATCTTGAAAAAGAAGCCGGAAGCAACGAAAGACCTGGAAGGTGTTTATGAGCAGAATGATTCTGTTCTTCGTAACCTATTCAGCTTCAGTGGCTCTATTCTGGATATTAAAGGTTATTCCGGTCCGAGAGAATTTACAGAGAACTTCCCGTTCGTGCCGTATCAGTTTATTATTATGCAGAAGGTGTTTGCTGAAATCCGAAAACACGGAAATTCCGGTAAGCACCTGTCCGGTGGTGAGCGTTCCATGCTGTCCGGTTTCCAGGAAGCTGCACAGAAAATTCAGGAGAAAGACGAATACGCACTGGTTCCGTTCTTCTGTTTTTATGATACCGTACATACTTTCCTGGATGGTTCTATTCGCCGGGTAATTGAGCGTTGTCAGAAAGCTGCCGATAACGGTGATGGCATCGAACAACAGGATGTGGATGTACTGAAACTTCTGTATCTGATTCGGTATATTGATGATATTCCTTCCAATCTGGACAATATCGTGATCCTTATGGCAGACGATATTCGAGTCGATAAGATCATCATGCGTGAAGCTGTCCGTGGATGCCTTGACCGTCTGATGAGCCAGAACTATATCGGCAGAACCGGTGATACTTATAACTTCCTGACTGACGAAGAACAGGATATTCAGCGTGAAATCAGAGATACAAATATAGATACTGCTTCCATCGTGGAGCGTATTGCCCAGATGATTTACGGCGATATTTTTACAACCAAGAAGTTCCGTTATGGAAAATATGATTTTGCTTTCGATCAGATGGTGGATGGCATTACGGTTGGTGTGGCAACAGGCGGTATGCGTCTGCGTTTCCTGACCGTTGCTACTGATGCCATTGAAAAAACAGATTATCGTCTGATGGCAGAATCCAAAGGAAACGAAGCAATCGTGGTTCTGGCTGATACGCCTTACTATGAATCTCTGGAATCTGCCATGAAGATTCGCAAGTATGTAAAGCAGAGAAATGTAAGCCAGCTTCCAAAGAGTGTGCAGAAAATCATCAGCGACCAGCAGGACGAAGCCGGAAAGTATGAGCTGAGTGCCATGACTGAATTGCAAAATGCAATTGCAGAGGCGCAGTTCTATGTGGATGGTGAACATCTGGAAATCAAATCCGGGAATGCCAAGAGCAAGATTGACCAGTCTCTTGAATATCTGGTCGCTCATGTATATAGCAAGCTCGACCTGATTACAGATAATGCAGGCAGTGATGCGGATATTATTGCGATTCTGACAGGTGCGGTAACAGCACTTCCGGGCATGGAACCGAACCGTGATGCGGCTTCTGCTATGGAAGAATATCTGGAAATGCAGGATGCGAAAAAACTGCCGACATCTATGGCAGATGTACAAAGCAAATACAGTGCGATTCCTTATGGCTGGAAAGAAATCGACATTGCTGCGGTTGTGGCACAGCTGATTTATTCCCAGGAAGTAACCATCAAATATGCAGGCAATACCATTCAGCCGGATGACCCGAAACTGCCGGATATGCTCCGTAAAAAGAGTGAGATCGGTAAGACTTCTATTAGCAAGCGTAAAACCATTTCTGCTACAATGATGCGTGATGTAAAAGCAATGCTCCGTGAGTATTTCGACATCATGGATGTGCCGGATGATGAAGATGGTCTGATTCGTTTTGTGACCGAGAAATTTACAGAACAGCGCAATTACTATGCTTCTCTGGATGCCCGTTATGACGGACATAAATACCCGGATCGTGCATTGGTGCAGGAAGCCATTCGTCTGATGGATGATGTACTTTCTCAGAAGAAAGACAATATTGCCCTGATTGAGCGTGTGCTGAAAAAAGAGGATGCTCTTTTTGATAACAAAGAAACCATGAGCAATGGTATTGAAAACTTCTTCAAGACCCAGGTAACCGTATTCGACCAGGCAGTGCAGTTTGAAAAATCTCTGCATGATGACCTTGATCGTATTGCAGAAAATGAGGAGGCGTACAAGGCCTTGAATACCATTCGCCTGATTACTCTGGTTCAGACCGGAAGTAAGTTCAACTATAACCGGATTCGTGAACTGAATCCATTGATGGATACCGTTCGTACTACCCATGATAAGATGCTGGAGGAAAAACGTGCCGAGGTTCTGGAAACGGTTCGTCAGTGTATGGAAGCTACCCACACTGCCGCAAACGGCGATTCCAAGGCATCCCATCTGATTGAGAAATCAGACCGATATTTTAGCCAGTGCAGGGAGAAAATCGCAGAATTGAAGAGCCTTGCCCTTCTGGATGCCATGTTCCTGCCGATGTGTCAGTACAAGGATGATACGGTCAGCAATATCGAGTCCGTTCTGACGCCGCCCGCACCGAAGCCGCCAGTACAGCCGACACAGCCAGGAAAAGAAGCGACTCCGGCAAAGAAAAAGGTTGTCCGTGCCTATAACCGTCAGGTTGTATTCCAGGCAAAGACCTTACAGACGGATGCGGACATTGATGATTATGTAGAGAAGATTCGTTCTCAGCTGAAACAGTTGCTGAAGAATTGCGATGCGATTAAGTTGAATTAAGGAGGATTTATGAAACGTACGATAGAACATCCCAAGGTATTTATCTCTTATGCATGGGGATCTGAGGACTACAGATTGAAAGTACGTTCTTTTGCAACAGATTTAATGGAAAATGGTATTGATGTTTTGTTAGATCAGTGGTCTTTAAAAGAAGGAAATGATACATATGCATTTATGGAGCAGAGTGTAACAGATCCAACAATAACAAATGTATTAATATTACTTGACCCGATTTATGAGAAAAAAGCGAATGGAAGACATGGCGGAGTAGGAACGGAAACACAGATTATTTCACCGGAAATTTACAATAAAGTTAAACAAGAAAAATTTTTACCTGTAATTTTTGAACGGGGTGAAAACGGAGAAATTCCAAAACCTCAGTATTTAAAAACGATGTTGCATTTTGATTTATCTCAGGAAGAAAAGTATGATTCAGAATATCAGAGATTAGTAAAACGCTTGTATGGAATAGAAATAGTAGAAAAACCAGAATTAGGAAAGAAACCATCGTGGCTGGAAGAAAAATCTATGATTCCAACAAAAACGCGTACAGGCTATGAATGCTTAAAACAACGGAAATCAGATAATATAAAGAAAGATGAATATAGAAATTTTTTATCTGTTGTAAAAGAGAAGATAATAAATTTTAGTAAAGATGAACTGGAAACTAGCGTATCAGCGGATGGGTATATAGCGTTGTATGCTGATACAAAATTATATCGGGATGATTTCTTACATTTATTAAAGTATTCACTTTATGTTCCGGAAGCATATAAAATTATAGCATCGGTTATGGAAGAAATATGTGTGGAAATAAAATATAAAGATGGATACGAAGGCGAAGTCATGAGAACTTTGCTGCATGAGATATTCATTTATGTGGTGGCATTTTATTTGAAAAATAAAAATTCTGATGCCGTATCATATATTTTGTCAAAAACATATTTTGTAAGTAATCATGGATATAATGAAGACCAGAGTTTTGATGTCTTTTATAATCATAATGAGAATTTAGATAGAGCTGTGTCGAAAAAAGACGGTAAAAATTATTATTCTGGAACAGCTAATTATTGGATTAATAATATTAATGTAGAAGTATGCAACAAGAATGAATTTGTTTTTGCTGATATCTTTTGCCATAATGCATCTATGTTTGTTGAAAATTATACGAAAGAGTGGTTTTGGTTTCCGATAACATATATATATGATAGAGCGGAATATGGAAACAGCCTCTTCAGACAGTTTGCGATTCGTTTGAAATCAAAAGAGCATCTACAAGAAGCTACTAAAATAATGGGATTTACAGATACAGAAGTATTTAAGAGGAAATATATTGAAATAGAGAGAAAAATGAAAGAAGGAAATTTTAGAGAATATCGATATAACAGTGCGTTTGAAACAGCGCCAGTTATGTGTCAATATGTTAAATCAGAAGAATTAGGAATTAGAAACTAATAAAAAATTTTGATAAAGGAAAATTAGTAGGGAATAATGGATAAGAATGCAATTAAAAAATTTGCTGTCTGGGCAAGAACAGAGCTGATCGCCCGTGTTTCCCTGAAAGGTGTGGAATACGGTATCACAGAGGACAACATTGAGGATGCCAATGCGGACAGCGTTGGCGGCAAAGTCCTCACTGCCGATGAAAAGAAACAGCGTCAGGCTCTGATTGCCGAGATTAACGATAAAGGATATAAGCAGGTCATGGAGGAGGTTGCCTATACTTGGTTTAACCGTTTCTCCGCTCTGCGATTCATGGAAGTCAACGGCTATCTTCCTTCCCATGTGCGTGTGTTCACGGACGAGGAAAACAATTTTAAGCCGCAGAATATAACCGAAGCTATTCATCTGGATTTGGATGGATTGGATATGGAAAAGGTCTATGAGCTGAAAGATGCCGAAAAGACCGAAGAACTGTATAAATATCTGCTGATCGTGCAGTGCAACGCATTGAATAAAATTCTGCCAGGAATGTTCCAGAGACTCTCGGACTACACTGAGCTTCTTCTGCCGGACAATCTGCTTCGTGAAGGTAGTGTGATTCAGCAGATGATTGAGCTGATACCGGAGGACGACTGGAAGGATGCTGTCCAAATCATCGGCTGGCTGTATCAGTATTATAACAGTGAGAAAAAGGATGACGTTTTCGCAGCACTGAAAAAGAATGTAAAAATCACAAAAGAAAACATCCCTGCAGCAACACAGCTTTTCACACCGGACTGGATTGTTCGCTATATGGTAGAGAACAGCCTTGGTCGTTTATGGCTGGAGAGACACCCGGATGTTAAAGAGCAGCTTCTGCCTACTGAGGAAGAACAGTTTGCTTATGCTGCCGGAAATCGTGATCCGGAAGATACCAAATGGCACTACTATCTGGAAGAAGCCGAGCAGGAGCCGGAAGTGCAAGTACAGCTGGCTGAAATCCGTAAGGAATATGCCTCACTGATACCGGATCAGCTGAAAGTCATTGACCCATGCTCCGGTTCCGGTCATATCCTTGCGTATATGTTTGATGTGCTGATGAAGATTTATGAATCCTACGGTTATACCACTCGTGAAGCGGTGGCAAGCATTGTGGAGAACAATCTTTACGGTCTGGATATTGATGACCGTGCGGCACAGCTGGCTTACTTTGCGGTAATGATGAAAGCCCGTCAGTATGACCGCCGCTTCTTTAGCCGTGGCATTCAGCCCCATGTATATGCTATTGTGGAGAGCAACCATGTAGATAAATTCGCAGTGGACTATTTCTGTAATGGCGATGCAAAGCTCACGACAGCTATGGACACCATTATCAAAGAGCTGCATGATGCAAAGGAATATGGTTCGATTCTGACTGTAACACCGCAGAACTGGTCTGCTTTGTATGACCGTTTTGCAGAGATTACAGAAGATATAAATATGTCCCGTGAAACGGCATTGAGAGAACTTTTGCCGTTGGTACAGGTGGCAGAAGCACTGGCACAGAAGTATGATACTGTTGTAACAAATCCACCGTATATGGGCGGTTCCGGCATGGGCGCAAAGCTCTCAGACTATGTTAAAAAGAATTATCCTGATTCTAAATCAGATATGAGTACAGTTTGTATGGAAAAGACACTGAATATGTGTTCAAGACAAGGGTTCATGGCAATGATAAATATTCCAGTATGGATGTTTATTTCATCTTATGAAAAACTTAGATTTAACATACTTTCAAACAATAGTATTCGTAATATGGTTCACCTTGGTCGAGGTGTTTTTGGCTCTGACTTCGGAACAACGGCATTCGTAATTCATAAAATGAATATCCCACATTATACGGCACATTATAGAAGATTATTTATAAATACTGGTGATGTGGATACGATAGAAACCAAGGAAAAGTGGTTTTTTGAAGGAATGGGAAGATTCTATTTCGAGCAAAACGGATTTTTCCTGATACCAACACAGCCAGTAGCATATTGGGCAAGTAAAGCAATGTTGTCCATTTTTGCTGAATGCAACCGAATGGGATCATTTGCAGAAGGACGAAAAGGGCTTGTAACAGGTAATGATGATGTATATTTGAAATTATGGCATGAAGTATGTAAGGACAATTTTTCCGTTTTTGGAGGCTATGATAATACAAAGTGGAAGCCATGTAATAAAGGCGGAAACTATCGCAAATGGTATGGCAATAACGACTATATTGTAAACTGGGGAACTGATGGAAAGGAATTGGCTAATCATAGATGGCCTGATGGAAGGCAGAGGTCTTCTTTGAGAAATTCTTCTTATTTCTTCAGAGAAGGACTTACTTGGACATATATAACTTCTGGTACAAAGTGCTTCCGATATTACCCGGAAGGATTTGCTTTTGCAGGAACTGGTCCAGGATTGTTTCCTAAAAATAATGTTAATTTATGGTACATCCTTGCTTATACAAATTCTATTGTGTTTGATAGGTTATTAAAACTAATTGGTTCATCAACAATATCATTAGAAAGTGGAGAAGTTGAAAGAGCACCAATTCGGATTGAAAGCCGGAAATTACCTGAAATCAATGAATTAGCCAAAAATAATACAACATTAGCTAAGGTGGACTGGGATGCCTTTGAAACTTCATGGGACTTCCAGCATCATCCACTGCTCCGAAAAGTTCCGACTATTGCCGAAGCATTTGACCAGTGGCAGGCTGAATGTGATGACCGCTTCAACCAGCTGAAAGCCAATGAGGAAGAACTGAACCGTATTTTCATTGGCATTTATGGTTTGCAGGATGAACTGACACCGGAAGTTGAGGATAAGGATGTTACTGTCCGCAACGCTGATCTTGGCAGAGATATTCGCTCGTTTATTTCCTATGCGGTTGGCTGTATGTTTGGTCGTTACTCTCTGGATGTGGATGGACTTGCCTATGCAGGCGGCGAATGGGACACCGGCAAGTATGCTTCTTTTGCTGCGGATAAGGATAACATTATCCCGATTTGCGACGATGAATACTTTGAGGATGATATTGTCGGTCTGTTCGTGGAATTTGTGAAAACTGTTTACGGTGCAGATACCCTAGATGAAAACCTAAAATTCATTGCCGATGCTCTGGGTGGCAAAGGTCAGCCGAAGGATGTGATTCGGAATTATTTCCTGAGTGATTTCTATTCTGACCATTGCAAAATTTATCAAAAACGCCCGATTTACTGGCTGTTTGACAGCGGCAAGAAGAACGGCTTTAAGGCTCTGATTTATATGCACCGTTATCAACCAGATACCATTGCCCGTATTCGTACCGATTATGTGCATGAACAACAGGCTCGTTATCGCACTGCCATTGCTGATCTGGAACAGCGTATTGCCAATGCTTCCACTGGTGAGCGTGTGAAGCTGAACAAAAAGCTGACCACCTTGCAGGCACAGGATACTGAGATCAGAACCTATGAGGAAAAGATTCATCACCTTGCCGACCAGATGATTTCCATTGATCTGGACGATGGAGTGAAGAAAAATTATGCAATTTTCCAGGATGTTTTGGCTAAAATAAAGTAAGAAAGATGGTGAGAAAGTGCGATTGAAAGAGGACGTTTTAAATAGAGAGCCATTTATTCAACAGATAGTTGAATTGGCCAAAATTCTTTCAGAAAATCGTAAAAACTGTTGCTTTGCTATTGAAGGAGAATGGGGAAGCGGTAAGAGTTTTGTGCTGGAAATGATTCAGGAATGTCTTAAGATGGAACAATCAGAAATAACAGGTACAGATTGCTTTTTTGTTGTTCGATATGATTGTTGGCAATATGACTACTATGAAGAGCCTATAGTTGCTATTATCTCAGTATTAAAAGAACAGATCGAAAAGTATATAAGTGTATTATCAGATGCAACTAAGAAGCAACTATTTGAATCTTTAAAAAATGCAATAACCAAAATTGCTGTTGAAGCAATAAAATCAAAAACAGGAGTAAATTTTGGTGATATTATTAAAACACCCGAAGATGATGGAAAAATATATGATCAATATTTTGGTTTTCAGAATGTAATTAAAAAAGTACAAGGGCAAATTGTGGAAATATCAAAAGATCAAACAGTAGTTATTATTGTTGACGAATTAGATAGATGTCTGCCCTCGTATGCAATTAAAGTGTTAGAACGTATTCATCATATATTCAACGAGTTGGAAAATGTAGTGGTGATAATTGCAATGGAAAAAAAGCAAATCGAAAATTCGTTGCATCAAATCTATGGGGATGAGATGAATGTTGATCGGTATTTGAAAAAAATTATTTCATTCAGTTTTCAATTAGATAATGGATCTGCAAATAATTTTACTGAAAAATATGCAAGTTTTGTCGAGATGTTTAGCCTTCAAGAACAAGTTGAACTGGAAAAATTTTTAAAAGAAATTACCCAAGGAATAGATATTCGTACGCAAGAAAAAATTTTTGAAAAAGCAGAAAATATACATAAATTGATAACGGATCAAGATAAAATGGACACTGCTATATTGGCGTTTGAAATACTTGTTTTATGTCTGAAAGAAAAAATGTCAATAGTTAGTATGAACTGGATAGTTGACACATCCAGTTATCCAGCAGTTGAATCTGAAATTGGAAACGATTATTTCGATTCGATAAGGAATTTTGCAAACCTTATTCGTCAGTATCCTGAAAAAGTGAACTATAAATTTGTTTGTAAGGAAAATAATTTTACTGACAAAATGATTTTTATAATTTCCGGATTGAATAATGTGTATGAAAATAATGGGTGTGGTTTATATTATTGTGCAGATAAGGAGATTGAACAAAAGTTGATTTTTTCAAAAAAAGTCTATGAATTATTAAAAATATAGGAAAGGTTGATATATGATGACGGAAGAAAAAATCAAAAATTCCAATGAGCTGGAGTTTGCTGTATTTTGTATTGAAAATGTAGCGGCAAAGTTGGGCGTAGATGCAGAGCGTGTTTATCAGGCATTTACTGAACAAAGCAATATTCTGTACGGTTACATTGTGCCGGAATATGAAGTGCTACATACTCAGAGTCGGGAATATATTGTTGACGACCTCCTTGATGTGATGAAAGAAAGGGGTGTGGAAGTATGATTCTCTATCATGGTTCTTTTTTAGAGATTGCAAAGCCGGATTTGGTTCATTCCCGCCCCAATGTGGACTTCGGGCGTGGCTTCTACGTCACGCCGCTGTATGAACAGGCGGCGAAGTGGTGCGGCAAGTTCAAACGCCGTGGGAAAGCCGGTATTATCTCCCGGTATGAATACAATGAAAGCCGGGAATCCGAACTGAAAACACTGAAATTCGATTCTTATTCCGAAGAATGGCTGGATTTTATTCTGAACTGTCGCAGTGGAAAAGATTTGACGGATTATGACCTTGTTGTAGGCGGTGTTGCCAATGATAAGGTGTTCAATACCGTGGAGCTTTTCTTTGACGGACTGATTGATAAAACGGAAGCTATCAACCGCCTGTGTTATGAAAAGCCGAACCTGCAAATATGTTTCCGCACAGAAAAAGCACTGTCTCTGCTGCGTTTTGAAGGGGGTGAAACACTATGACAGCGAATCCGATTTTGCTTCAGAGAAAATATGCCCGTGTTATTGAATGCTTTGCTAAACAGCAGGGACTTTCACTGGATGCGGCATTGGATTTCTTTTATCATTCCCAAGTCTATCAGCTGATCCGTGACGGCGTTTCTGATATGCATTGCATGAGCGATCTGTATCTTGCAGAAGAACTGGAACAAGAATATGTGGAAAAAATGGCGAAGAATAAATAATCTCATAAAATATGAAAAAAGTCCCCGTGATTCAAGCATCTGCAGGCAGACACCATCACGGAGACTCCAAAGGCTGGAATACAGGCAACATAGCATCTGTAAACAGATACCAGAAAGGATGCTCTATAAACCTATTTATAGTATATAAAATGAAAAGATAGTTGTCAAATTTTGGAAACAAAATAAAAAACCGGTAATCGCAATACGAAAACCGGATTCTCCTTCTAAACGTGTTAGATGAGTTAATATTATTATATGCGTTACAAGGGAAAAAAGTCAATGCGAAAAAACAAATAACGCCACCATTAACGCCATAAACAACGCCAATGGCACTGAAAATGGCGTTAATGATAGAGAGTGTGCCGGATAATGGCGTTAAAGTGCCAGATAAGTGCCGATAAAGTGCCGGATACTGAAAAAAGTGCCGGATAAGTGCCGATAAAATGCCGGATACCAAGGAAGGAAAGAAAGTGACTTATGGATACAGACAAAGTAATACAGGACTTGAATCGCAGATTTGCTGCACCTCTGCCGGAGTTTTATCAGCGTCGTATCATCTTCTGGTATGATGAAGATAAGGAATTTGAGGATAAGCTGGACGAAGTGGTTCTGGAAAATGCAAAGGTCATTGCTCTGACTGGCAATAATGCGTTTTCTGTGAAGAAACTGCTTTCGGTAGATGATCTGACCACAAACTATCTGGTTTACAGTCCTTGTAGCTATAACCGCCCGGATGATAACTGGCTTCTGGATGTGGAGCTTTACAGTGAGGAGTTCCGGGCAGACCTGATTTCCATTTGGATGGATGAGATGGGTCTTGCATCGAATCCGGCCATGCGCAAGCAGGTCAAGAATTACCGTGCTTATTTTAATGCGAAAGACCGCCGCTTGAAAGTCAGCACACAGAATAAAGTTCCGGCAACTCCGGCACAGCTGCACATAGCTGTCATGGCGGCAATCTGCGGATTGAAAGACGCACAGCCGAACCGGATTCTCCGCAGCGTGTTCCGTGCCGGACTGGATATGAAGAACAATACGAGTTGTCAGGATTTTGTAAAATATCATGCAGACGGTGCATTTTGGGCGATGGTTCGTCAAGGATGCGGATTTGCAGAGGAAGAACCAGACCTCGGACGGCTGGCAATTCATTTGCTGTTGACTGCCGCTACCCGTACCATGCGGCAGGAGTATCTTGCCGGACTGGATGGATTCATTTCCATGCCACATCAGGCATATTGCTATGATTTTATTTCTGAATGGCTTCACAGCGAGGACATTCAGCAGCTTTATGATGTGGCTCGGTATGTTGAGGATGAAGCCCGTTTGAATCAGCGTTTTGAGAAGCTGACAGTGGATGATCTGGCAGGAACCGAATGCTTTCCGTGTATCAACGAAGTGATTCTGACAAAGCTGATGACAGAGATCAGCGACCATATTATTGATGTGGATGCCATTACTTCCACTGTTGAGAAGCGGAGAACCTGTGCATGGTATGAGCCATTTAAGAATTTCTATGACGGTATCCTGCAAGTAGCGAATATGCAGAGCTTCTTCAAGGAACATTCTGCCGGATTCCATACCGCAGAAGCAAAAGGCATCTGGAAAGAATATACGGAAAGCTACTATCAGATGGATACCTATTATCGTTTGTTCCATCTGAGCTTCCAAAAGAGCCTGGAGACTTCCAATATTTTGTTGGACGATTTGTTTAAGCACGTCGTCGATAAAGTGGAAGGACTTTATACCCATTGGTTCTTGGGCGAGCTGGGCAACAACTGGTCAGATGTATGTGCAGATGAACTGGCGAATTACGGTAAAGTTTTGGAAGTACCGCAACAGGAGGAGTTTTATCGTTCCCGCATTCAGACTTCGGATACGAAAGTATTTGTAATTGTCTCAGATGCCATGCGGTATGAAGTGGCAGCAGCTATGGCAGATCAGCTTCAGAGAGAAACACAGAGCAAGGTTTCTATCAGCAGTATGCAGAGCATCTTCCCTTCGATTACAAAGTTTGGTATGGCAGCACTATTGCCGCATAAAGAACTGACAGTAGAAGTTCGGAACGATATTTTGACGGTTTTGGCAGATGGCCAGTCTACGGCGAGCCCTTACCGGGATAAGGTTCTGAAATCAGAAGATCCGGCAAGTGTGGCTTTAAAGTACAATGAGATTATTGCTATGAAGCGGGCAGAACGAAGTGCGCTGGTAAAGGGCATGGATGTGGTTTACATTTATCACGATACCATTGATGAAGCCAGCCATACTTCTGATACTGCGGTTTTCGCTGCCTGTGAGAAAGCAATTTCGGAACTGAAGAACCTTGTGCGTATTATTGTAAATGAATTTGGCGGAACGAATATTCTGATTACGGCTGACCATGGATTCCTCTATACATACAGTCCGCTGACTGAAGACGATAAAGTAGGAAGAAATGAGTTTTATGATGTAGACAGGGGTAATACCAGCGACTTGAAAAAAGAAAATGCGAGACGTTGTGTGGAATATGGAAGACGTTATGCCATCATGAAGAAGGGCGCACAGCCGAATTATCTGCTGCCTGTGAAGTTCTTGGGTGGAAATACGGAATTTGATGGATTTGCACCGAGAGAAAGCATTCGTATTAAGATGAATGGTGGCGGCATGAACTTTGTGCATGGCGGTATCAGCTTGCAGGAAATGGTTGTTCCGGTGATCGAATATCACTATCTCCGCAATGATTCGATGGAATATAAGCGTAATAAACAGAAATACGATACCAAGCCGGTAATGGTCAATTTGCTGTCCGCAAACCGTAAAATCAGCAATATGATTTTCTCATTGAACTTCTATCAAAAGGACGCAGTCAGTGCAAACCGAGAAGCGGCCACCTATCAGGTTTACTTTACGGACGAAAACGGCAAGCAGATCAGTGATGATCAGAAGATTATTGCAGATAAAACCAGCGATAACGGTGCAGAAAGAACATTCCGCTGCCAGTTTAATCTGAAGTCTCTGAAATACAGCAATACCGCTACTTATTATCTGGTAATTGCGGACGAACAGGGATTGCAGATGCCGCAGCGGGAGCCGTTCCAGATTGACATTGCCTTTGCGGTGGATGAGTTCGATTTCTTTAGTTAATACCGCAAGAGGAGAGAAAGATGGAGCAATTTACAGAGGGTGAAAGTACCCGTGAAGAAGTATTGTTCTGAATTAGAATAATATCTCTGTGGAAATGGCATTTTCGAGCTGCTTGCGGGTATTATGAGAGGATCTTGTTTGAAATACCCATGGAATTTCAGGTAAAGACTTTACCTTGGGTATTATAGAAGCTTATGAATTGCAATACCCTGAAAAATTATATACATTTCCCGAATAGTCAATAGTTTCTATGCTTTTCAGGAAAATTTGCTTAATCTGGCGGGTAGGATACGACATATGGGCGTATTTTACCCACTAGATTTTTTTTCATATTTTTGTAAGGGTAAAAAATTTAGAAGTTCCTCTGATTACCCGCCAAACGAAATATATGATTTCGCACAAAGCATTCCTTCGAATAAACACCATATAACAGTTGACAACAGTTATAAACTGTTATATACTGTTTGTAGACAGGAGGGAAGAAGATGCAGTTTATTATCAATCATTCTTCTATGGAGCCCATCTATGAACAAATTATGGGACAGATTCGTTCCGGAATCGCAAAGGGAACCATGAAAGAAGGCGATGCGCTGCCGTCGGTGCGTGCACTGGCAAAGGATTTGAAGGTCAGTGCGTTGACCGTTAAAAAAGCCTATGACGGACTAGAGCAGGAAGGCTTCATTATGACTGTTCACGGGAAAGGCAGCTTCGTGACCTGTTCCGGACAAGACATTTACCTGGAAGAGAGGCGGAGAGAAGTCGAGGAGGAACTGGCAGCAGCGGTCCGAAAGGGCAGAAGCTGCGGCATGGAGCAGGAGGAACTGCTGGAATTATTTCAGATGGTATTGGAGGAACCGTGATGATCAGACTGGAACAAGCAGAAAAACAATATAAAAACTTTCACCTGGACTGTTCTATGGAGGTGCAGGAAGGTATGGTAACTGGCTTGATTGGCCCTAATGGAGCTGGCAAGAGTACCACATTCCGGCTGCTCACCGGACTGGCAAAGCCGGAGGCCGGACGGGTCGAGATCTTTGGAAAAGAGATTTCAGAGCTTATGGCAGAAGACCGGAGGAAGATTGGCGTGGTCTGGTCAGATGCTGGATTTTCCGGATACCTCATGGGAAAAGATCTGATTGCCGTATTAAAAAATATGTATCCGGCATTTGATGAAGGCTGGTTTCAAAAGAAATGTGAGGAATTTCATTTGCCGATGGATAAGAAATTAAAAGATTTTTCCGCAGGCATGAAAGCAAAGCTGAAAGTATTGTCAGCTGTTGCCAATGGAGATGTCAGACTTCTTATTCTGGATGAGCCGACAGCAGGGATGGATGTGATGGTGAGGGAACAGATTCTTGATCTTTTACGGGAATTTATGATGCCGGGAGATCGGTCGATTCTCATCAGTTCCCATATTTCCAGTGATCTGGAAGGATTCTGCGATGATGTTTATCTGATGAATCAAGGAAAGATCATTCTTCATGAAGATGTGGATACACTTCTGGAACAGTATGGAATTCTGAAGGTAACAACGGAACAGTATGACACTCTTGATAAAGAATATCTTCTTCGAGTGAAAAAAGAAGATTATGGTTATGCCTGCCTGACTGGACAGAAAGATTTTTATCAGGAAAACTGGCCGCAGATAATTGTTGAAAAAGGAACCATTGATCAGATCATGACCATGATGGTGGAGGGAAAGTAAGATGAAAGGATTATTGATCAAAGACGGAAGACTGATGATTACACAAGGGAAAACACTTCTCGGAATTGCTGTTTTTATGATCGTATGCTCTTTTTTACAGGGTGACAGCTTTCCTCAGTTTGCAGCCAGTTACAGTATTATGATGACGACTATTTTTACAATCAGCACGGTCAGTTATGATGAATACGATAATGGAATCAAATACCTTCTGGTGTTGCCGGTAGAGCGGCGAACGTATGTGAAGGAAAAATATTGTTTTGGTATCCTGATGTCCTGCATGGTATGGGGAATCTGCAGTTTAATAGGAATTGCAGGCGCATTTTTTCAAAATGCAGATGGGTTGGAAGAATATCTGATTTCCAGCCTGTCTGTAGCCATGCTGGCAGTTCTGCTTCTTGGTATTTGCCTTCCGGTTATCTTCTATTATGGAGCCGAAAAAGGAAGAGGCATCTATACCGGAATGCTGGCCTGCATCTTCTTTGCAGCGATTGCATTTTTCAAATTGAAATGGAATGTAGCATTGATGGAAAATGAATGGTTCCAGCAGATGTTGTTAATGATGGGGCGCAATCGTTTCCTGTTCATAACAGTCGGTGTATTCATATACCTGGGGATTCTGTCGATAGCCTATCAATGTGCTGTGAAGATTATGGAGCGTCGGGAGTTTTAATTAAATTACTCAAACTCATTGACATCTTCCTCTAACATGGTAAAATGTATACGAAGTTAGATTGTATACAATAATGCAAAAACTGAGGAGGACATGGAACAACTAACATGAGCAGTACACAGGGGCAAAAAGACGGACGTGATAAATATTCTCTCAGAGGAAGAGTTTTTCAGAGCATTCGGGAAGATATTTTGAGCGGACGTTATGAGCAGAATACAGAATTAAAAGAAGCAGCTATCGGAGCAGAACTTGGCGTGAGCAGAACACCGGTCAGAGAGGCCCTTCGACAGCTGGAGTTAGAAGGTTTGGTGACGATTATTCCCAACCGCGGCGCTTATGTCAATATGATTACCGCAAAGGATGTGCAGGATATCTATGTGATCCGTTCCATGCTGGAAGGATTATGTGCCAGATGGGCAACCCAGTCTATTACGGCAGAACAGTTGGATTCTATGGAAGAAACGCTGTGTCTGTCGGAATACCATACCAGTAAAAAGAACTATGAAAAGCTTTATGAGCTGGACAGCCTGTTTCATGAGCAGCTCTATGAAGCAGGAGGAAGCCGGATTTTAAATCATATACTGTCAGATTTTCACGATTATGTGAAGATGGTAAGAAAAGCAACCATTTCCACCAGCAGCCGTTCCGTGACATCCACGGAAGAACACAGGGCAATTTTTGAAGCAATCAAAGAGAAGGATCCTGATAAGGCGGAAGCTCTGGCAAAGGAGCATGTAAAACATACCATTGAAAGTATTCAGGCATACGGACTGGAGAAAATATTATAACTGCAGAATGAGGAGGACATGATTTCCATGGCAAAGATTGAGATGAAGACCCCGCTGGTAGAGATGGACGGAGACGAGATGACCAGAATTCTCTGGCAGATGATCAAAGATGAGTTATTACTTCCTTTTGTGGATCTGAAAACCGAGTACTATGATCTGGGACTGAAGAAAAGAGACGAGACGAACGATCAGATTACGATAGATGCAGCAGAAGCGACGAAGAAATACGGTGTAGCTGTCAAATGTGCAACCATTACACCAAATGCAGCACGTGTCAAAGAATATGACCTGAAAGAGATGTGGAAGAGTCCCAACGGAACCATCCGCGCCATTCTGGATGGAACGGTTTTCCGTGCTCCCATCATCGTAAAAGGAATTGAACCTTATGTAAAGACCTGGAAGAAGCCGATCACTTTGGCAAGACATGCTTACGGTGATGTATACAAGGCTTCCGAGATGCAGATTCCGGGACCGGGAAAGGTAGATCTGGTTTACACAGCAGAAGACGGAAGCCAGACTTCCGTTCTGGTACATGAGTTTAAGGGACCGGGTGTAGTACAGGGTATGCACAATCTGGATGCTTCCATTGAAAGCTTTGCAAGAAGTTGTTTCCAGTATGCCATTGATACAAAGCAGGATGTATGGTTTGCAACGAAGGATACCATTTCCAAGAAATACGACCATCATTTCAAGGATATTTTTCAGGAAATCTATGAAAAAGAATACAAGGCACAGTTTGAAGCAGCCGGACTTACCTATTTCTATACACTGATTGATGACGCAGTAGCCAGAGTTGTAAAATCCGAGGGCGGTTTCATCTGGGCCTGCAAGAACTATGATGGTGATGTCATGAGCGATCTGGTGGCAACGGCATTCGGTTCTCTTGCCATGATGACCTCCGTTCTGGTATCGCCCAAAGGATACTACGAATATGAGGCTGCTCACGGAACCGTGCAGAGACATTACTATCAGCATCTGGAAGGAAAAGAGACTTCCACTAATCCCATGGCGACCATCTTTGCATGGAGCGGTGCCTTGAGAAAACGTGGAGAACTGGATGCCATTCCGGAACTGGTACATTTTGCAGATGTACTGGAGCAGGCGTCCCTGAAAGTGATTGAGTCCGGAAAAATGACGAAAGACCTGGCATTGATCACCAGCCTTCCGAATCCGCAGGTTCTGAATTCTTCTGATTTTATTAAAGAGATTCGAAAAGAAGTGGAAGCAGCGCTGTAAAAAGAGCTTTTGCGGTCATATGAATAAAAATACGAACCCTCCCATATATTAGGTACAAATATGGGAGGGTTTTTGAATGGACAAAGAATTTCATCTGTATAATGATATCAGAGAGCGCACAGGCGGAGAGATCTATATAGGAGTAGTAGGACCGGTTCGTACCGGAAAATCTACCTTTATCAAACGTTTTATGGATGTGCTGGTACTGCCAAATATGGAAGATCGTAATGAGCGGGAGCGTGCGACAGATGAACTGCCCCAGTCTGCGGCGGGCAAGACGATTATGACAACAGAACCCAAATTTGTACCCAAGGAAGCAGTGGAGATCAGAGTGGCAGATGGAATTCCGGTCAGAATCCGTCTCATTGACTGTGTCGGATATATGGTGGAGGGGGCAGCCGGGCATCTGGAAAATGATAACGAACGGATGGTAAAGACACCGTGGTATGACAGTGAGATCCCATTTACAAAGGCGGCAGAGCTTGGCACGCATAAGGTCATTCATGATCATTCGACGATCGGAATTGTGGTGACCTGTGACGGCAGTTTTGGTGAGATCCCTGCAGAAAATTACCGTCAGGCAGAAGAGAGGACCGTAGAAGAATTGAAATCTATCGGAAAACCGTTTGTGATCCTTTTAAATACAGTCAGGCCATACAGTGATGCCGTGCGGAAGCAGGCGGAAGAAATGTACCATAAGTATCAGATTCCTGTGCTTCCTGTGAATTGTGAGCAGCTGAAAAAGGATGATATTACAATGATCCTTGAGCAGGTGCTGCTGGAATTCCCGATGGTGGAGATTCGTTACCAGATTCCGGGATGGGTGGAAATGCTGCCATTGGACCATCCGGTAAAGCAGGAGATCATTGAAAAAGTTCGTGCCACGATGGATGGCTTCCGCGTGCTCAGAGATGTGGGAAAAGGACTGCCGAACTGTGACAGTCCTCATATCAGCCGAATCAAACTGGATCAGGTACATCCGAATTGTGGAATCGCAACCTATTCCGTGGAGATGGAAGAAAACAGCTATTATGAGATGCTCAGTGAACTGACCGGCATGGAACTTCATGACGAATATGATCTCTTAAATCAGCTGAAGGAACTGTCCTCCATGCAGAAAGCATACGGAAAAGTGATGGCTGCCATGGATACTGTCAGGCAGAAAGGATACGGCATGGTGCTGCCGGAAAAAGAAGAAATTCGGATGGAAGATCCGGTGCTTATTCATCAGAGTGGAAAATTTGGAGTAAAATTAAAGGCCTATTCCCCGTCAGTTCATATGATTCGTGCCAATATTGAGACGGAGATTGCTCCGATTGTGGGAAGCGAGGAGCAGGCAAAAGATTTGATTCAGTACATTCAGGAGGGACGGAAACA
This sequence comes from Hominiventricola filiformis, assembly GCF_020686965.1. NCBI lineage: Bacteria > Bacillati > Bacillota > Clostridia > Lachnospirales > Lachnospiraceae > Hominiventricola > Hominiventricola filiformis. The sequence continues at coordinate 163,241 of NZ_JAJEPS010000006.1, read as the reverse complement.
GGAAGATGGTATCTGGCAGATTAACATTTTTGGAAAAACTATCGAGGAACTGGTAGAAGACGGTATTCGCAGCAAGCTTTATCAGATAGGGGAAGAAAGTCAGGTGAAATTGCAGGATACCATGCAGAAGATTGTAAACGATTCCAATGGCGGTCTGGTATGTATTATTATCTGAAAATGAAATTAGCTTGCAACCGGGGAGAAAACTGCTTATAATAAAGAGAACAGATGTTCTGAAAAGTACAGGATAGGAGAAAACATATGAACCTTCATTCGCCAGTGACAGATTTGAAAGGAATTGGAGAAAAAACAGCAGTTCCCTTTGCAAAAGCAGGAATCCATACCGTACAGGATCTGATCGAATATTATCCAAGGGCATATGAACTTTTTGAGGAACCGACAGAACCGGAAGAAATGGAAGATGGTAAAAAATATGCAGTGCATGCGTGGGTGCAGTCGGTTTCCCCGGTAAAGAGGTTTAAACGCTATCAGATTTTCAGCGCTCAGTTAAAAACAGGAGATACCGTTATTCAGGCTGCCTGGTTTAATATGCCGTTTCTTCGGAATTATTTTCAGAAAGGCGGGCAGTATATTTTCAGAGGAGTTGTCACGGTCAGAAACGGGCAATATCGAATGGAACAGCCGGAGCATTACACGCTGGCTGATTATGAGAAACTTCTGTATATAATGCAGCCAAAATATCCGCTGGTTTCCGGACTGACAGAGAAGATGGTGACGAAAGCTGTCCGTCAGGTGCTGGCAAATGATCAGATCCGGGTGCCGGAGTATCTTCCTGATGCCTGGCTTTCTGATTATGATCTGGAAGAAGAATGGGAAGCTTTAAGACAGATCCATTTTCCAAAAGACGATGGGGCTATGAGAAAAGCAAGAAAACGGATCGTATTTGACGAATTCCTGATGTTTATTCTCGGAATCCGGAAAATGAAGGAACACCAGGAGGAGCTGGTGAGCCAGATTTCTATGGTGGAAGTAGCAGAAACTTCACGTCTGATAGAAACCCTTCCTTATGAACTGACCGGTGCACAGAAGCGCGTCTGGAAGGAAATTGTATCTGATATGACTGGCGGTAAAGTCATGAGTCGGCTGGTACAGGGAGATGTTGGTTCCGGTAAGACTATTCTTGCTGTGCTGGCACTGATTATGACCGGCTGCAACGGCTGCCAGGGAGCGTTGATGGTGCCTACGGAAGTGCTTGCCCGACAGCATTTTGAATCTGTAAAAGAGATACTGGAAGAGCATCAGATTCCGCTCGTTCCGGTGCTGCTCACAGGTTCCATGACAGCAAAAGAAAAGCGTCTGGCGAAAGCGGAGATCGAGAGCGGCAGCGCTCAGATTATCATCGGTACTCATGCGCTGATTCAGGAAGATGTACAGTATTACCGTCTGGCTCTTGTGGTTACGGATGAACAGCACCGGTTTGGTGTGCGTCAGAGAGAAACTCTGGCAGATAAAGGAATTACGCCGCATGTGCTGGTTATGAGTGCAACGCCGATTCCTCGGACGCTGGCAATCATTGTCTATGGTGATCTCGATATTTCAGTAGTAGATGAGATGCCAGCACATCGGCTTCCAATTAAAAACTGTGTGGTGGATGAGTCCTATCGACCAAATGCATATCGTTTTATGGAAAAGGAAGTTGCTGCAGGCCATCAGGTTTATATCATCTGTCCCATGGTGGAAGAAAGTGATGAACTGGAGCTTGAAAATGTAACTGATTATACAGAAAAGCTGCAGAAGATCCTTCCGATGATCCGAATCGCATGTCTTCATGGAAAAATGAAGCCAAAAGAAAAAAATGAGATCATGGAACGGTTTGCAGCGGGGGATATTCAGATTCTGATATCGACTACTGTTATTGAGGTAGGGATCAATGTACCGAATGCCACGGTTATGATGGTGGAAAATGCAGAGCGGTTTGGCCTGGCGCAGCTTCATCAGCTCAGAGGACGTGTGGGAAGAGGTTCTGCGCAGTCATACTGTATTTTTATGAGTGGAAGCAAAGGAAAAGAAACTAGGAAGCGTCTGGAAGTTCTGAACAAATCCAATGATGGATTTTATATTGCAAGTGAGGATCTGAAACTTCGGGGTCCTGGCGATCTCTTTGGAATCCGTCAGAGCGGAATTCTGGAATTCCGGATGGGTGATGTATTTCAGGACTCGGCAGTGTTGGGGCAGGCAAGTGAGGCAGCCGGAAGACTTCTTAAGGAAGATCCGCAACTTCTTGATCCGTTATATGAAGGAATCCGAAAAAAACTGGAGCACATCATCAGCCAGAGCAGTGAATCTCTACGATTGTAGGCAATTTGTATGATTTTGTCAGATTAACAAGAACTTGGATGGTTTATTTCTGAATAGATGCACATACTAACACCGTAACAAACAACAACAAATTGCGAAGCATGTGTTACAGATTACAAATCAGCTTTGCAGTAAGGAGGAGTTTATTATGGCAGGTTCTACAAACAAAGCAGCAGTACCAGAGGCAAAAGGTGCACTTGACCGTTTCAAATATGAGGTGGCAAGCGAGATCGGTGTTCCGCTGACGGATGGCTACAATGGAGACCTGACTTCCAGACAGAACGGATCTGTCGGAGGTGAGATGGTAAGAAAGATGATAGAGGCGCAGGAGCGCCAGATGTCCGGTAAATAAACCGGTATAGGAAAAGCGGCATAGCCATTGGACTGTGCCGCTTTTTTACTAATAATAGAGTCTATTCTCGAATTCAATGTTAAATTTACCATGTTCCACATGGAGCTTGGTCACGCCACAGTTTTTATGTACCGGTCCGCTCCAGAATTCAGCCAGTGGAAGATTCTGCAGTCCGGAGAGAATGCCGCGGATAGCAGCGCCGTGGGCTGTCATCAGAAATGTCATGTTTTCGTTGGCAGGGTCATCCATAATACTGCGTACAAAGGAAGAGGTTCGTTCTCTTAGATGAAGAAGGCTCTCTCCGTGAGGAGGTGTATCATAGTGTTCCGGATCATCAAAAAATTTACGAAATCCGGGTTTGGGAATGGTGTAATTATCCGGAAGATAGCAGAGTCCTTCGTAATCACCAAAGCTGATTTCTTTCAGGCCGTCTGTTTCGATGATTTCGATGGGGCGGTCTCCGCGAATGATTTCTGCAGTCTTTCTGGCCCGGATCAGAGGGCTTGTATAGATACGGTCAAAAGGAACAGCTTTTAACCCTTCAGCAGTTTTCTCTGCCAGTTCGATTCCATATGCATTCAGGGGAATATCGGTAGTTCCCTGCAGTTTCTTCATGCGATTCCAGTTGGTTTCACCGTGGCGGATCAGATAAATATCCATGATAGTACTCCTTTTTATCTCTTATACGTTTTTTACCTGACATTCTCTGCAGATACCGTATAAAATAGAATTTTTGCATTGCAGGGAAAATCCGTGATCCTTTTGGATGTGTTCGGAGATTTCTTTCATGAATTCGCAGTCCAGGTGAAGAATTTTTCCACATTTTACACATTTCAGGTGCAGATGACCTTCGCATCCCTGACCCTGTTCTACATATTGATAAGAAGCCTGTGTACCCTGGCCGGAAGCATAACGGATCACAGTTCCATCTTTTTCCAGACGGTCAAGATAGCGGTAGACAGTTGTGATATTGACTTCACTCTCCATGGCTTTTAGCTGGTCACCGATCTGTGCAGCTGTGATGGTTTTGTCTTTGCTTTTTTTTAAGATCTCAAGTATTTTTTTTCGGCTTGATGTCGAATAATGATTTTCTCCTGACATAATTTCTCCTTCGCAATTGCACTATCAGAATAACACTCCTGATGCCTCTATGACAAGCCCCCAGAAGACACCCAGTCCGTAAAGAATGGAAATAATCCGGAAAATATCTTTTTTGTCATGATCCAGACGGAACAGGACCAGAAGTCCAACACCGGCATTGACCAGCAGGCCGGACATCATGGCACCGGCACTTAAGATTCCGGACAGATAAAGCTCCGTAAGTATGACAGAAGAAGCACAGTTTGGAATGAGCCCCACAAGAGCAGCTGCAAATTCTCCGACGACAGGAAGCCCGGTAAAAATACCTGCCAGAGTCTGCTCGCCGATCAGAGCAATCAGAAGATTCAGTAGAAAAGAAATTACAAAAATATAAAAGAAGACTTCTGCTGTATGTCTGAGGGCAGAGATGAGCAGATGTTCCTCGCAGTCCGGTTCTCCGGTATGGCTGTGGTGCTCGTGGTGGTCTGCATTTTTTTGCTGATCCCTGATCAGAAGATCGATAAGCAGACCGGATATCATTGCGATGATGACTTTGACAGCCAAAATACGGACAATTCGTGTGATTCCAACAGCAGAGGATATTAAAATAGGAAGCATTTCGTCGGAGGTGGAGAGAAAGACTGCCATCAGAGTACCAAACGTGATGATATGCCCACAATAAAGCCCTGATGCAGCTGCAGAAAAACCACACTGAGGGATAATGCCGAATAAAGCCCCCCAGACAGGTCCGGATGCATTTGCAGCTCCGATTCTGGCCCGCCCGGCTTCTCCGGCGCGATGCTCAAGAAATTCCATCAGGAGATAAGTGAGAAAAAGGAATGGCAGCAGACGGAGGCTGTCGAACACGGTGTCTTTTATAACTTCCAATAACATAAAGATATCTTCCCTTCTATTGTATAGGATCATGAAAGTGCAAATGCAATTTGACTGCATTTGCAAATCATTTGCAAATTCACAGAAATAAATTATATGCAAAACAGAGAAAATGTCAAGAGAGTTGGAAAAATGTTTCTGGCTGAGAGTGAGCATAGTGGAAAAATTCCGGTAAAAAATTCACAATGTTCGTCTCTGAAATACATAAGATGCCCCGAAAAACACAATTGTTAGATAATTCACAAAATATTCAAATATTGTCATTAATTTAACGAGATATAAATCTATTTGGCAAAAGTTACATAACCTGATTTCATACAATATTCGCTTTGGTTAAAATGAATGAAACTGCTTGCAAAAAGCGGGGGGAGGGGATATAATAAACACAACTATTCCAGACAGGGATACTTTGTACTTTGAAATGTTAAAAAAATAACGATTCAGAAGCTGGAAGTTAAAAGGAGGATAGATAGACAATGCATATGACAAACGAAGAACACAGCCATTGCGGATGTGGATGCGGCGGACATGATCATGATCATGAGCATGAGCACAGCCATGAGCATACTCATGATGGAGTAACGCACACTCATGCACATACACATGAGGGCGAGCATCAGCATGATCATACACATGGAGAATGCGGATGCGGTCATCATCACGGTGAACAGCCGAAAGATGAGGATACAGCAGTACTTGCATACATGCTTGACCATAACCGCCATCATGCTCAGGAGCTTGCAGCCATTGCAAAGCATTTAAGAGAGCAGGGCAAGGATGATGCGGCGCTTCAGATTGAGAAGGGCGTTGAAGATTTCGAAAAAGGAAACATGAGACTTTCCATCGCTCTTTCCCTGGTACAGTAAGGAGGTTGACTTTAAGATGTGTCTTGCAACTGTATATGGAAAGAAAAAAGAAGGTGAAAGCATTCTGATCAAGAATGCCAGCCGGATGGATGTGGATGGAACAACGATCCGCATCAGAGACATTATGGGTGCAGAGATTGAAGTAGAGGGAGCCATCGCCATGGTGGATCTGGCGAACTCTGTAGTAAAGATTAACTGCATCGAAGACTAATTCAGTTTGGTAGTTTTTTGTAGGTTACAATTTAAATAAGATGTGGAGGTATGTAACTATGAAAATCTCACAGGCACTGAGAGAGAAGACTCTTCTTTCTTTCGAGCTCTTCCCGCCGAAGACAGAGAAAGGAATGGAGAATCTGCCTGGTACCATCGACCATCTGATGAAGTACAAACCGGCATATATTTCCTGTACCTATGGCGCAGGTGGCGGAAACGTCGGCGCTAACAGAGAAGTATGTCAGATGATCAAAAAAGCAGGTACCACACCGGTTACCCACTTTACGGTTATCAAAAATACCAAAGAGGGTATCAAAGAGCAACTGGATCAGTATCTTGCAGAAGGTGTTGATCACATGCTGGCACTCCGTGGAGATATTCCGCTGGGTGAGACCACGACTTGTGGTGACTTTAATTATGCAACGGACCTTGTAAAATTTGTTCGTGATACTTACGGCGACAAATTTGAGATCGCAGTAGCAGGATCTCCGGAGGGACACATTGCATGCCGCAGCCTGGATGCAGACATTGCAGTCCTGAAACAGAAGCAGGACAATGGCGCTGACTACATCATGACTCAGCTTTGCTGGGATATGGAGCAGTTCAGATACTGGCTGGATGCAATCCGCGAGGCAGGTATTACCATGCCGGTAGACGTGGGAGTTATGCCAATTCTTGATATGGGAGCTACCATCAACATGGCACTTTCCCGTAATGGCTGTGTGATGGACAGCGAGCTTTGCAGAATGATTTCCAGACACTGGCTGTTCCCGAATCCGTTCGCAGCAAAAGATGCAGACGGAAAACCGTTCGACATGTTCTATGATAAGAAAGTCGAAGAGTTCAAAGAGGAAGGTATCCAGTATACCATCAGACAGATTGATGAGTATCGTGCAATGGGCGTAAACGGAATTCATCTGTATGCTCTGAACAAGTGGAAAGATGTATCCCGCATCATCGACGAGTCCGGACTTTGCACTCTCGTTTAAGAAAAAGACAATAGACAGATTTAGGAGATGACAATATGCCATATACAATTGCAGTGGCAGGAAAAGGCGGCGTGGGCAAAACCACGCTGACCGGTATGATGATTCAATATTTGGCTGACAAGAAGGAAGGCCCGATTCTGGCAGTTGATGCCGATGCGAATTCTAATTTGAATGAGGTCCTAGGTGTGGATGTGGAAATGACACTGGGAGATATCCGAGACGAGCTCTCAAAAGCGGAAGTTTCTGATGACAGCCCGATTCCGAAAGGAATGTCCAAGCAGGATTATACCGAGTTCAAGTTTGATTCCGCATTGGTAGAGGAAGATGACTACGATCTGCTGGTTATGGGTCATACACAGGGAAAAGGGTGCTATTGCTTTGTAAATGGTCTGCTGTCGGCTCAGGTCGGAAAGCGTGCCCAGAATTACAAGTACATCGTGGTAGATAATGAGGCTGGTATGGAGCATATCAGCAGAGGAATTCTTCCGGGTGTAGATGCCGTGATTCTGGTCAGCGACTGTTCACGCAGAGGAATTCAGGCAGTAGGACGCATTGCACGCCTGATTCCCGAGTGCGGACTGAAACCGAAGAAAGTCGGTCTGATCGTAAACCGCGCTCCGGGCGGAGTTATTAATGACGGTGTCCGCGAGGAAATTGAGAAACAGAATCTCGAACTTCTGGGAGTGGTTCCCCAGGATGAAGGTGTATTTGACTATGACAGTGCCGGAACTCCTACAACGCAACTTCCGGCAGATAATCCTGTCAGACAGGAATTGTATCATATTTTAGAAGGTCTTGGGCTTTAAAAGCCTGACTATAAAGGAGATTTATATGGGAGACTTTAAATTAACCACAGTCGAAGAAATGGAAGCAGCTACCAACCGGCTGCTCGAGACCGGCGCTAAAGTCGGTGCTGATGCATGGCAGATTCGTGTAAAGAATCAGACTCCGCACTGTAAATTCGGTGAGCAGGGTATCTGCTGCCGTATCTGTGCAATGGGACCGTGCCGTATTACCCCGAAGGCTCCGAGAGGAATCTGCGGATGCGATGCTCATGGTATCGTAGGACGTAACTACCTGAAATTCACTGCAGGTGGTGCAGCTACTCACTCTGATCACGGACGTGAGATCTGCCATACTCTTTACGCAGCTGATCCGAACGGCGCTTACAAAGTAAAAGATCCTGATAAACTGATCCGTATCGCAAAAGAGTGGGGCGTAGAGACCGAAGGAAAAGATATCTACGATCTGGCACATGAGATGGCAGAACTGGCTCTGATGGAGTATGGTAAACCGTTCGGCGTTCAGAGATGGCTGAAGAGAGCACCGGAGCATACCCAGAAGCTGTGGCATGATGCTGAAATCGAGCCGCGGGCAATTGACCGTGAGGTTGCTACTTCCTTACATATGACCCATATGGGATGTTCATCTAAACCAGAAGCACTGGTTCGTCAGTCCTTAAGAGCAGGTCTGGCTGATGGATGGGGCGGTTCCATGTGTGGTACCGAGTTCTCTGACGTACTGTTCGGAACTCCGAAGCCGATTGATACTGAGGCAAACCTTGGCGTTATGAACGCTGAGAACGTAAACATCGTAGTACACGGACATGATCCGTCACTGTCTGAGATGGTCTGTGAATATGCAGACGATCCGGAGATGATCGCTTATGCAAAGAGCATGGGCGCTAAGGGCATCACCGTATCTGGTGTCTGCTGTACTTCCAACGAGGTAGCAATGCGTCGTGGTATTCCGATGGCTGGTAACTTCCTGCAGCAGGAGAACGTAGTTCTGACAGGAGCATGTGAGGCTATCGTAGTAGACGTTCAGTGTATTTTCCCGGCACTTGGACCTCTGAGTAAATGTTTCCACACCAAGTTCATCACCACTTCTCCGATCGCTCAGATGCCGGATTCCGATTACATCCGTTTTGATGTAGGAACCGCAGCAGAGAAGGCAAAACAGATCGTTAAGACTGCATGCGAGAACTTCAAGAACCGTAAACCGGAGCTGGTATACATTCCGGATATGAAACAGAAAGCAACCGTTGGTTACTCTCTGGAAGCTCTTGTAAAAGTACTTGACGGTGTTACTAACAGCCAGGTAGATGTAACCGGAACAACCAAACCGCTTCTTGAGTGTGTTACTTCCGGTGTTATCCGTGGTGCAGTTGCAATGGTAGGATGTAATAACCCGAAGGTTCGTCCTGATACCGCACATATCGAAATGATGAAAAAACTCATTGCTAACGATATCGTAGTTGTAGCTTCCGGATGTTCCGCACAGGCTGCTGCAAAAGCAGGTCTGATGGACAAAGCTGCAAAAGATCTCTGCGGCGCTGGCCTGAAACGTGTATGTGAGCTGGCAGATATCCCGCCTGTACTTCATATGGGATCTTGTGTAGACATCAGCCGTATGATGATTCTGGTATCTGAGCTGGCAAAAGACTCCGGTCTTAAGATTTCCCAGCTGCCGGTAGTTGGATGTGCTCCGGAGTGGATGTCTGAGAAGGCAGTTTCCATCGGTAACTACGTAGTAGCAACCGGTATCGATACCTTCCTTGGCGTTGATCCTTATGTATCCGGTTCCAGCGAGATGGGTGAGTGGCTGACCAATGGCGTTCGCGATTGGGTAGAGGCTGCTTACACGGTTGAAACTGATATCGATAAGCTGTGTGACAAGATGATCGAGCGTATCGAAGAGAAGAGAACCGCAATCGGAATCTAATCCGGATAAGAAAGTAAATTGATATAAGACCGGAGGGAAAGACATTGAAGATAGCAATTACCGGAAAAGGCGGCGTTGGAAAGACGACCTTTGCGGCCACACTTGCGAGATTATATGCGGAAGAGGGACGCACCGTTCTGGCAGCTGACGTAGACCCGGATGCCAATCTGGGACTGGCGCTTGGATTTCCGGAAGAGGTGTTGGACTCCATTATCCCCATCAGTAAGATGAGAAAACTGGTGGAGGAGCGTACAGGAGCCGGACCGGATAATCAGATGTATAAACTGAACCCGAAGGTGGATGATATTCCTGATACATACAGCAAAACCTATAACGGCGTGAAGCTCCTGCTGCTGGGCACGGTGGAAACCGGCGGCGGCGGGTGCGTCTGCCCGGAGCATGTGATGCTGAGAAGAATCATCAGCCACCTGATGCTGAGAAGCAAAGATGTAGTAATCATGGATATGGAGGCCGGTCTGGAGCATCTGGGCAGAGGCACCTGTGAATCCATGGAGCAGTTCATCGTTGTGATTGAGCCGGGAGCTAGAAGCGTTCAGACCTATAAGAATGTAAAACGTCTGGCAGCAGATCTGGGAATCCGTCAGGTGCGCGTAGTCACAAATAAAGTCCGAAGCGCTGAGGACGAGGAGTTCGTTCGTTCCAAGATTCCGGCAGAGGATTTACTGGGATTCATTCATTATAATACAGAGGTAATCGACGCGGATCGTCAGGGAAAAGCTCCCTATGATGTAAGTCAGTCCGCGACAGATGAGATTCGGAAAATCAAAGCGATTCTCGATGAGTCAAAATAAATTTTGGAGGTATAATACCGTGACACTTTTTGATAGAGTATTCAGCGGAAATGATGCAGTTTATGGTTTAACTGAAGCTGCCATCGACAATGCAATTGCGCAGTACGGCGCAGATCAGGCGGTATCTTTTCCGCATACCGCATACAGCCTTCCGTGCTACTATGCAGTAACCGGAACCAAGGTTGCTAATCTTGGAGAATTAAAAGAAGCTCTCGGCGTTGTAAAAACTCTCATGACCAGAGAGCAGAAACTGAATGATGCGTTCATGAGCGGTGTTGCTACTGCACTTTGCGCAGAGTTCATCGAGGTTCTGAAATACATCAATGGTGCAGAACCGTATGCAGAGCCGTACTACGGACATCTGGCAGATGCCATTATCCGTGAGCTTGGTGTACCGCTGGTAACCGGAGATATCCCGGGTGTAGCAGTTATTCTTGGAAAAGCTCCGAGCAACGAAGAAGCAGTAGAGCTCGTTAAGAGCTATCAGGCACAGGGTATTCTGGTAACTCTGGTTGGTGATGTGATCGATCAGTGTGTAGAAGCAGGCCTGAAGATGGGATATGCACTTCGTATCGTACCGCTTGGTAAAGATGTGACTTCCGTAATCCATGTTGTATCCGTAGCACTTCGTGCAGCTCTGATCTTCGGCAACGTAACACCGGGTGATGCAGGCGCTCTGATGAAATACACCATGGATCGTGTACCGGCATTTGTAAACGCATTCAAACCGCTGGATGACGTAGTAGTAGCTTGCGGTGCAGGCGCTATCGCACTTGGTTTCCCGGTAGTTACCAACGAGACCGAGAATATCTTCCGTGTACCGAAGAGCCTGATTGTTCAGGAAGACGTATCCAAATTCAATGCTACCTCTCTTGAGGCACGTGACATTAAGATTAAGATTACCAAGATTGATATCCCGGTATCCTTCGCATCCGCATTCGAGGGCGAGATCATCCGTAAGGGTGATATGCAGGTTGAGTTCGACGGTTCCAGAAAAGACTGCTTCGAGCTGGTTTGCACCAAAGATGCAAGCGAGGTTGAGGATCACAAGTTCACTCTCATCGGACCGGATTTCGATCAGATGGAAGTAGGAAGCAAACAGCAGATCGCTTACATCGTAGACGTAGCCGGAAAGAATATGCAGTCCGACTTCGAGCCGGTATTTGAGCGTAAATTCCACAGCTATGTAAACTGTGTAGAGGGTGTTATGCATACCGGACAGCGTGATATGATCCGTATCCGTATCAGCAAATCTACCTTTGAGGCTGGTTTCCGTGCAAAAGACCTTGCAGAGGTTCTGTACGCAAACATTAAGAACGAGTTTGACGCAGTAGTAGATAAATGTGCAGTTACCATCGTAACTGATGAAGCAGAGTGTACCAAACTTCGTCATGAGCTGGCTATCCCGGCATATGATCGTCGTGACGAGCGTCTGACTTCTCTGACAGACGAATCCGTACCGGTATACTACAGCTGTATCATGTGCCAGGCATTCTCCCCGAGCCATGTATGTGTAGTAACTCCGGAGAGACTTGGACTTTGCGGTGCTGTTTCATGGCTGGATGCAAAAGCAACCAACGAGCTGGATCCGCAGGGACCGTGTCAGGTAATCACCAAAGAGAGAGTTATCGATGAGAACCTTGGACGTTATGAGGATGTTGATGAAGCAGTTGCTAAATTCTCACAGGGTGCTCTGGAGCACGTTACTCTGTACTCCATCATGGAAGACCCGATGACATCCTGTGGATGCTTCGAGTGTATCTGTGGTATCGAGCCGTTCTCCAACGGTGTTATCATTACCAACCGTGAGTACACTGGAATGACTCCTCTGGGAATGACCTTCGGTGAGCTGGCATCCATGACCGGTGGTGGAGTTCAGACTCCTGGATTCATGGGACATGGAAAACACTTCATTTCTTCCAAGAAGTTCATGAAGGCTGAGGGTGGTATCGAGCGTATCGTATGGATGCCGAAAGAGCTGAAAGAGCAGGTTGCTGAGAGAGTAAACAAGACCGCACAGGAACTGTACGGAATTGAGAACTTCTGCGATATGATCGGTGATGAGACCATCGCAACTGATCCGGAAGCACTGCTTGAGTTCCTGACCGAGAAAGGTCATCCGGCACTCGGCATGGATCCGATGATGTAATTAGAAGGCGGAAAATCAAGCACGAGCGTGGCGAGTATTTGATTTTACCCAATTTTGGGCACCCTGCATAGCAGGGTTGCCCTTTTGGAATGCATAAAACTCTTTACGAAAAGGAGTTTTATGGTATAATATAGTATTTGTGTGATATATTTTTTGAGGAGGAGAATTACCAATGCCATTCAATGGAAAATCAGGAAAATTCAACGCTTCCATCAATGCAGTTGAAGTAGGCTGCGGCGAGAAAGCAATTAAAATTGGCGGCGAGAATGTATTACCTTTCTATACATTTGATGCACCGATTGAGAACGCACCGAAAGTTGGTGTTATGATCACAGACCTCGGTCTGGACAACGAGCCGGAAGGTGTAAAAGCATACTATGCTGGATGCAGCACCATGGGCGAGATCGCTAAGAAAGCATCTGAGATGCCGGGTGCAGATTTCGTATGTCTGAGACTGATCGGAGCTGATCCGAACGGAGCAAACAAATCTACAGAAGAATGCATGGAGATCGTAAAAGAGGTCATTGACGCCATCGATGTACCGCTTGTAATCGAGGGATGCAAGAATGTAGCAAAAGATACTGAGCTTCTGTCCAAAGCTGCTGATGTAGCTCAGGGCAAAAATGTCATCATCCTGTCCGCAAGAGAGGAAGATTACAAAGGTATCGGTGCAGCAGCAGGTCTGGCTTACAATCAGAAAGTCGGCGCTGAGTCTGCAGTAGATATCAACCTTGCAAAACAGCTGAACGTGCTGATCACCCAGCTGGGTGTACAGCCGGCAAATATTGTCATGAACGTAGGTACCGCAGCAGTTGGATACGGTTTTGAGTACGTAGTTTCTACGATGGACCGTGTAAAAGCTGCAGCACTTTCCCAGAACGACGCACAGTTACAGATGCCGATCATTACTCCGGTAGCAGAGGAAGCATGGAACGTAAAAGAGGCTATGGCTTCTGAAGAAGATATGCCTGAGTGGGGTCCGGTTGAGCAGCGTGGTATCGATATGGAAGTTTCCACAGCCGCTTCCGTACTGGCTTGTGGTTCCAATGCTGTAATCGTGAAACATCCGGTTACCGTTGCCACCATCTCCAAGATGATCAAAGAACTGATGTAATTGTGGTAAGGAGGGAAATAAGACAATGGCATTAAAAGGCTTAGATATCTTTAAAATGACACCAAAAACAAACTGTAAAGAGTGCGGAAGCCCGACCTGTATGGCATTTTCCATGAAGGTTGCTCAGGGTGCTGTAGACATTTCCAAATGTCCGCATATGTCCGCAGAAGCTCTTGCAACTCTGTCTGAGGCAACTGCACCGCCTATGAAATCCATCAAAGTTGGTACCGGCGACGCAGAGTACACCCTTGGTGGTGAGACTGTACTGTTCAGACATGAGAAAACCTATGTTAGCAAACCTAGATTCGCTGTACGCATCACTCCGGATATGGATGCAGATGCTGTGCTTGCAGCAGTTAACAAAGTTGACTATGACCGTATCGGTGAGAGAATGCATGCAGAGATGGTATTCGTTGAGTATACCGGAGATGCAGCTGCTTACGCTGAGACGGTAAAACATGTAACCGGTATTGGCAAAACCATCGTTCTGGAGTGCGCTGATGCAGAAGCAGCAAAAGCAGCTCTGGAAGTATGCAAAGCTGAGAAACCGATCCTTGATGGAGCAAACGCTTCCAACTACGCTGAGATGGTTGAAGTAGCAAAAGCAGCAGGTGCTGTTCTGGGTGTATCCGGAGCATCTCTGGACGAGCTGTATGATACTACCGCAGCAATTGAGAAGCTTGGCTATAAAGAGCTGGTTCTGAATACGACCGGTGCAACGATCAAAGAGACCTTCGCTAATACCGTTCAGGTAAGACGCGCATGTCTGGACAAGAACCCGGACAGAACCTGTGGATATCCGTCCCTGGTAAATCTGGCAAAACTTGCTCCGGCAGATGAGGCTATGCAGACTGCACTGGCTTCCCTGTTTGTTCTGAAATATGGTTCCATCATCGTTATGGATACCATGAACTACGCAGAGGCACTTCCGCTGTATGGTTTAAGACAGAACGTATACACCGATCCGCAGAAGCCGATGAAGGTAGAGCCGGGTATCTATCCGCTGAATGGCGGAGATGAGAACTCCGTAGTTCTGACTACCGTTGACTTCGCACTTACATACTTCGTTGTATCCGGTGAGCTGGAGCGTTCCGGTGTTCCGTGTAACCTGGTTATCAACGATGCAGGCGGACTTTCTGTACTGACTTCCTGGGCTGCAGGTAAATTCTCCTCTACTTCTATCTCTAAATTCATCATTGAGAACGTAGAGCCGAAGATCAAATGCAGAAAACTGGTTATCCCGGGTAAGGTAGCAGTCTTAAAGGGCGATCTGGAAGCAAAACTTCCGGGTTGGGAGATTATCGTAGCTCCGAACGAAGCTGTACAGCTTGTAAAATTCCTGAAGGATATGAAAGCAAACGGCGAAATCTAGAATAGATACGACTGCCGGTTTTAACCGGCAGCCGCAAATAATATAATCAAAGGAGATTACTACCATGGCAAAATTCATTACGATTGGTGAAAGACTTTCCACTACTGCTCCGGCAGTCAACAAGGCTTTTCTTGAGAGAGATCCGGAGCCGATTCTGAAAAGAGCAAAACAGCAGCTGGATGCAGGTGCTACCTATCTTGACGTAAACATCGGACCGGCTGAGTCCTATGGTGAGGATCTGATGAAATGGGCAGTTCAGTTACTGCAGAGCGAGTTTGACAACGTTCCGCTGGCATTGGATACTTCCAACAAAGCAGCTATCGAGGCTGGTATCTCTGTTTACAATCGTTCCAAAGGAAAACCGATCGTAAACTCTGCAGACGCAGCAGGAAGAATTGAGAACATCGATCTGGCTGCAGCAAACGATGCAATCGTTATCGCTCTCTGCAACGGCGAAGGAATCGCAAAAGACAACGACGAGCGTATGGGATATTGCCAGATGCTTCTTGAAAGAGGTATGGAGCATGGTATGGAAGCAGAGGACATGTGGTTTGACCCGTTATTCCTGGTTATCAAAGGAATGCAGGACAAACAGATGCAGGTTCTTGAGGCAATCAAGATGTTCAGCGATATGGGTCTGAACACTACCGGTGGTCTGTCCAACAACTCCAACGGTATGCCGAAACACATCCGTCCGATTATGGACTCCGCTATGGTAGCTATGGCTATGATGTGTGGTCTGACTTCCGCAATCGTTAACCCGAATGATCTTCGTCTTATGGAGACCATCAAATCCTGTGATATTATTAAGAACAACACTCTGTACGCAGATTCCTATCTGGAGATCTAATAATCAGAGCGATTTTGCAATACTGTCAGTGTTTTCACTGGCAGTATTGTGCTATATGGGAAAATACAAAACCTGAAAACCCAGTTTATGGAGAAAAAGATTATGCCGAATGTTATATTTCGATATGAAGATGGAACTGCCACAAAAGTAGCAGTGACAGCCGGAGAGAACCTGTTGGAGGTGGCTCGGAAAGCGAATGTGGCCATTGATGCACCTTGTTCAGGCAACGGTTCCTGCGGTAAATGCCGGGTAAAATTCATCAGTGGAGAACTGGACAGTGTCCAGACAAGACATATTACGGACGAAGACTATGCAGAAGGATGGAGACTTTCCTGCTGCAGCAAGGTGACCGGCGACGTGGAGGTGCTGGTACCGGACATTGCATCTGCCTATAAGAGCCGCATGAAAGTGGCTGATTTAAGTTCACCGGAGGAAGTTGCCATCTTTGACCGGGCAAAACAGGATGTTGCAGATGCAGGAATTACGTTTGAAAATGATTTCTCGGTTGTGGAACTTCAGATGACGGCACCGTCACTGGAGGATACCATGCCGGATAATGAACGGCTGTCCTGGGCCATCGAGGCAGCCACGGGAATAGAGAGTGTAAAATTAACCTATCATGTATTGAAGAAATTGCCGGATGCACTTCGGGACAATGAGTTCCATGTGAATGTAGTACTGAAGAAACTTCATCACAGTGTTCTCGTTTATGACGTAGTGCCTGTTACGGAGGAGAGAATCTGCGGAGCTGCCATCGATATTGGTACGACTACCGTATCGGCTGTGATTCTTGATCTGAGAGATGGAAAGATTCTGGCGAAGGCATCTGCAGGAAACGGACAGATCCGTTATGGAGCTGATGTAATCAACCGCATTATTGAATCCAGAAAAACCGGTGGAGAAGCAAAACTTCAGAAAGCCATCATTGATGAGACTCTGAATCCAATGCTTCATAATATGTGCCGCGCTGCAGGTATTCAGGGAAGCCAGATATATCATCTGTGTGTTGCTTCCAATACGACCATGAACCATCTGCTCCTTGGCGTGAATGCAGATCCGCTTCGTATGGAACCGTACATTCCGGATTTCTTTGAGACAGAAGATGTCAGTGCCTATGACCTGAGACTGGATGTACATCCCAATGCAAAGGTCATCATTGCTCCGAATATTGGAAGCTATGTAGGAGGAGATATTACGGCTGGTACATTGGTCAGCATGATCTGGAATAAACCGGAATTCAACCTGTTTATTGACCTTGGAACCAACGGTGAGATCGTATTTGGCAACTCTGATTTTATGATGAGCTGTGCATGTTCTGCAGGACCGGCCTTTGAAGGCGGAGATATCAGCTGCGGTATGCGTGCAACGGATGGAGCCATTGAAGCATGTTCTATTGATGCAAAGACCATGGAACCGACTTTCTCCGTGATCGGAAAAGAAGGACAAAAACCGGTGGGATTATGTGGTTCTGGTATCATTGACGTAATCGCAGAGCTGTTCCGCTGCGGCATCATCAGCCCGAAAGGAAAGTTTGTCCGGGAGGGTGATCGTGTCCGCCACGATCATTACGGAATCGGAAGCTATGTGCTGGCATTCAAAGAAGATGCAGCGGGTCATAAAGATGTAGAAATCAATGAAGTAGATATTGATAATTTCATCCGTGCAAAGGGAGCTATTTTCTCTGCAATCTGTACAATGCTTCGTTCTCTGGACTTTGATGTGTCCATGATCGAAAATGTATATGTAGCAGGTGGTATCGGAAGCGGTATTAATATGAGAAATGCCGTGACCATCGGTATGTTCCCGGATGTAGAGATCGACAAGTTCCATTATATTGGAAACTCTTCTCTGACCGGTGCCTACAACATGACCCTTTCCACAGAAGCAGAACAGAAAGTACATGACCTTGCTCACAACATTACCTATATGGAGCTGAGCACGGATCCGAGCTATATGGATGAATTTGTGGCTGCATGCTTTATTCCTCATACGAATACTGCGCTGTTCCCCAGCGTAAAACAGGAGGAGATTTAATTTGGAAATCGAAAACCACAAAGAAGAAGTGCCCTTTGAGCATTACTTGGAAAAATATAAATCTTTGGATCCGAAAGAGGCTGCTCAAAGATTGA
This sequence comes from Hominiventricola filiformis, assembly GCF_020686965.1. Lineage (NCBI taxonomy): Bacteria > Bacillati > Bacillota > Clostridia > Lachnospirales > Lachnospiraceae > Hominiventricola > Hominiventricola filiformis. Next base: position 145,378 of record NZ_JAJEPS010000006.1, on the reverse strand, counting down.
ACATAGTGTATGATGAAACTGAGCAGAAATTTGGCATTCGTTTCATGGGACATCCTTATGAAGTGCATTTTCCGGAGTTTGAAATTAAGGCGCTGGATGAGGAAGAGAAGGATGGCCTCCTTATGACCAGCCTTCCGGCCAAAACCTTTATTTTACGGTATCTGCTGGAAGGGCAGTATGTACAGTCCAGTGGAAAGTTCATGACCTTCCGCGAGGTTCCAACTTATGGAGAACTGTATATTCAGCCTTTTACGGGAAGATGTATTAAGCGTCTGACCTATGGATTCGGATTTAAGCTGAAAGCCTTCGCCGAGGGCATGGAAAAGATCCCGGGAGTGAAGAAGATTCCCATGGGAGATGTGGCATACGAGTTTGAACTCATTGACGGATATCGGATGCGGTTTATTTTCTGGGCAGGAGACGAGGAGTTTCCACCCTCTGCCCAGATTCTTTACAGCGATAATTTCCAGTTCGGATTTCACGCAGAGGACATGGTAGTGGCGGGAGATCTGTCCATTACCACGCTGAAACGACTGTGTGCATAAAATAAATGTTATTGTACAAAGTGTAGGATGTCAAAAAATTATCAAAGTTATATAATGCATTCGTACACAAGGAACGGATGAGTTCTTTGGAATAACAAAAAAGCAAACCTTGCGCGATATGCGCATCAGCCGCAGAGTTCTGATTCTTTGCGGATAAAGAAAGGAGAAGTTTTTATGGGATTCAAATCTGACATCGAAATTGCACAGGAGTGCGAAGCAAGACCAATTACCGAGATTGCTGCAAAAGCAGGTATTGATGACAAGTATCTGGAGCAGTATGGTAAGTACAAGGCAAAAATTGACTACAATCTGCTGAAAGAGGTTCCGGGAGAGAACGGAAAACTGATTCTGGTAACTGCAATCAATCCGACTCCGGCAGGAGAAGGTAAGACCACTACTTCCGTAGGTCTGGCAGATGGTATGAGCAGGATCGGCAAGAAAGTTATGGTAGCACTTCGTGAGCCGTCTCTTGGACCGGTATTCGGAGTAAAAGGTGGAGCAGCAGGCGGCGGATATGCGCAGGTTGTTCCTATGGAAGACATTAACCTTCACTTCACTGGTGACTTCCATGCAATCGGCGCAGCTAACAACCTGCTGGCAGCTATGATTGATAACCATATTTTCCAGGGCAATGCACTGAACATTGATCCGAGAAAGATCACCTGGAGAAGATGCGTGGATATGAACGATCGTCAGCTTCGTAATGTAGTAGACGGACTTGGCGGAAAGACCAATGGAATGCCGAGAGAGGATGGCTACGATATCACCGTTGCTTCCGAGATCATGGCAGTTCTGTGTCTGGCAAGTGATATCACTGATCTGAAGAAGAGACTTGCAAGAATCATCATCGGATATACATATGGCAAAGTAGCTGAGCAGAAACCGGTAACCGCTGGTGACCTGCACGCAGAGGGTGCTATGGCAGCACTTCTGAAAGATGCACTGAAACCTAACCTGGTTCAGACTCTGGAAGGAACTCCGGCTATTGTTCATGGCGGACCGTTCGCTAACATTGCTCATGGATGCAACTCCGTAACTGCAACCAAGATGTGTCTGAAACTTGCTGATTACACCATTACTGAGGCTGGATTCGGTGCTGACCTTGGTGCAGAGAAATTCCTCGATATCAAGTGCCGTATGGCAGGTCTGAAACCGAATGCCGTTGTTATCGTAGCTACTGTACGTGCTCTGAAATACAACGGCGGTGTTGCAAAAGCAGATCTCAATAATGAGAATCTGGAAGCTCTGGAGAAAGGTCTTCCGAACCTGCTGAAACATGTAAGCAATATCACAAACGTATACAAATTGCCGTGTGTAGTTGCTATCAATGCATTCCCGACCGATACCAAGGCAGAGCTTGACCTGGTAGAGGCTAAATGTAAAGAGCTGGGTGTTAACGTTGTCCTTTCTGAAGTATGGGCAAAAGGCGGAGAAGGCGGCATGAAACTTGCTGAGGAAGTAGTACGTCTCTGCGAGCAGCCGAATGATTTCACTTATTCCTATGAACTGGAAGGAACTTCTATTGAGGATAAGCTGAATGCAATCGTTACCAAGATCTATGGCGGAAAGAAAGTTGTCCTGACTGCAAATGCTCAGAAACAGGCAAAACAGCTGGAAGATATGGGATTTGGAAACTGCCCGATCTGTGTTGCCAAGACTCAGTACAGCCTGACGGATGACCAGACCAAACTGGGTGCACCGACTGACTTCGAAGTTACCGTTCGTAATCTGAAGATTTCTGCTGGTGCAGGATTTATCGTAGCACTGACCGGAGAGATCATGACCATGCCTGGTCTGCCGAAGGTTCCGGCTGCAGAGAAGATCGATGTAGATGAGAATGGTAAGATTACAGGACTCTTCTAAATAATATTATACACAAATCTATATGGCGGCAGGGAACACAGGATGTTCCCTGCCATAAGCCATGCTCAGAATTAAAATGGCGTAAGCCTTAAACATGGAGGTATGTATGGGATTCACAACAAAAACCTGTGAAGAATTCGTGGATGTACTTGCATCCAAAGCGCCGGTACCGGGCGGTGGAGGAGCATCTGCACTGGTAGGAGCCATTGGTATGGCACTTGGCAACATGGTAGGAAGTCTGACTGTTGGTAAGAAAAAATATGCAGATGTAGAAGCTGATATTATTGCACTGAAAGAAAAAGCAACTGCGCTTCAGGCAGATTTTCTTCATCTGGTAGAGGCTGATGCGGAAGCATTTGAGCCGCTGGCAAAAGCATATGGTATGCCGAGAGAGACTGAGGAAGAAAAAGCAGAAAAAGCACGTGTGATGGCGATTGTTCTGAAAGATGCATGTGCAGTTCCTATGGAAATCATGGAGAAATGCTGTGAGGCCATTGATGTGATCGAAGAGTTTGCTGCAAAGGGTTCTGCTCTTGCAATCTCTGATGCAGGCGTAGGCGTTACATTCTGTAAGGCAGCACTTCTGGGTGCATCCCTGAACGTGTTCATCAACACCAAGTCTATGGCTGACAAAGAGTACGCTGCATCCCTCAACGAGAAAGCAGATAAGATGATTGCTGACTATAGTAAAAAAGCGGACGATATTTTTGCAGCTGTTAATGCAAGACTTCGCTAGTATAAGAAAACAGGAGAGTAGAAACCATGGCAAAACAGTTATTAGGTAAAGAAGTAACCGCAGCCCTGAACGAGAAGATTATTGGACAGGTAAAAGAGTTAAAAGAAAAAGGAGTATCCCCGAAGCTTGGCATTATCCGCGTTGGAGAGAGACCGGACGATATTTCTTATGAGACCGGTGCAACCAAGAGATGTGATACCCTTGGTGTGGAAGTAGAGAAAATTCTTCTGCCGGAAGATGTATCCAAAGAAGAGCTTCTTGCTGTCATTGATAAAGTAAACAAAGATGATACCATTCATGGGGTTCTGATGTTCCGTCCGCTCCCGGCTCACTTAAAAGCAGTTCAGTCTGAGATCGAGAATGCGCTGGATCCGGCAAAAGACGTTGACTGTATGACTCATCTTTCTCTGGCAGGCGTGTTTGAGGGCAAACCCCTTGGATTCCCGCCGTGTACTCCGCAGGCATGCATGGAGATTCTTGATTACTACGGAATTGACTGCAAAGGCAAAAATGCAGTAGTCATCGGAAGAAGCCTTGTAGTAGGAAAACCGGCAGCTATGATGCTCATGGGCAAGAACGCAACGGTAACTGTATGTCATACCAAGACTGTGGATGTTCCTGCTATCGCAAGAGAAGCAGATATCCTGATCTCCTGTGCAGGTGTGCTGAACAGCCTGACGAAAGAGTATGTTCGTCCGGGACAGATCGTAATCGACGTTTCCATTAACTGGGATCCGGAAAAGATCAACAAAAAAGGCGGCAAGGGCGCTATCGCAGGCGATGCTGTATTTGATGAGGTTGAGCCGATTGTTGAGGCAATCACTCCGGTACCGGGCGGCGTTGGAAGCGTTACCACTTCTGTTCTCGTAGGACATGTTGTAGAAGCAGCTATGAGAAAGTTTGCATAAGCTATGCGAATCAGTATGCAGATTCTGGCGGATCGACTCCGCCAGAATTATCCGGAGTGCCGTTTGGGAAAAATGTCAGAGGACATGAATCTCAAACGGCCTCTTTTTTATCAGAACGGGACAGAGTTCAGAAAAAATAAAGTATACATTGCCAGAACTGATGATCTGACACTGGAACAGCTTGCTGAACATGGTGATAACCTCATACTGGCAGTTGGTGATTTTTCGGAAATGGATATATTGCCGGATGGAGTCGGATGTTTTCCGCAGGAGGCCAATCCAGAAGTGCTGTTTAATACGACACAGCGGGCATTTGACGCATATGATGCCTGGGATGAGCGGATGCAGAGTATGGCACTGTCAGAGAGTACTCTGAAAAGTCTGCTGGATGCATCCTACCGTATTTTCCATAATCCGCTGATGGTCAGCACGACAGAAGGATTTATGGTGGATTACAGCAGTCTCATGGATACGCTGCCAGAATTTCAGGAAATTCTGTCGCATAATCAGGTAAGTGTGATATCCTGCAGTGAGGAAAATCAGGAGCCGTTTGCCGTCCAGCATTATCAGGATCCAGTCACGAAGAGAAATAATCTTTTTGTGGAGATCTATGACAAGAACCGGAACAGTTATCGGGTAATTCTGGTAGAAGCTTCCAGAAAACTGAAGCTTTATGATGAATATCTCCTGCAGCATCTGGCAAAATATGTGCAGCAGATGCTGGAACGCTATACGGTGGTGCAGGAAGATATCAGTTACACGCTCGACCGGCTGTTGTCCAATATTCTGACAGAGGAAAGTATTGAGGCTGATTCTCTGGAATCCCGGTTTGAAAATTTTCAGTGGAAGGAATCACACAGCTATTTCTGCATGAATATTCATGTATCCACGGTGGACCGCCAAAACCTGACGGTTGTTCGCTTTATTTGTAACCGTATTGAGAGCCTCATGAAGGGAAGTTGTGCCTTTCTGCTTCATGAAAATATTGTGGTTTATGTAAATCTTAATGATTACGGAAAGTCTCTGGAAGAAGCATTGGAATCTGTAAAGCAATTCCTGAAAGACAGCTATCTGAAAGCAGGAATCAGCTACAGCTTTACCGGATTCAGATCATTGAAACAGTATTATATCCAGTCCCGGATTGCTCTTGAGGAGGGAATGAAACGTTACCCTCTGCGTTGGATTAATCGATTTGAAGACATTGCTCTTGACTATCTTCTTGGAAAGTGTACGGAAGTGCTGGAACCCGAAGTTGTATGCAGCAGGGCAGTGCTGGATTTGAAAAAATATGATCAGGAGCACAAGACAGATTACTATCTTACGCTGAAGACATATATTACCTGCCAGATGAACGCTGTGCAGGCAGCGAAGAAACTGTTTATCCATCGAAGTACGTTTCTATACCGGATGGCCCATATCAAAGAATTGGTGCAGATTGATCTGGAAGATCCGGATCAGCTGCTGTATTTGTTGATGACCTATCGGTTATTGGAGAAAACGGAATAAAACAATGGGAGGACGAAGTGCCAAGCTGTGAAAAGGAACCGCTTGCGCTAAGTCCTCGATCCAGCGGTACTAACATTCGAACATCGCCTGTCGGCTTGTTCTCATGAAGTACCGGGACTGCGGACGTTCCTTTCACAGGTTGGCACTTCGCCGACATAGCATTGCTATTCCGTTGCTTAGAAAAATAAAAAGAGATAAAAGAGACTGATGTAAAATAGATGATTATTTACTATTTTGCATCAGTCTTTTTTATTTTCCAGATGGTGTTGAATATCGGCTGTCTCTTGTTAGACGACGTATATTCCCTAAAATGAGCAGAAGATCGTCATCGTCCAATTTTTTTAGTTCTGTAATAGTTGTTTCAAGTAAAGCTGAATTTGGAGATGAAGTATCAAAAAACTGGGCAGGGGTAATGTTGAAATAATCACATATTTGAAGAAATTCCGTCATTGGAGGTAGTGCTCGCCCGGAAGAAATATTATAAATATAACCTCGGCTATGGCCAAGGTCATAACTCATCTGATATTCAGATACTCCTTTTTCAAGTCTCAACTGGGTAATTCTTTCCCGAACAAATTCTGGATTCATATTTATTATTCCCCTCCTTTAAACAGTCTAACGGAGATACCTTTGTATATAGTAGAAAAATAAATGTCTTATAGTATTTAATAATCCAAGAATATATGTTATAATCCAGTTAAATATGTTATGAGAAGGAGATAAAAGAAATGAACAAAATAAAATTAGGAGTGTCAGCTGGGCTTACAGGAGCAATTTTATATTTTCTTGGAGCAATCAGTATCATTCCAGCAGTCATATTGGCAGGGTATATTTTATTGAAAGAAGAAAATGACTGGTTAAAATATCAGGCAGTAAAAATGGTAATGATTGTAGTGATATTTGGAGCAATAAATATAGGATTAAATTGCATTGATGATATATTTGCAATATTTAATCAAGTGATTGGTATTTTTGCGAAGAATGTGCATATAGCAGTTCCATTAGGATTAACAGGAATTTTAAGCACTGTTTGCTCGCTGCTCAGAAATATAGTATTGATTTGGTCCGGAATAAATGCTTTGAATTTTAAGACAGTGTATGTTGCTTCTATTGATGAACTGGTTTCGAAAAATATGTAAATACGTATGGAGATAAGAAATGTATTGCAGAAAATGTGGTCAGAAATTAAAAGAAACCTCCAGATTCTGTAAGAAGTGTGGGACTCCGGTAATGATGGAGTCAACTATAGAAGATGAAGTAATAATTCCTATGAAGCATAAGAAGAGATGGCCAATCGTTTTAATGATATTTTTTGGTGTTTTTCTTATAATACTGGCAGCTTTTATTTTGAAGTACAAAATGAATGAAATATCGGAACAAAGTGAAGTACCAGATAATCAGGTAATTGCTAATGAATGGTCGAGTCAGACTGATGACTTTGAAACCGATTTTTCTACAGATAATTCAGAGGAAGATATTTCTGAATCGGTGGAAAAAGAAGTTTCAGAAGAAGATCAAAAACAAACGGAAGAAACAGAAATGCAGGATGAAGCATCAGAGTATTTCATCCCTGACAGTGACAGCAAATACTTGACAATGAAAGATTTGGAAGGATACTCAGCAGATGATTGCAGAATTGCCCGTAATGAATTATTTGCCCGACACGGACGAAAGTTTACTGATGAAAATTTAAAATCATATTTTGAATCAAAAAGCTGGTACGAAGGAACTATTGAGCCGGAAGATTTTGATGACAGTGTATTTAATGAATATGAAATTGCGAATAGAGATTTAATTGTAGAATACGAAAAAGAAAAAGGTTACAGATAAAGAAAGAGGGATATTATTATGGCATTTTTTGATGAAATTGGAAAAAAGATTACGGATGGAGGTCAGAAAGCAGCTGAGCAGGCGAGAATTTTTGCAGAGGTTAGCAGATTAAATGGTTTGATTACAGAGCAGGAAAGGATTATCAGTCAATTGTATTCCAGAATCGGCCAAAACTATTATGAACTTCATAAATTAGATGCGGAGGCCTGCGTTCAGGCGGAAGTTGAAGGAATTACCATGGCTGAAAAAAGAATAGAAGAAATAAAAGCACAGATTGTCTTGGTGAAAGGCGTGGAATCCTGCCCTAAATGTGGCTGTGAAATTGCTAAAGGAACTGTATTTTGCCCTCAATGCGGAGAAAGAATACCTGAAATATCGTCTAAGGAACGCTCTGAAAACATGGTAAATTGTTCTAAATGTGGTAAGGCAGTTCCAAAGGGACAGAAGTTTTGTATTTATTGTGGAAGCTTAATATCAGAAAATGATCAGGGAGACACATCTAAAAAAATTTGTTCTGGATGTGGTGCGGAAGTCGAACCGGGATCAAAGTTTTGTATGAAGTGTGGCCAGATGATTGAAGAATAAGAGGGTTGCAGAATGTACTGTCGAAACTGCGGAAGCAAATTAAAGGAAAATGCAAAATTTTGCGGAGAATGTGGATGGAAGATAGAGGATGTAACAGAATCAGAGATTATTTCCGATGAAGGACGGCCACAAAAGAAAAAAGGGGTCAAAAAGATTATCTTGCCTGTGATTTTAATGGTAATTCTATTAATCTCTGTCGTTGTAGTTATTTATTTAAAACAGCAAAGTACAAAAGAAAACTTATTGGGAAATACATCATCACAAAATTTAGATGAGTCTACAGAAACAGAAAAAAATGAAGTTTTACAGGAGGATATAAAGGAACCTGACAATGAAAATGTGAACGAAAATGAAGAAGAACAGAAAAAAGAAGAAGAGGGAGACGCAGCAGAAATAGAAACGATGGATGAGGAGATACCATTATCGGAGAGTGAAGAACAGCAAAAAAATGAACAGGACAATATTCAGAACGAAGAGGATGAAGAGGGAAGATTGTGGGAGGATGATTTCCAAAATTTCTCCATTCAGGTTAGTTCTCAATCAGATTCATCTGCAAAAATAGAATGTGATGGGGAACATGTTAAATGGTCTGTGTCTACCCCTGACTGTGGGATTGGAGAAACAGTTACTATAAAAAATTTAAATCCTGGTGAACCAATAGAAGGAATAGGAATTGATCCGTGGGACTGGGAGTCGAAAACAGATTATCAAGCTTGTAGTGCCCCTTCGGAACTTCTTGTTTCTGCTGGCGAGTATGAAGAATCTGTTGAATTTTCTGATTGTGTAGAAGAATGCGATGCAGGAGATGATCTTTTTGGCACGATGATGTCCTTTAATGAACCAATTTACGCGGATGAGATTACGATACAGATTAAGAATGTGCGTAAGGGAACAGAGAATGAAAAACTTTGCAAAACGACAATTTATTTTTACCGCAGTAAATAAAAAATGACATAGGGGGACTGCTGACATGGAAAAATCACAAAATAATAAAATTGAAGAACTCGAGAAAAACAGTAAACAGCTTCTTGAACAGGCAGAAGAGTTTTATAAACAGATAGGAAAGAAATATTATGAGCTTCATTCAACAGATGCAGAAGAATGCATCAGGGATGAGGTAGAAAAATTAAATGAAATTAATATACAATTGAAGTACATATCAGAACAGATTGAGGCTTACAAAAATGGGCATATTTGTACAGCATGTGGAGGCGAAATATCAGAAGATGATCGATTCTGCCCGAATTGTGGGAAACAGATTATTCGTGAAAATACTTCTACTGATAATGGAAATATGCAGTGCCCGAGATGTGGTGAAGTTTATGAAGAGCACCAAAAATTTTGTTCTAAATGTGGTTTCCTGTTAAGTGGTGAGGAAATGAAACAGAATATTTTAAAAGAAGAACAGAAAGAATCTATGCAACATGTGTGTCCTAACTGTGGTGCGGAAACAGACGAAAATATGAAGTTTTGCATTATTTGTGGAAAAAAATTGAAATAAAAATTTGTATATTGGAGGAAAGTTATGTTTTGCGGAAATTGCGGAAAGAAAATACCTGATGATTCTATGTTTTGCCCTGATTGCGGGACTCCGGTGAAGCGAGTATCTTCTCAAAGTGTCCAGAAGGCTGAAGCAAAAAATAAAAATCACAAGATAGTAGGTATTATTGCAGTAGGTGTGTTAATAGTTCTTATACTGGTTGTGTTGTTTTCAATATTTGGTGGTGGATCAAATTACGAAAAGAAATTAGTTGGTGAGTGGTACTCGGAAGACAATGATGACCCGGAGTTTATATTTTATAGTGATGGGACCTGTGAAATAGACAATTGGAGCGGAGCCTGCAAATGGAATGTTGTAAATGATGATCAACTGAAATTGACGGATATTTGGGGTGAAAGCAGAACGTCTACGATAGAAAGTATTAAGAATAATTGTCTGACACTCAGGGATGGAGACCGTGCAGCAGAATATTACAAGAACGGAAAATAAGGCAGTGGGGGAAAGACAGGCGGAATGAAGAAGCTATGTGCAAATAAAAAGGGAAATTTTTGCGCAAAATGTGGTTCAAGACTGGATGAAAAAACGGGACTGTGTCCTGAATGTGATAAAAGTAGATTAAAAAAAGCAAATCGGAAGAGGAAACTCAGACATATTATAACAGTGTTTTTGCTGATCATCGTCATAATCGGAATTGTAATAATTGGATTAGTTCATTTTAAAATAATTGATATTACTCTAACCAATATAATTTCGGATCAACAGAAAATATACTATAACAATGAAGCAGAGGATATAAACAAAGAGATTCCACCTACAGATACCGAAGGAATTACTTATTATCAGACATCGGATGATTCTGTTGAACAGGACAGTGATACAGGAATTCTATATGTAAATAATGAAGTACTTGTAATGTTGGAGAACGATTTTTCAAAAGAAGAATTCACTAAGTATCTGGCACCATTGGGAGGGAAGATTGTTGGTGAACTATCTGATATAAATGAATATCAGATACAGTTAGAAAGATCATTAACCTATTCTGAATTGTCTTCTTTAGTAAATGATCTTCAGAACAGAGACGAAGTACTTTATGCATCTCCTAATTATGCATTTCAGATAAGCGAAAATTATTACCCGGATGATTCCAGATGGAAAAATGAGTGGAGTAATATTCCTGGTGGAGAAAACTGGGGGATGGAAGCAATTGATGTGCCAGGGGCATGGGAGTATAGGAATCAGATGCAACCAGTGAATGTGGGAATACTGGATCTCATGTTTGATGTAAATCATAAAGATCTGAATTTTGTAGAACAACCTTTGGGAAATGTAGCGGCCACGTCTGGAGAATGGGATAACCATGGAACACATGTTGCAGGAACAATTGCGGCTACTTTTGACAATGGGACTGGAGTTACAGGAGTCTTGCCAAAAGTAAATTTGTACGGAGTGTCAATACGCGGATTTGAAATACGTGGAGAAAAAAATAAGTATTGCAATTATCAGGCATGGAAGACGGCTTTTTACTATTTAATTGTGAAAAAAAATTGTTCGGTTATCAATTTAAGTGTAGGGTTGGATACACTTACATTTTGTGCATCTAGGAATGAGGTCTATAATGAGGCATTAAAAATTATTGCTGAAAAAATTTCAATATTTTTGAAACAACTAATTAAAGATAATTATTCATTCATAATTTGCAAGTCAACAGGAAATCAAAATGAAGTGCATGGAGAATATCAGTATTTCAAGAAGGACGAAGAAGATAACTCAAAATATCCGTATTTGTATTATCGCTATGAAGATTTTGAGAAGTATTTAAACGGAAACAAAACGGACGAAGAGTATTTTGCGTTTTACAAAAACAAAAAGAAAGAAATAAAAAAACGGCTTGAGAGCGGGAATGTGGATGCAAAATACGATATTCTTGGGGCTATTGATGACGTAGAAGTACAAAAACGAATTATTATGGTTGGTGCCGCAGAAAATTTAACTCATAGAGAAGGTGGCTTTTTAGGAATTGGTAGTAAGCTTGTTCATGACGGATATAAAATAGCAGCATATAGTCAGGCTGGAAAATGTGTTAATGTAATTGCACCAGGAACCGATATATACAGTACGATAAAGGATTCATATGGAATAAACTCTGGTACTTCGATGGCGTGTCCGCATGTGTCAGGTATAGCCGGGCTTATCGTTTCTGTTAATCCAGATATAGACAGTGACCTGGTAAAAGAAATCATTCGCGAGAGCGCGGTTGGAAAGTACGGGGAATATGGATATGGCATGGCCAATGCGAAAAATGCGGTCGAAATGGCATTAGAATATAAAAATAAAAAGAAAACTGATCAACAATTGCCGCGGACAACAGCACTTTCCAACGAAAGAAATATCGTGCTCACATTAGACACTTCCGGAAGTATGGATGGAACGCCGATACAGGAAACAGTGAAAGCCGCAAATAAGTTTGTAGATACTGTGTTGGAAGAAGATGCGAGTATAGGAATTGTAACTTATGAAAGTTCGGCTCATTGCATTTCAGAGTTTTCTGGAAATAAGAGCGTTTTAAAAAATGCACTTTCAGAAGTATATGCTTTGGGCGGCACCAATATTGACGAAGGACTGCAACAGGCATGTGAAATGCTTTCATCTGGAAATGCCAGGAAAAAAATGATTATTCTTATGACGGATGGAGAACCAAATGAAGGAAGATGTGGAGACGATCTCATAGCCTATGCGGACGAAATCAAAAAGACAGGTATATTAATCTATACCATTGGTTTTTTCGAAAATAGCGATGGAACAAAATCTTATGAGCAGGCTTTGATGGAGGCGATTGCCAGTGAAGGATGTCATTACGAAGTAGCAAGCGCTGATGATCTGATATTTTTCTTTAAAGATATTGCAGATCAGATGAATGGACAGAAATATATTTACGTCAGAATTGCATGTCCGGTGGATGTCTCAGTCAGTTATCAGGGACAGACCCTAACCTCGTCAGAGGATGCATTAAATCTTAGAACAGATTTTGGAACATTGTCATTTGAAGATGTTCAGGATTCGGAGGGTAATGTATCTGAAGATCAGGTCAAGATCCTGCGTTTGAAAGAGGGCGTGGATTATGATGTTAAGATTACAGGCACTGGAAGAGGCCTGATGGATTATACTATTGGCTTTATGGATGATGATGGAAATTATAGCGATTTTAGAAAATTTGAACATGTAAAAATAACAGGAAAAACAAAAATAGATACGGTTGCAGCTGTTTCTGAAGTAAGTGTATTGAACATTGATGAAGATGGGGACGGAAAATATGATGTAAAACTTCAAGCAGGAAAGAATGGATATGGAGAAGAAATTCATTCGAACATTATCATATATGCAGGAATTGCTGCAGGTGCAGGAATTATTTTAGTGGTCAGTGGTGTAGTAATATTACACGCAAGAAAACGAAAGAAGGTACAGTAAAATGGCAAAATATTGTGGTAATTGTGGCAATAAACTTGATGATGATGCGCGAGTATGTGATCAATGTGGAACCCCCTGGGGTGGTCAGAATGTGAATCATCATTCAGAAAAAACGAAGTCAAAAAAAAGAACAGGTTTACTGATATTAGTTTTACTGTTTATTATTGGAGTTTTAGGTGCGGTGAAAATAATCCCTCAATACACCGGATATCGTGGATTTTTACGAAAAGTGATGTCTGCTTATGAAAAGTATGATATTGATGCGCTGGTAGCTATGTCCAGTGATGTATATTATTACTTTGATGCAGAAAACGCAGCGGAAGAAAGCTTTAAAGATTCAATTGGAGATACAATGGATTCTTTTGAAACCTATGTAGGAAACAATTATTCTTTATCCTATGAAATCAATGAGATCTATGATATGTCGCCAAGAAAAGTAAGTAAACTTATGGATGGAATAAAATCGTCTGTCCCGGATTTTGATGTCGATTCAATTGAAAAAATTATGGAAGCTGAGGTCACAGTTACTGCAAAGAAGGGTGATGAATCCAATGAGCAAAATATTACAGTATGTATAACAAAAGAAGGAAAACACTGGAAATTATTTTACTTTGAATAATGTAACTGTAATTTAAAGTTATTGATATTCATATTAAGGAGCAAATATATAAAAGATGTTTTGCGAAAATTGTGGAAAGATAATTCCGGACGGAGCTATGTTCTGCCCGGATTGTGGAAACAGGTTAAAGGAGAAACCAAAAAGAAAAAAGAAACCTTTGAAATGGATTTTGCTCTTAATGGTCGTTATTATTCTGGCTGTTGCTGCAAGAACCGCATTAAAAGACTGGAATTATAAAACAAAATATCCGGCCGGATATGCCATGGATAAGTTAGTGAAAAGCGGTGCCTGGAATCCTTCGTATACTGATGATGCGGCGATGAATAATTATCTTCAACAGATGGCATTTGTATGTAATGGAGAAGATGTTTATTTTCAGGATAATGTTAATTATTATCATCTTACAGATAACGATTCAATATACTATATGCCACGTTATGCTATGAAAGACAGAGATGGAAATGAAATAGAGGAAGAAGGAATACAGGGAATTTTCATTAATGATATTCTTTACAGCAATACGGATGGATTAATGAGTTATCTGGACAAGGATAACAATGTAAATGTATGGGAGATGGAATACAAAGTTTCAGATTATCATTACAATGTTGCATCAGAAATTTTGCCTTATGACAATAGTTTATATTTTGTGTATGATGGAACACTCTATCGGTGCATGTATAAGAATATAACGGCGCAATCTGTTTCTATAGAGAATGGAATTAATTGGTTTAGCACAGATAAGGAAGAGGTGGTTTTCGACGAAGCTGAGATAAGGAAATTTGGAATTTATGCAGATACCATCGTTATGTTTGGCGGTGATAATTCTATTTGGACATTAGATATTTCATCAGGAAAAGCAGTTTGTGTTTTGGAAGGAGCCAAATATAGGGATCAACGCTGCAGTGTTGCAGATGGGTATATTTACTATTATTTCACTGACGATAGTTGGAACGAAAAGGGATCATTTAATGATAATGGAAAAACAGATTATATAGGGCGAGTAAAATTTGATGGCACGGATAATAATCCCAAATATTTTGCATTGGTTTCGGGGGATAATGTTTTTAATATGTCAGATTCTTACATATATTACCTGCAATATAATGAATTGTATGACGAGTATTTTCTGATTCAAACCCCGATTGAAGATACAACAAAACAGACAGTGTTGGCGACGGGTGAAGAACATGGTCTGGATGAAATGGTTTATAGCTTATATATAAATGATGAATGGATTTATTATGTTTCTACTGAAAGCGGTTTCTGGAGAGCAAAGATAGATGGAACGTTAGTTGAAAAGCTTCAGGAATACAATAGTGAAGAAAAACAGGAAAAAAATATGATTTATCCGTTAAAAGTAGAGGAGCATCCATCAAAGTTTGAAATACAACAATTTACATTATCAGGCAATATTGATCCTGATTCTGTGAGTGGTTATTGTGGAGATGATTCAGATCCAGAAAGCGTTTCATGGACTTTGACAGATGGTGTTCTGACAATATCAGGAAATGGGGCAATGGCAGATTTTTCATCACAGGATAACCAGCCTTGGAAACAGCAACGAAACCATATAACCTCAGTTATAGTAGATCAGGGCATTGCTTCTATTGGAAATGAAAGTTTTGCTGGTTTGTCAAATGTTACAAAAGTTACATTAGCTGACACGGTAACCAAGATTGGAGATAGAGCTTTTATTAATACCAAGATTGAAACTATTTCTTTCCCGTCAAAGTTAACCTCAATAGGGAATATGGCTTTTTATGATCTTCCTACTTTAAACGGAGAATTGCATTTACCGGATGGACTTGTACACGTAGGTGAAGAAGCATTTGCCGAATGCAGTGGACTGACAGGAGAATTGCATTTACCAGAATCCATGAATACGATTGGAGAAGGTGCTTTTCATGGATGTGGAGGATTAACAGGAGATCTGACCATTCCCGGAGGCATAGAATATATTGACTACAGCGTATTTGGAGGTTGCACAGGATTAAACGGAACGCTTACACTTTCAGAAGGTGTAAAAAATGTGGAACAAAATGCTTTTGCAGGGTGCCAGATTCAGAGGATTGTACTTCCTGACAGTCTTGAAAGTATTACGCCTACAACTTTCAGCCAGTGTGATCATGTGAAGGAAATTGTCTGGAATGGAACAAAGAAGTTTGATGGATATTCATATTTGCCGGCAATAGAAGAGGGTACTTCTGATGGTGATTATAATGAATTGGAAAGTTATGAATATGAAAAAGGAGAATATTTATCCAGTTTGGAAATATACGAAGTGAATGGGATAAAGTCAGCCTATTTGGGATTTTGGCATAATTATGGAGACAGTGCATCGGATGAGGATTATATTTTTGATTTGGAAGACGGAAAGACAGAATATTCCGTTGTCGGAAACCGTTCCGGGAAAAATTTCCTTCTCGATATTTTGCCGACGGATGACGGAATGAGAATAAAATTAATCGAAAAAAATCAGGAAACACAATATTCATGGCCTGATGGAGAAGCTACGGATGCAATTATTGACGAGGTATATCATAAAGCAACGTCTTAAATGCTATTGTTTTAATGTAAATGGATCATGAAATGATAACAGAGTGGGGAAAAAGAATGAAAAGAACGATTGCGCATATACTGGTGGTTACTATGATGATAAATGCGATGTCATTACCAGTATATGCAGAGGCTGATCATGATGTGGAGAAACAGGTTGTTACAGATAGTGAGAAATCAGAAGAAATTGATGGGAATATAAAACCTGAAGAGGTCACAAATGAAATACAGGAAGATGAGGCTCTGAATAATAATAACGAAATTAAAGAAGCTGAATCAGAAGAAAGTGAACCAGAAAATCTTGGTGGAAACACTTCTGAAGATCAGAAGATACAAAAACAGGAGAATGACAAATTAGAAGATACAGATATTAGCAAAAATGATGAATTGATTCAGAAAATAGATCAAGAAGATACAGTTCCTGAAGAAATAATAGAAGATTATGGCGAAAATCTTTCAGAGAATGTTATAAATGAAAATAATTTAGAAAATGTATTAGAAAGCGAAGAAGACTCTTCTTTAGAAGAAACTGAAGAAAATTTGGATGAAAATGCAATATTGAATATATCAGAAAATATATCGAATTTAAATATATGGGATGGTACGGTATCGGATACTTTTTCCAGTGGTGAGGGAACACAGGAAAATCCCTATATTATTTGTAATGGTGCAGAACTTGCACATCTGGCATCTGAGATTAAAAATAAGCGAGGGAATAGTGCCTATTATGAATTGAAAAATGATATTTATTTGAATAATGTTTCTGATGAAAAATGGTACATGGATCAATGCAATGAATGGATCCCTATAGGAACGTTGCAAGATCCGGGAAGTACAGTGTACAATATACACATGGAGTATGAGTTTACAGGTCATTTTGATGGTAAAGGCCACACTGTTTATGGAGTGTTTATCGATGGAACAGAGAATGGAGTTGGATTATTCGGAAGTGTTGAAAATGCAGAAATTTCAAATGTTAATTTAGAGAAATCATATATTGCTGGAGAAAATTATGTAGGCGGTCTTGTCGGAAGCAGTCATTTTTTTAATAAAATACGGAACTGCCATGTCAATGCACAGGTGTATGGAAATGACTGTGTAGGTGGAATTGCCGGAGGCGATTATTGCGGTACCTATCAGGGATGCAGTAATTCGGGAGTCATTAATGGTTCAACAAATGTAGGAGGAATTACTGGAAAACTTGGAAATGGAAGCGCATCCGTAGAGAGATGCTATAATACTGGAAAAATATATGGAAAAGAAAATGTGGGCGGAATTACAGGAATTATTAAAAATTATGATGGAAGTTCTTATATCAGTAATTCGTATAATGCGGGAGAAATTAATGGTGAAGAAAAGTGTGTTGGTGGAATTACAGGGTATTTAGATGCAAATAGAAGCATTCAATATTGTTACAATGTTGGAAAAATAACGTGTGCTGCGGGAGAAAATCGTGTAGGAGCGCTGATTGGATTCAGAGAATTTATTGCAGGAGTATCGAATTGCTATTACCTGGATACATCCTATAAAACTGGAACTGGTACTGGAAGTCATGGAAGTAATGCGGGAACTGAATGTACGATGGAGGAAATGCAGCTCACAGGCACATTCAAAGGATTTGATTTTGATAACTTATGGTATATACATGGTACAGAAGGATATATATATCCGCAGCTCCATGCAGATGGCGAACGGTGGTATGCCAAGTTACTTATAATTGATGGAAAAACGGGAGAGCCTACAACGGATTATCAGATCACAGTTGAAAATAGTAATGATTTGGATGGTGTGGTAGTTGAACAATATGGATATGTAGTAGGAAGGTATTCAGCATATCAGTCATCAGCCCAGGTAGTGATTTCCAAAAATGGTTATAAAAATTTTATTATCAATGCATCAGATTTAAATATTTCTATTTCGGTGTTGGAAGCAGAAAATAATGTAATAACACTTGAACCTGATTCAGAAGATATATCTGAAGAGGAAAAGAATCAAATGCAATTTGTTGCAGATCATCTTGATTTTGCACAAAACAGGTATGACAGTTTTGTGAACGCACGAGGATTTAAAAACGCTTACTGGCAATTTGATAATGGAGATGAGTTTGCGCTATGTACTGTGGCAAACTGGATGAAAAATTTAACCAATGTTTCTGATATTCTTGATTTTCAATCAGATAATATTAAGATTTCTGTATCGTATTATGATATTTATCTTGCAGATTTAATTACGTCCATGTCAGAAACAAGTACAGCTGAAACGGATTTAGGCCTTTCGGGTTTTGAAATGTACAAAGAATGTTATGGCAATATATTGGATAACTGGATTGTAAAATTTGCCAGTATAGATATTAAGAAGAATGATTTATTTAGTGCAGAAGAAAAACAGGAATGGGATAATATTATTGCACAGGTAACTACGAATGTGGGAGACTTGGACAGTAAAGAATTTAGAAATAATCTGGAAAACCTGTTGGCAGGAAGTCAAAAAGGTTATGAAGTGGATGATTCAGTAAAAAAATTAATTTCATTTGTTGCAAGTCCTTCTTTTTATAAAAAATATGAAAAAGAATTTTCTGATATATTTGAGGGCCTTGAAGTTGCAAATGAAGCAAGTACTTATATTTGTAATGCCGCAGATGCGATAAAAGCATTTCAAACGGTTTCCCAGGCATATATTGCTGCTAAAACGGTAAAAAAAATGCATACGGAATTTTATGATATCCTGTATAAAGTGCGAGATGAAATGAACAGTAAAAATCAATATCAGGCGTCAGCATTTTCAACAGCACTTAATAAGTATGCTGCATCGGCAAATAATGATGCAGCATTGTATATGAACTGTATTGAAGAACTTACTTCTTCGGTAATTGATTTTACATATGACAGTTTTATAAAAAAATATATACAGAAGTCATGCTATGATGAGATTGCCATTTTTTTAGGCTGTACTCCAGGTATGTTAAAAGCAGTAGTCTTGGCGTACAAATTAGGATATGCGATAGGGGATAAAATTACAGATTTGAGTACAAAAGCAGATCAATATACAAATATGTATTATGTATCAACAGTCGAGGAAGCGTTGGAAAATGTAAGCAAAAAATACGGGGATATACTGATACAGAATCAAACATATGAAGATGCAAAAATATATGATTGTGCATATAAGATGCTTGCAATGACCAATAAATATTTGTATAACTGTATGTACAAAATGTCAGCCAGCGATAAAGGTTTGAAAATAGGGGATAAGCATTTTTTCAGAGTGCCGGAATTGATGAAACTTGGAACGATATATACAAACATGTGGAATCGCAATAAATGTCATGGAAAGGTACTTACAAATCGATATAAGTATACAAGCATTCAGTGTCCGGTTGATGTGTATATATATGATGCGCAGAATCAGTTAGTACTTTCTATTATAAATGAACAGGTTGAATTAAATGATGATGAGTTATACGTAATGGTTAGTAATGGAAAGAAATCCATTATATATCCTTATGATCAGGAATATCAAATTAAACTTGTGGCAAGAGAATCCGGATTAATGGATTATTATGTAGCTGAAATAACAGATACAGAAACCAGAAATATTGATTTTTATAGTATTCCTTTGGAAGAAGAAAAAGAATATACAGGTGTTATACCAGCTGGAATTCCTGTAGAATCATCAGAATATATGCTTCATACAGATGGAAATGACGTTCAAGCAGATTATGATAGCAGCGAAGAGTGTTTGCCGACTCCTTCAACATGTAATTGGGAAGGAACTACGGCCAATTGGGAAAAAGTTTCTGATGCAGAAAAATATGTTGTTTACTTATATAAAGATGGGCAGATACTAAAAATAGTGGAAGCTGCGGATAATGATTATGATTTCGCGAAAAATATTACAGATCCTGGTCTGTATGCATTTTCGATAGTAGCCGTTTCTGGTATTCCAGAATATAAAAACAGCCGACGAACAATACCTGGTGATATTCTTCAATATGTAAAAATATCAGGAGTGGAATCTGTAAAGAAGTGTACATATAATAGAAAATCACAGTTGGGTTATGAAGGCAATCCAAGCAGTACTTATGAAGGAACGTATCAGATAAACTATAGTGGAAGAAAAGAAACGGTTTATCAAAGCAACAGAGGACCTGTGGATGCAGGAGATTATACAGTAACTATCGCTATTCCTGGGGATAATTCTCATTATGCAGGTTCCATTTCACTTGATTTTTCGATAGAGAAAGCTGATTCAAATCTTAGAGTGGAAAAAACATACATAAGCAAATCAATAGGAGATGCAGATTTTTGTTTATCTTATTCTACTGATAATTTAGAAACTCTGCCGACTTTTAAATCTGATAATGAGAAAATTGTGAAAGTTGGAAGTGATGGAAAAGTATCTATTGTTGGAGAAGGAGATGCAACAATCACTGTTTCGCAGGAAGAAAGTAAAAATTATAATGCGGCTGCATGTGTCGTGAAAATAGAAGTGAATAAAGCGGCAACGAATCTTATAGAAAAAGATAATAACAAGAGTTCAGAAAAAGAAAAAGTAAAAAATTCAAGAACATCTGAGACGATTGAATCAAAAGATGAAAGTAACTACTTTGTGGAATCTGCAGAAACATCAGATACAAACTTTGTAGGAGGATGGTTATTAATATTAGCATTGTCGATGTGGAGTATAGGAATTAATATACAAAGAAAAAGGAAAAACTGATATCATAGATTTTTCTTCACGACCAATCTGAAATTAAACTTTCGGATTGGTCGTTTTTATATATTGATTTTTTTGACCTTCACGACTATAATAAACTTGTATTTTAGATTTGTCGGAGGTGTTCTATGGCTTATATTGAAAGAGCAATTACATCCGTACTGAAGAAGAGAGTTGCATCCAGCAAATGTTCCCTGATTATTGGGGCAAGACAGGTTGGAAAATCAACACTTATCAAACATGAGTTTACAGAATACAACAGGGCGAATTTTGATGACAAGCTGACGAGGCTGCAGGCAAGAGAAGAGCCGAAGCTTTTCTTTTTAAACAATCCCTGTCCGCTTTTTATCGATGAAGTCCAAAAGGAAAATGAGATATTAGAAGAGATTAAGAAAATCGTAGACGACTCTGATGAACGCGGCTTGTTCATTTTATCCGGGTCGCAGAAACTGGAACTGATGAAAGGAATGAGTGAATCTCTGGCAGGAAGAGTGGCAATTTCTGAATTGTCAGGACTGTCCATGAGAGAGATCTATGGGGTACAGTTTAACCGGCATTTTATCCCTACAGATTTTTATATAAAAGAGCGGGAAAAAGAAATAAAACTTTATCGTGATCTCTGGAATATCATTCATAAAGGTTCCTATCCGGAACTTTACGATGTGGAGAGAGACTGGCAGGAATATTATTCTTCTTATGTTTCCACGTATCTGGAGAGGGATATTAATGAGCTGATTTCAGCAGATAGTATTACCTTTACGAAATTTCTGACCGCAATTGCGGCACGGACTGGAGAAATTCTTAATTATACAAACCTGGCAAGTGAAACAGGGGTAAGTGAGCCTACCATAAAGAACTGGGTTTCGATTCTGGAAAAAACAGGGATTATTTATTTATTACAGCCATACAGCGCAAGTGCGTTGAAACGGGCCATTAAAGCACCAAAAATATATTTCCGGGATACGGGACTGGCCTGTTATCTTACCAGGTGGCTGACAGCGGATGCTTTAAAATGTTCTGCTGTTGCTGGAAATATGTTTGAAACGTTCGTGGTATCGGAAATTTTGAAATCCTATACTAATGAGGGAAAAGATTATCGATTCAATATTTTTTATTACAGGGGAAAAGATAAGAATGCATCAGGAGAAAATGAAATAGACCTTGTGATAGAAGAAGACGGGGTGTTATATCCTATTGAAATTAAAATGTCAGGAAATCCCAAAGCAAATATGGGAGCGGCAAATCTTGTTTTAGATAAAGTGGAAGGAAAGACAAGAGGATTGGGCGTCATTATGTGCCTGGTTGACAAAAAAACGTATTTGAGAGAAAATCTTGTTGCTCTGCCAATTGAATATATTTGATGGATTTTAGCCGTCCGCAGGATTTATAGAAACGGAGATTTACAAAAATGATTTTAGCATGTCAGAATATATGCAAAGCATTCGGGGACAACGAAGTCCTCAAAAATGCTTCTTTTCATATTGAAGAGCGGGAGAAAGCGGCGATCGTTGGTATCAACGGTGCCGGAAAGTCTACGCTTTTAAAAATTATCATAGGGGAGATGGCGGCAGATGACGGGCAGACGGTGATCAACAAAGGTGCCACCATCGGATATCTTGCTCAGCATCAGGAGATGCAGAGTGGAAACACGATTTTTGATGAGCTTCTGACGGTGAAGCAGGATGTGCTCGATCTGGAAGCTCGGATCCGCAGCATGGAGCTTTCCATGAAACAGGCAGAGGGTGCCGAACTGCAGGAGCTGATGGACCAGTATGCAAGACTGAGCCATGAGTTTGAGCAGAAGAACGGATATGCCTGGAAAAGTGAGATTACGGGTGTATTAAAGGGCCTCGGATTTACGGAAGAAGATTTTTCCAAGCATGTGGATACCCTGTCCGGTGGACAGAAGACCCGTGTTTCACTGGGTAAACTGCTGCTCTCCAAACCGGATATTATTATGTTGGATGAGCCCACCAACCACCTGGATATGGGTTCTATCACCTGGCTGGAGACGTTCCTTATGAATTATCAGGGAGCCGTACTCATTGTCTCCCATGACCGGTATTTTCTCAACAGAGTTGTGACCAAAGTTATCGAGATTGATCAGGGACAGGTGACCACCTTCATGGGCAATTATTCCGATTATGCCCAGAAAAAAGCCATGCTCCGGGAAGCACAGATGCAGGCGTACTTAAACCAGCAGCGGGAAATCAAACATCAGGAGGAAGTTATTGCCAAACTGAAATCCTTCAACCGCGAGAAATCCATCAAGCGTGCCGAAAGCCGTGAGAAAATGCTGGACAAGCTGGATGTGCTGGACAAGCCTTCTGAAGTAAAGGCAGATATGCATATTGAACTGGAGCCGCGGGTGGTAAGCGGTAATGACGTACTTACAGTATTGGGACTGTCCAAGGCATTTCCGCCCCAGACGTTGTTCACGGATCTTGATTTTGAAATCAAGCGCGGTGAGAGAGTGGCGCTCATCGGAAGCAATGGTACGGGAAAGACCACGATCCTGAAGATTTTGAATCAGGTAATTCCGGCGGATGCAGGAGAAGTGCATCTGGGTTCCCGGGTGCAGATTGGTTATTACGATCAGGAGCACCATGTGCTTCATATGGAAAAGACGGTATTTGAAGAACTTTCGGATGCCTATCCGACATTGACCAATACAAAAATCCGTAACGTACTGGCTGCCTTCCTTTTTACAGGGGATGATGTATTTAAACGGATTAAAGATTTAAGCGGTGGCGAGCGTGGCCGTGTTTCTCTGGCGAAGCTCATGCTTTCCGAGGCAAACTTCCTGATCCTCGACGAGCCCACCAACCATCTGGATATCGTTTCGAAAGAAGTACTGGAGGATGCGCTGAACCATTATACCGGAACGGTGCTGTTCGTCTCCCACGACCGTTATTTCATCAATACAGTAGCGACCCGGATTCTCGATCTGGAAAATCAGGGACTGACCAACTATATTGGAAACTACGATTATTATCTGGAAAAGAAAGAGACCATGGTAAATTTCACTGCGGCTCCCACGGAGACGGTTTCGGCAGCAGAGACAACCGCAGACACAGATTCCAAGCTGGACTGGAAGCAGCAGAAAGAACAGCAGGCACAGCTTCGTAAGAAACAAAATGAGCTGAAGAAAGTAGAAAGCCGCATTGAAGAGCTGGAGAACCGCGATAAAGAGATTGATGCGGAACTGGAGAAGAAAGAAGTTTTCACCAATGTGGCGGAAGTGACGAAGCTTTCCAAAGAAAAAGATGCCATCCAGACGGAACTGGAAGAATTATATGAAAAATGGGAAGAACTGTCAGAATAACTGACAGAAAAGTTTGACAAAAAATAAACAGCGTTTTATAATATATAAAGTATATGATTGGAGGCGTTTTATGGAAGAAAGACGCATATCAAAAGCGGTTATAAAAAGACTTCCGCGATACTATAGATATCTCGGTGAGATGCTGAATAACGGAGTAGAACGTATCTCCTCCGGAGAATTAAGTAATAAAATGCAGGTAACAGCTTCCCAGATACGTCAGGACTTAAATAATTTTGGTGGATTTGGACAGCAGGGATATGGATATAATGTACAGTATCTTTATGATGAGATCGGCAAGATTCTTGGAGTGAATACGACTCATCCAATGATTATCATTGGTGGAGGTAACTTCGGACATGCACTTGCAAACTATGATTTCAGCAAGAATGGATTTATCACGAAGGCAATTTTTGATATCCGCCCGGAACTGGCGGGTACCTCAATCAGAGGAATTCCGGTTCTGATGATGGACGAATTGGAAGAGTTTGTGGAAGAAGAGCAGATTGAGATTGCGGTACTGACTCTGCCGAAGAGTAAGGTACAGGAAGCGGCAACCAGACTGGCAGCCTGCGGAATCAAGGCTCTGTGGAATTTTGCACATCTGGATCTGGACGTTCCGAAGGATGTGGTAGTGGAGAACGTACATCTGGTAGACAGTCTGATGCAGCTTTCCTATCGGATCACCAGTTATGAGCGTCCGGAAGAAGCGGAATAACTGACAGGTATATGAAATGACAAAGGGGCCAATGCGAACGGACAAACCTTCGCAGAAGCCCCTTTTTTACGGGAAAACAGAAAAGATGGAAGAAAAAATAATGCTGGATATGCTGCCGAAGCGGACAGCGCGTTCACACAAAGGAATTTATGGAAAGGTCCTGTGTATTGCAGGCAGTAAAAATATGGCAGGAGCAGCATATCTCTGCGGATATGCTGCACTTCGTACTGGAGCCGGTATGGTACGAATTTTCACGCCGGAAGCGAACCGTATCATTTTACAGACGCTTCTTCCGGAAGCGATCATGACGACGTATGAAGACAGAGACTCCATGCTTGAGCAGCTGACAGAAGCTTTTTCCTGGGCAGATACGGTGGCAATTGGTCCGGGACTTGGAAAAAGCGATAATTCTGCAGTACTGCTTGAGCAGGTGATGAAGAAGTGGAATCATCCGATGGTCGTGGATGCGGATGGACTGAATCTTCTGGCAGAACGTATGGAACTTCTGGAACAGCATGAAGGACCGCTGATTGTGACTCCTCATGTGGGAGAATTTTCGCGGCTGACCGGTCTTACAATGAAAGAAATATCAGAAAATATTCCCGGACAGGCGCAGGCATTTGCCAAGGCTTATCATTGTATCTGTGTTCTGAAAGATGCCCCGTCTGCGATCGGTGATCCTGACAGAGTGACAGTGAACACAACGGGAAATAACGGAATGTCCACGGCAGGAAGCGGAGACGTTCTTACCGGTATTATTGCAGGACTTCTGGGCCAGAGGATGGATGCAGAAGATGCAGCAAGACTTGGCGTATGGCTTCACGGACGCGCCGGTGATCTGGCAGCTGAAAGAGAAGGAACCTATGGATTACTGGCCAGACATTTGATCGAATATCTGCCCCAGGCTATGAGAAAAGGAGAAGAGTCATGAAACATTATTTAAGAATCTGTGCTGAGATTAATCTGAATGCAGTTGCATATAATTTTAAAAGTATGAAAGATCGTCTGGCTCCGGAGACGAAGATGATCGCGGTAGTCAAGACGGATGGATACGGACATGGAGCAATTCCTATTGCGCATATGGTTCAGGAATATCCGTATATCTGGGGTTTTGCGGTGGCGACTATTGAAGAAGCGGTGCTGCTAAGAAAGGCAGGAATCGAAAAACCCATCCTGATTCTGGGATTTGTATTCCCGGATGCGTATGAAGACGTAGTGCGTTATGATATTCGGCCTGCGGTCTTCAAACTGTCTATGGCGCGCCAGCTTTCCGAAGAAGCAGTCCGCCAGCAGAAAAAAGTATATTTCCATATTAAAGTGGACACAGGAATGTCCAGAATCGGATTTTCGGATACAGCAGAGAGTGCGGATGTCGTAAAAGCGATCAGTAAACTCCCGAATGTGGAGATGGAAGGACTGTTCACTCATTTTGCAAGGGCAGATGAGAAAGATAAACAGTGGGCAAATCTGCAGTTTGAAAGATACCAGGCATTTTCACAGATGCTGAAAGACCGGGAGGTGCCGATTGCTATTCACCATTGCTCCAACAGTGCCGGTATCTATGACATGCCGGAGGCTAATATGGATCTGGTGCGTGCGGGTATCTCCATCTATGGAATGTATCCGTCAGAGGAAGTGAATAAGCTGGCAGCTCCCATTGTTCCGGTTATGAGTCTGAAGAGCCATATTGTCTATATTAAGGAACTTCAGCCGGGAAGCCAGATCAGTTATGGAGGAACTTTTGTGGTGGAGCATCCGATGAAAGTTGCAACAATTCCCGTGGGGTATGGTGATGGCTACCCTCGTTCTCTCTCAGGAAAAGGCCGTGTGCTGATTCGTGGATGCGAGGCTCCAATCCTCGGCAGAATCTGCATGGATCAGTTTATGGTGGATGTAACCGAGATTCCGAATGTCAAAGAGGGGGATATGGTGACTTTGATCGGATCAGACGGTGGTTATGAAATTACAATGGAGGAACTGGCGGAAAAATCCGGTCGCTTCCATTATGAGCTGGCCTGCGATATCGGCAAACGTGTTCCCAGACGTTTCTGGAAAGACGGAAAGATCATTGCAACCCAGGATTATTTTTCAGAAAATGGAATAAATGAGTAATCATCCGGAAATACTCTGACTGATAAAACAAGAACAGATCGGAGTGAAACAGTTGATGATCAGACGCGGAGATGTCTATTATGCGGATTTAAGTCCGGTGATCGGTTCAGAGCAGGGCGGCGTCCGGCCTGTGCTGATTATCCAGAATGACATCGGAAACCGGCACAGTCCTACCGTAATCTGTGCTGCTATTACTTCCAGAATGAATAAAGCGAAACTTCCTACACATGTGGAACTGAATGCCTCCACGTCTAATATGGTGAAGGATTCCGTCATATTGCTGGAGCAGCTTCGCACGATTGATAAGAAAAGACTGAAGGATAAAGTCTGTCATCTGGACGATCGGATTCAGAAAAAAATAGATATTGCATTGAAAATCAGCCTGGAATTGGATACATAGGCTTGCAAACATTGATTTTGCGTGATAAGATAGATAGCATGCATAGATGGCGGTCAATTATGACCGTTGAAGAACGAAAGACGAGAAAAGGAGATTTTGTTTATGTCAGGACATTCCAAGTTCGCAAATATTAAACATAAGAAAGAGAAAAATGATGCAGCAAAAGGTAAGATCTTTACCATTATCGGAAGAGAACTTGCAGTTGCAGTAAAAGAGGGCGGTCCGGATCCGAATAACAACAGCCGTTTAAGAGATGTCATCGCAAAAGCAAAAGCTAACAACATGCCGAACGATACGATTGACCGTGGTATTAAACGTGCAGCCGGTGATGCCAATGCTGTAAACTATGAGCATGTTACATATGAAGGATATGGTCCGAGCGGAATCGCTATTATTGTAGAGGCTCTGACTGATAATAAGAACCGTACCGCTTCCAATGTGCGTAACGCATTTACCAAAGGAAACGGAAGCCTGGGAACCAGCGGATGTGTATCCTACATGTTCGACCAGAAGGGACAGATTATCATTGACCGCGAAGAGTGCGATATGGACGCTGATGACCTGATGATGATGGCTCTGGACGCAGGGGCCGAGGATTTCTTCGAAGAGGAGGACAGCTTTGAGATCCTGACAAATCCGGATGATTTCTCTGCAGTCCGTGAGGCATTGGAGAAAGAGGGAGTTCCGATGGCTGAGGCAGAGATTACCATGATTCCGCAGAATTATGTATCTCTCAGCGATGAGAACGATATTAAATACCTGAACCGTACACTGGATCTTCTTGATGAAGATGATGATGTTCAGGCTGTTTACCATAACTGGGATGAGTAACTATGATGTTTAAAGAAGGTACATGTCCGAAATGTCATGAGAAGATTCAGGTACCGGAGGACAGAGAGCAGATTATCTGTATGTTCTGCGGTGAGGAGATTCGTGTGGCAGATGCGCTCGGCGAAAAGAAAACCATCAGAGAACCGCTTGCAGAAGCGGAATATGTAAAATACGCAGAATGTGCAGAGAATGGTCTGCGCAGTCTGATCCGTACCTGTGACAAACCGATGATGAACTTTAAGAAAAACCTTTATACAGGTCAGTTTGAGGAGTTTTACGGAGCGAACAGCAGTGTGTTTGAAGCTATGGATAAGCTCTGCGGAAGCACAGATAATCCGGAGGATAAAATTCAGGAAATGGTCAGCTGGATGACCGGAACAGCAAATGAAGAGCTGGGAAAACTGAAATTTAAGGGTCATAAAACCCAGAAGCAGATGGATTACAATTTTATGATATCTATTTATCTGGTTCCGGCGGTACGAAAATATCCGTCTGATTTTTCCGAGCCATTTGCCGATCAGCTGCTTGCTGCATGGAATGAAATGTTCAGTGTTAATCTGGGCAAGGCATCTTATGAGGATATTGCAGGCGGATTCAAACGGAAACTTTGCTATGTGACGACAGCAATCTGTGAAAGTCTTGGAAAAGAAGCAGACTGTTATGAACTGCGTCTTCTGAAAGATTACAGAGACCAGTATATGGAGAGTGATCCAGAGCGAAAAGAGATGGTTGATGAATACTATGATATTGCGCCTACGATTGTAAAAAGAATGGATCGCTGTGACAACAGAAAAGAACTTTATCAGGATCTTTATGACAGATATCTGATGCCTTGTATCCATGAGATTGAGGATGAAAAATACGAAGAGTGCTGTAACAGATATCAGGATATGGTGATGGAACTGAAATCCCGCTATATGAACTGAGACAGTGTGCATAAAATGCCGGTTTTTCAGCCATACTTGGAAGAAGAAAAGTATGGTGGAAAGGCTGGTTTTTTTATGTCAGAAAATGAAGACAAATTGGAGAAATACGGACAGCCGGAGGGATTAAAGCAAGCATCCCACATCCGAATCCTGACGATCATCGGGGAAGTAGAGGGGCATGAGAATCTGGGAAACAACAGTAAAACAACGAAATATGAGCATGTGATTCCTCTGCTTGCAGCTGCAGAAGAAGATAACGATGTACATGGACTTCTTGTGCTTATCAATACCGTGGGCGGGGATGTGGAGAGCGGACTTGCCATTGCGGAAATGATTGCATCTTTAAGCAAACCGGTGGTATCCCTGGTGCTTGGCGGCAGTCATTCCATCGGTGTTCCACTGGCGGTGTCTGCAGATTATTCCTTTATTGTTCCGACCGGAACGATGATGATTCATCCGGTCCGTATGACCGGACTGATTATTGGCGTGTCGCAGACGTTTGATTATTTTAAACGGATTCAGGAACGGATTGTAAGTTTTGTGGTGTCTCACAGTCAGATACGAAAAGAACGGCTTACAGAGCTGATGCTTGAGACCGGGGAATTGACCAAGGACGTAGGAAGTATTCTGGTAGGCGAACAGGCAGTCAGGGAAGGACTGATTGATGAGGCAGGTGGCATTCAGGATGCATTTCGGAAACTTCACGAACTGATGAAGGCAGAAAGAGATTGAGTTTTGTCTGGTTTCTTGCTATAATAGGCGCATGTGAGCCGGGATGGGTAACTCTGGCGAGTGATGAATGTACGAGAGAAAAGGAGAGATACGATGGCAGTTTTAACAGGATTAGAGCCGGCAGGCGTATGGAAATATTTTGAGGAACTGAGCAATATCCCAAGAGGATCTTATCATGAAAAGGCAGCCAGTGATTACTGCGTGGCATTTGCAAAAGCACACGGGCTTGAAGTCTGGCAGGATCAGGCCTGGAATATTATGATGGTGAAAGAAGCATCGGAAGGATATGAGGATGCAGAACCCATTATTTTACAGGGACATCTGGATATGGTGTGCGAGAAGAAACCAGGCTGCAGCATTGATTTTGAAAAGGACGGTCTGAAATTGGCCATTGACGGCGACAATGTCTATGCAGAGGGAACGACCCTTGGCGGAGATGACGGAATTGCTGTTGCCTATGCACTGGCACTTCTTGACGATGAAAGTATTCCTCATCCCCGTCTGGAAGTGATCTTTACCACCAGCGAGGAAGTGGGAATGGAAGGTGCATCTGCACTGGATCCGTCCGTGCTCAGAGGACATACCATGATAAATCTGGATTCTGAGGGTGAGGGTGTGCTGTTGGCAGGCTGTGCAGGCGGATGCCATATGCAGGTAAATCTGCCACTTAAAAGAGAAACTGTAACCGGTATCTTTGCAACGCTGAAAGTAGATGGTCTGAAGGGAGGACATTCCGGCACCGAGATCAATAAAGGCCGTGCCAATGCCAATCAGCTGCTTGGTCAGGTGCTCACAGCGTTGGCAGAGAAGGTTCCGTATCATCTGGTAACACTGGCAGGCGGACTGAAGGATAATGCCATTACCCGTGAAGCAGAGGCACAACTGGTATTTGCATCCCGTGAGGCAGCAGCAGAGGCAGAGAAAGTGGCAGCTGCCAAAGGAAAAGTATTCCGCGAGAACTGCAAAGAGACAGATGCAGGGGTGACGGTGACACTGACCGTTGAGGGAGAAGAAACAGCGGCGGCTATGACCGCAGAAAGCGCTGCTAAAGTAAGAGCACTGCTCATAAGAATTCCAAATGGTGTGGTTCGCATGAACCCGGATATTCCGACGCTGGTACAGACGTCTCTTAATGTAGGAATCATGACCTGTGAGGATTCCTTGCTGAATCTCCAGTATACAGTCAGAAGTTCTGTTGGAGATGAGAAGGAAAAACTGATTCAAGAGATTACTACTATTGCGGAGGAAGAGGGGGCTTCCATTGAGCGGAACGGCGAATATCCGGCATGGGAGTATCAGAAGGACTCCCCACTTCGCGCAAAAATGATGAGAATTTACGAAGAAATGTTTGGAAAAATCCCGACAGTAGAAGTGATTCATGCAGGACTGGAATGTGGTATTCTTTCCACGAAGATTCCGAATCTGGACTGTGTTTCCATCGGACCAAATATTTATGAAATTCATACCACAGAAGAACATATGAGCATTTCTTCTGTGCAGAGAATGTGGAATTATCTGGTGGAAATTGTAAAAACCAAATAATAGTACTGGTTTAACCGGTTTGCAGGGGAGATTTATGCAGACCGGTTTTTTACTTATAAAAATAATTTATGATTTTTATTATTAAAGCTGGATAAAAAGTTCATTTTATGATACATTTAATAAATAAAATCATCATAAGGAAGGTGAGCAATTGGAAAATTATACAAAGTACAAGCTGAAAAGCAGTGATGAGCTCGCATCCGTCCTGGAGGGAAAGGACAATCTGTTTGTGATTGCCTGCAACAAGTGTTTCAAAGAATTTGACACTGTTGATGAGCCGGATTGCGATGAGTTCCTGAAGATCGCTGCTGAGCAGGGCAAAACCGTTACGGGCAGTGCAAAAGTTGATTTCCTGTGCAACAAGATGCACACAGAAAGAAAATTACAGGATCTGATTCCGGAAGGAACAGAGCACGTGGCAGTCATTTCCTGTGGTCTTGGTATTCAGACGGTTGCAGACCTGGCAGGAAAGCCAGTGATTGCTGCAAGTAATACACTGAACTACAGAGGACATCACGGTATGGCTCTTACTAAGAAGAGCTGTGATGCATGCGCACAGTGCTATCTGAATATTACCGGAGGCGTCTGTCCGATCGTCGACTGTTCAAAGAGTCTTGTCAATGGACAGTGCGGCGGCGCAAAGAATGGAAAATGCGAAGTCGATCCTAATAAGGACTGCGCATGGGAGAAAATTTATCAAAGACTGGCGAAACAGGGGCGGCTCGAAGAATTTTTGAACCAGCCGGTGCAGGTTCGCGATTTCTCCAAAGTAAATTTCAAAGTGATCAACGAGTATGTGAAGTCGATCAGAGACGACAGGCTGAATGGATACTATGGCGGCGTTCATCCGTCAGAGCATAAGGAATTCAGTGAGCATATTGCACTGAAGAAATTCCCGGAGCCAAAGACACTGGTGATCTCCATGTCACAGCATCTGGGCGCTCCGGCCAATCCGATCGTTCAGGTGGGCGATACAGTCAAAGTTGGTCAGAAAATCGGTGAAGCAGCAGGATTTATCAGCGCTCCGGTTCATTCCAGCGTAAGCGGAACCGTTGTTGCAGTGGAACCGCGTATGCATGGAACAAGAGGCAGCGAAGTAATGGCTGTTGTCATTGAGTCCGATGGAAAAGACACACTGCATGAGTCTGTACAGCCCCATGGTGATCTTAACAGCCTGACTCCGGATGAGATCATTGAGATTGTCAAAGAAGCAGGAATCGTTGGTATGGGTGGTGCAGGTTTCCCGACCTGTGTCAAACTGAAACCCGCCAAACCAGTTGATACCATTCTTCTCAATGGATGTGAATGTGAGCCATATTTAACAGCAGACCACAAAGTTCTCCTTGAGTTTGCAGATGACATTATTTTTGGTCTGAAAGCAATCCTGAAGACAACCGGTGCTGAGAAAGGTATCATTGTCATTGAGGATAACAAACCGGATGCCATCGAACTGCTGCAGGAAAAAATTGCCAACATCGGCAACATGGAAGTCTTCGTTGCAAGAACCAAATACCCGCAGGGTGCTGAGAAGACTCTGATCAAGCGCGTGATGGGACGAAAGGTTCCAAGCGGCGGTCTTCCGGCAGATGTTGGTGTTATCGTAGATAATATCAGTACTGTAAAGGCAATTTCCGATGCGATCCAGAAAGGCATGCCTCTGATCGAGCGTGTTACAACGATAACAGGCGAGAAGATCAAGAACCCGGGCAATTTTATTATCAAGATCGGCACCAGCGTAAAAGACCTGATCGATTATTGTGGGGGATTCACTGACGATGACGTACTGGTCAAGATGGGCGGACCGATGATGGGATTCCCGCTGAATACACTGGACGTACCGATGATGAAAGGCTCCAACGGTATTATTGCCATTGAACCGGATGAGACAAAAGAGCAGCCGTGTATTAAGTGCGGACGCTGTGTCGATGTCTGTCCGATGGAACTTTCTCCGCTGTATTTTGTGAAATATGCAAAAGAAGAGAACTGGCAGGGAATGAAAGACATGAACGTCATGGATTGCGTAGAGTGCAGATGCTGTCAGTATATCTGTTCTTCCAAGATTCCGATCATCAACAGTATCAAAGCCGGAAAAGGTGCAGTAAGGGGGATGAAGTAATATGTTGATTACCCAGTTAAAAGCAAAAGAAACGATCACTTCCCTGACAGCTGGAAAAAAGGTGTTCATCATCAACTGTCATGGATGCAAAGAAGTTCGTTTTCCGGAAAAAGAAGCTGTTGAACTTCAGAAGGAACTTGCCGCTGAAGGAAATGTGACAGGAATCATGACAACGGATTATATCTGTAACCCGGAAAACATGGAATTACGTCTTAAAAAACATATGAGCAAGATTCAGGAAGCAGATTTGGTGTTAGTATTCTCCTGTGGTGTGGGTGTACAGACCGTGGCAGAATATCTGGCTGACAAAAAAGTCTGTGCAGCTTGCGATACATATCCGGTACCTGGCTTCCAGGGTGTGACTCCGCTGGAGTACAAATGTGACCAGTGCGGTGAGTGCTATCTGAACCTGACAGGCGGAATCTGCCCGATCACGGCATGTTCCAAGAGCCTTGTGAACGGACAGTGCGGTGGTTCCAAGAATGGAAAATGTGAAGTAGACAGTGATATGGAGTGCGGCTGGGAGCGTATTTACAGACGTCTGAAAGAAATCGGACGGCTTGACGCGCTGAAATGCCCGACACAGATTCATAACTTCGCAACAGACGATGAGGTAAAATAAAAGGATTGGAGCAATAATAGAATGAAAATGAAAGAATTATTTGACCGTGGTGAATTCGTAGTTTCTGCTGAAGTAGGACCGCCTAAAGGAATCCATGTAGAGGAACTGGTAGAGGAAGCAAAAACATATCTGAAAGGTGTTCATGCCGTAAACGTAACAGATAATCAGTCTTCTGTTATGCGTCTTGGTTCTCTTGCAATGTGCAAGGTCTTAAAAGATGCAGGAATGGATCCGATCTTCCAGCTGGCATGCCGGGACAGAAACCGTATCGCTCTGGAGTCAGATCTCTTAAGCGCTGCTATGTTCGGTATTGAGAATATTCTCTGCCTGACCGGCGATCATACAAAGATGGGTGATCATCCCCAGGCAAAACCGGTATTTGACCTTGATTCCGTATCCCTTCTTCACACAGTGAAACTGCTGGAGTCAGGCGTAGATCTTGGTGGAAATCAGCTGGTAGGTGAGCCGCCGAAATTCTCTAAAGGTGCGGTTGTATCTCCGTGCAGTGATTCCGTTGATGCACAGCTTGCAAAGATGGAGAGAAAAGTGGCTGCAGGTGCTGATTACTTCCAGACCCAGGCTGTTTTTGAGCCGGAGAAATTTATTAAGTTCATGGAGAAAGCAAAACAGTTCGGAAAACCGGTACAGGTTGGTATCATTATTCCGAAATCTGCCGGAATGGCAAAATTCATGAACAACAACGTTGCCGGTATTCATGTTCCGGATGAGATGATCGAGGAACTGAAAGCAGATAAAGAAAAGACCAAAGCAGGTATCACTGGTGTTGAGATTGCTGCACGTATTATTAAAGAGTGTAAGCCCTACTGCCAGGGTGTACATATTATGGCCCTTGGTTGGGAGTCCAAGATCCCGGCACTGCTGGAGCAGGCTGGAATCTAATTCCAAGTTTTATAAAAGAGCTGTCCGAATTCCGGACAGCTCTTTTTTTCAGAAAGACTAAAATTCCTTTGATATTCTTAACATTTCTAAAGATTCTCCGAAATCCCACATATTTGAAAAAATTTATGGTAAGGTATAAAAGCTTTATAAATTCTGATTGTTAATCAAAGAGAGGAGTGTTCTCTATTTTGAAACCACTTGTAGAAGTACGGGATATGTGTAAAATTTATAATCCTGGTGAAAATGAGGTGCGTGCACTGGATCACGTGAGTCTCACCATAGATCAGGGAGAGTTCGTGGGAATCATCGGTCATTCTGGCTCTGGAAAATCAACTTTGATGAACATGCTGGGATGTTTGGATATACCGACTTCCGGATCCTATTATTTGAATGGAAAGGATGTCTCTCATATGTCAGATGACGAATTGTCGGATATCCGGAATGTGGAGATTGGTTTTATTTTTCAGGGATTTAATCTGATTCCCAACCTGACGGCGCAGGAAAATGTGGAATTGCCGTTGATTTACCGGGGAGTAGGCAAGAAAGAGCGGGAGGCACTGGCTCAGGAATCCCTGAAAATGGTAGGACTTGCCCAGCGAATGGATCATAAGCCCAGCGAGATGTCAGGAGGACAGCAGCAGAGGGTAGCCATTGCAAGGGCCATCGCGGCAAAACCTCCGGTAATCCTGGCAGACGAACCGACGGGAAATCTCGACTCCCGGTCGACCCAGGAAATTATGAACATTTTAAAAGATCTTCACAAAGACGGAAGAACAGTGATTCTTATCACCCATGATGATGAGATCGCAGCGCAGGTACACCGGGTAATCCGGATCAAAGACGGAAAAGTAGAAGCTGATTTTTATAATGAAGAGGCAAAGGGAGGACATGAAGATGATTTTAAAGAAGTCTAAGGCGAAAAAAGAAAAGAATACGACGGAACTTACAGTACAGAAGAAGACGCTGACGCCGGAGCAGAAAAAGAAACGGAAGAAACGGATCATCGCCGGTGTGGCAGCCGTTGTTATTGTGGGATTTGCAGTGAGCAGAATGCTTACTCCTGCAGCGCTTCCCATGGTGTCGGTCCGCTCTGCACAGGTAGGAAATATTGAGCAGAGTGTAGATGCCAGCGGTACCGTGACCACGGAGGAGTCAAAGACGTATTTTTCACCGGTGGGAGCGAAGATATCCGAGTGTAAGGTGCAGGCGGGAGATGCAGTGGCAGCAGGAGATGTGATGCTGGTCTATGATGCACAGGATCTGGAGGAAAGACAGAAGGAAGCAGAGCTTCAGAATGATGAAGCAAAATATACCTATGAGAACACGGTAGGTAAGAGCAACAAAGATGCTTCCGAATACAGCCGTTCCAGCCATGATGTGGAGATTCTGGAGCAGCAGGTGGAGGATTGGAAAGCAGAAGTCCATGCACTGAAGCAGTACATTACGGATATGGGATGTTTCTTGCGAGAAGCCCAGAACGAAGGCCATGAAAATGATGTGGAAGAGTATCAGAATAAGATTGACCAGGCAAATAACACATTGATGGTAAAAGAAGAAGAGCTGGCTGATTTCCAGAGCAATCTGTCTGAGCAGAAAGGGATCAAGAACTCCACGGAGGATTCCATGCTCACGGCCAGCGGAAAGAAACAGATCGAGGCAACCAAAGATCTGGCAGCATTAAAGGCTTCCCAGGTGACGGATGCAGTAGCGCAGATGAAAGATGGACTGAAAGCAGAATTTAATGGTGTTGTCACGGATGTGAAGGCTGTGAATGGCGGAACAGTGGAAGAAAACGGAGAATTACTCACCGTGGAAAGTACAGAAAATGTCTGCGTGAAGGTGTCACTCAATAAGAGTGATCTGGAGAAGGTAAAAGAAGGACAGAAAGCAGCAATTACGATTGTTGGTAAACCGTATGAGGGAACCGTTACCCGCATCAGCCGTTCTGCGACAAAGAATGAAAAAGGCGCTGCTCTTGTGACGGCGGAGATCCACATTGACAATCCGGATCAGGATCTATATCTGGGCGTGGACGGGAAAGTAACGATCCAGGGAAATAAGGCAGAAAATGTGGTAACGGTTCCCATCGAGGCAGTCAACATTGGAAAAGACGGAAGCTTTGTTTATATCGTTAATGAAAATGGGATGATTGAAAAACGAATCATCACAACCGGACTTTCCTCCGCAGAGGCAACGGAGGTGAAAGAAGGTCTTGACGGAACCGAACAGGTGGTATTAAGCGTGGATGCCGGAATTGAGGAAGGAATGCAGGTTACGCCTGTGGAGGAATAAAGCATGGGACAGCTTTTCGAATACATAAAAATGGCATTGTCCAATATTAAAATGAACAAGGGCCGGTCGTTCCTGACCATGCTCGGCATTATTATTGGTGTCTCTTCTGTTATTCTGATTATGTCCATCGGAAACGGAGCAAAATCCGAGATGGAGAATGAGCTCACTTCTGTGGCAGGAGGACAGATATATATTTATGCCAATTCCAATCTGGATGGTGAAATACCGACGGTGACGGCAGAAGACAGGGATGCATTAAGAAAACTTCCGGGTGTAAAAGGAGTCAGTTCCATGGCAGGCTCCATAGTGAACAGCGTTAAGACCGGAAAAGGAAATTTCGAAGCAGTAGTCGATTATACGGACCCGGATTACGAGTATTCCACGAATCCAACCATGCTTTATGGACACTGGTTTACCTGGGATGATTACGACAGTGGATTGGATGTGGCGGTTCTATCAGAAAAAGATGCTATTCGGATGTTTGGGACTGCTGATGTGGTGGGGCTTACGTTTGAAATGGATGATGGAAGTTCCATTAAGGATGTCCGGATTGTAGGCGTGAAAAAAGCACTGGATGGAACTTTTGTAAATGAAGGGTATGGCGATTATCTTGGTATAACAGTGCCGCTTACATCGGATTCCTACTGGGCAGAAAACCAGGACTTTGATTCGGTATATCTATTCTCTGAGAATACATCTGCGACGGCTGAGCTTGCAGAAAAGGGTGTCAATCTGCTAAATGCCCGCCATGGAATGACAGGACAGGATGCGTTTCTGACAGAGGATTTTGAAAGCCAGATGGCATCTATTATGCAGGTACTCGATATGATTACCATTTTCATTATGCTGGTGGCGGCTATTTCTCTGTTGGTCGGCGGCATTGGCGTTATGAATATTATGCTGGTATCCGTTACCGAGCGGACACGGGAGATCGGAATCCGAAAAGCATTGGGAGCCCGGACGAAATCAATCCTGCTGCAATTTCTGGCAGAGTCCGCCATTATTACCGGCATTGGCGGCATGATTGGAATTGTAATTGGAATTGCAGGGGCCTATGCCGTCTGCGCACTGCCTATGGTCAGCTTTGGGCCTGCAGTCAGTGCAGGAGCTGTCATTGGAGCGACTGTATTTTCCTGCACCGTTGGTATCTTCTTCGGAATTTATCCTGCAAGAAAAGCGGCACATTTGAGCCCGATTGAAGCATTACGCAGGAATTAGAATAAATGGACACTTACAAATACAATATAGTTTGAAAGTCAAAATATATTGACAAATAATATCGAATGTTATATACTTTGAGAGTCAAAATAATATAGACTAAGAAATATAAGAGGTGTATAACATATGTGGAAGGAAAGACTCAGTGCCCTGGACAAGAGAAGGAAACGTATCCTGCAGGCAGGCGGACAGGATCGTATTGAGAAGCAGCATAAGAGCGGCAAACTGACCGCCAGAGAGCGAATTGAAATGCTCTTTGATCCGGGCACTTTTGTGGAAGTAGATAACTTTATTGAATCCCGAATTGATGATTTTGGACTGGACAAGAAAAGAGTGCCGGGTGATGGCGTTGTGACTGGTTACGGTGAGATCGGCGGTAAGACTGTATTTGTATCTTCTGAAGACTTTACGGTTATCGGCGGTTCCCTGGGTGAGTACCACTCTATGAAAATTGCCCGTATTCAGGATATGGCGTATGATATGAAAGCTCCGATCATCATGATTAACGACAGCGGCGGAGCACGTATTGAGGAGGGAATTGATTCTCTGAGCGGTTATGCGAATATTTTCCTGAGAAATACCAAAGCATCCGGCGTCATTCCGCAGATTGCCGTAATCGTAGGCCCCTGCTCAGGCGGAGCATGCTATTCTCCGGCGATCTGTGATTATATTTTCATGGTAGAAGATATCGGCAAGATGTTTATTACCGGCCCGCAGGTAGTAAAAACTGTTGTAAATGAGACCTGCACTGTAGAGGAACTGGGCGGGGCTGCTGTTCATGCAACAAAGAGCGGTGTGACTCATTTTACCTACAAAGATGAGGAGACCTGTTTTGCAGGCATCCGGAAACTTCTTTCTTACCTGCCATCCAGTTATCTTGAA
Organism: Hominiventricola filiformis; assembly: GCF_020686965.1. Lineage (NCBI taxonomy): Bacteria > Bacillati > Bacillota > Clostridia > Lachnospirales > Lachnospiraceae > Hominiventricola > Hominiventricola filiformis. The sequence goes on along the minus strand of NZ_JAJEPS010000006.1, from coordinate 105,932 downwards.
AAACCGAAGATGATCAAAGACAAAGAAGATACTTCGGCAAAAAAATCTCTGCTGTATAATTTAAATAATCTGGTAAGAAGAAATAAAATTGAGCCATATGACCACTGTGAGGATCTGACAGATATCGTGCCGGACAATTCCAGAAAAGCATATGATGTACTGGATGTGATTGACCGGATCTGTGACAAAGATTCCTTTATGGAAGTGCAAAAAGATTTTGCAAAAAACATTGTGGTTGGCCATGCCCGTATTGGTGGACAGAGTGTCGGCATTGTAGCTAATCAGCCCATGGTACTGGCAGGAAGTTTGGACTGCGATTCTTCTGATAAAGCGGCCCGTTTTATTCGAACCTGTGACTGCTACAATATCCCTCTGGTCGTTCTGGTGGACGTGCCTGCTTTTATGCCGGGAACTGCCCAGGAACACAAGGGAATTATCCGTCATGGAGCAAAAATGCTGTATGCATTTTCCGAAGCAACCGTGCCGAAGATTTCTGTCATCATGAGAAAAGCATACGGTGGAGCTTACATTGCCATGAATAGTAAGAACATGGGAGCGGATGTTGTCTACGCATGGCCGGGAGCAGAGATTGCGGTTATGGGAGCAGAAGGTGCTGTTAATATTGCATTTAAACGTACGATCAGCGAGGCAGAAAATAAAGAAGAGACCAGAGAGCAGTTGGTACAGGAATACAAGGAAAAATTTATGAATCCGTATGTAGCTGCATCCCGTGGTTTTGTAACGGAAGTCATCAAGCCGTCTGAGACGAGAAGAAGACTTATGGCAGCTATGAAAATGCTGAAAAACAAACAAGTAGCTGAAATTCCGAAAAAACATGGTAATATTCCGTTGTAATGAACTAATATATAATTCCCGGAAATCAGATTTCATCTGACAACCGGGAATTTTTTGCATTCTTTTCAGAAATGTGATAGACTTCTGAAAAAGAATGAGAGGAGAAAACTGTTATGGGAAAAGTATCCTATGGAAAAATGGTCATTATCGGAGCTGGAAATGTAGGAAGCGCGATTTTAAATTCGGTGCTTCGGATGAATATTTTGGATAATATTGTGGTTGTAAACCGTAATCAGAAGAAAGCGCTGGGAGAGGTGCTGGATGCCAGCCATACAACCGCATTTGCCTACAGTGCTAATGCAGACATCCGCGTAGGTGGTTATGAAGAGTGTGCAGATGCACAGATCATCGTCATTACAGCAGGTCCCAGTATTCAGCCAGGTAATTCAAGAGACCGGATGGTGCTTCTGGAGAAAAATGTCAGCGTTATGAACGATATTATGGAGCAGATTACCCGATATACGCGAGAGGCAATTATTATTGTTGTATCTAATCCACTCGATATTCTCACTTATATTGCACAGAAAAAGTTCAATTATCCGGCAAATAAAATTTTTGGAACCGGAACCTTGCTGGATACGGCACGTTTTAATAAGATGCTGGGTGATTTGTGCGGTGTTGACGCTAAGAACGTGACGGGATTTGTATTGGGTGAGCACGGTTCTACTTCTTTTATTCCGTGGAACACGGTAAATATTGTAGGTGTGCCCTTTGACCAGCTGAAAGAGCAGTTTAACCTTGAAGAACAGCCGGATAAAGAGAAACTTCTTCATGATACCAAGGTCATCGGACTGGATATTGTGGAACTGAAAGGTTATACCAGTTCCGGCGTGGCATTAAGCGCCTGTCGTCTGATTGGAAGTATTGTCCGGAACGAAAAATCCGTAGTGCCGGTATCTACTGTTCTGTCAGGACAGTATGGTATGACCGGAGTAGCCATGAGCCTTCCCTGTGTTATTTCTAAGAATGGAATTGACCGGGTATTGGAGCTGCCCCTTGACGAAAATGGTAAGAAAGATCTAGAGAATTGCTATGAACATCTGCGGACGGCCATTACCAGTGTCTATCCGAAAGAAAAAAATTTGTAAAATCCTATTGACATGCTTTAGAAACAGGAGTACCATAACAAGCGTTATATGAACTTCGCAATGACGAGGACGAGTAACTGGAAGGAATTCTACAGAGAGCCGCGGATGGTGGAATGCGGTGATGCAGTTTCAGCGAAAATCACCTCTGAGCATCCGGTTCGAGAAGCATGTTACCGCGTAGATCCGGACGACTGACAGTCGTTATCCTGTCGCTCATTAGTAGATGAGTAGAGAGTGGTCATGGATTCCATGGCAAGAAGAGTGGTACCGCAGAGGATTTTAAACCTTTGTCTCTTGTATTAGAGATGAAGGTTTTTTTATTTGTCCGGACAACGTAAAAATACCTGTGGAAGCATTTGCGCTATGGTGTGAAGATGCATATACAAAAGAGGAAAAGAGGAGACTAGAAATGAACGTACTGAAAAAAATCACTAATTTTGTAAGCCGTTATATGGCGGCCATTGTTATTCTTATGGCAATGATTGCATTGTTTGCACCGTCCAGTGTCAGCTTTATTAAGACAAGCTATGTCAATACATTGCTGGGCATTGTTATGTTTGGTATGGGACTTACCCTGAAGCCGGATGATTTCAAAGTAGTCTTCAGCCGCCCGAAGGATGTGATTATCGGCTGCATTGCCCAGTTTACCATTATGCCGCTTCTGGCATTTGGACTGACAAAACTGTTTCACCTGAGTCCGGAACTGGCAGTCGGTGTCATTCTGGTAGGTACCTGCCCGGGAGGAACTTCTTCCAACGTTATGACTTATCTTTCCAAAGGAGATGTGGCACTGTCCGTTGGTATGACTTCTGTATCAACGATTCTTGCTCCGTTCCTGACTCCGCTGCTGACCAAGCTGTATGCAGGACAGACGGTAGATGTGAATGTAGTGAGCATGTTCGTATCCATCATTAAAGTCGTGATTGTACCGATCCTGCTTGGATTTGTCATCAACCATTTCTTTAAGAAATTTACCGAGACAGTAGTAGAAATCCTTCCGCTGATCTCCACCACTGCGATTGTAGCGATTGTAGCAGCTGTTGTATCCGCAAACTCCGCAAAGATCATGACTTCCGGCCTTCTGATCATCGGTGTAGTTATTCTTCATAATGTACTTGGTTACACGGTTGGCTATGGCGTAGGAAAAGTTTTGAAACTGGATGAGAGCAAATGCCGTGCAATCTCCATTGAGGTCGGTATGCAGAACTCCGGACTGGCAACTTCTCTTGCAACCGTACATTTTGCACAGTATCCGCTGGCAACCATTCCGGGAGCAGTCTTCAGTGTATGGCACAATGTATCCGGAGCAATCTTAGCAAACTTTTTTGCGAGAACTGCGGAACGCTAATTAAGAAAATAAGAGATACACCTGGATTACAGGATTGTATCTCTTATTTTTTTGTGCTATACTCTCTGCAGATAGATTAGGCATATCTAACCACAAGGAGAAAATAATGGAAGAATGGATACTGAAGGGAACGGATGTGAGGCGATGGTACGGAGAGGGAGAAGTGGCTGTACATGCGTTGAATGGGGTTTCTTATCTCCGGTATCCACGGAAGAACTGTCCGTTCTCGGTATTGAGGAGAACAGAAGTAAAGTAATCCTTACCGTAGATGGCCTGTCCGACCGCATCGGTGCCGGACATCAGGCAGACCTTACCTTCCATGCCGTACATAAAGAGCAGGTACTGCAGGTACCGTCCGCTGCTATCGTGCCGGATACTGACGGAGATGCTGTCTATGTGAAAAAAGGCAGCCGCGCCATACTGACTTCGGTAGAGACCGGTGAACAAAGTGACGGCAGAACCGAGATCGTCAGCGGCCTGGAAGAAGGACAGGAAATAATCACGAATCCCTATGATGTGGATATAAGTGATGGAAAACGGGTGAAATAAATGATTGTATTTTGATGGGCGTGGTTCTCCATGAATACAGCCTTAGCCGGGCGTGGGTCTCCACGCCCGATTTGTTTGTAAAAATTCCTGTCATTTTCAAAAAAGGTGGGATTTTTGGCTGATGAAGCTATTTTCTGGCCCATTTCACGTATAAAAGCTTGTTTTGGCGAAGAAAAACAGGAACTGGGGGAGAGACATTTTTATATAGACCCATGCGTTGAATTGCATTTTGGATAAAATAGGAAGATAGTACGCAAGATAATACGTAAGATAGTGTGATTAGTTTTGATAGAAATCAGAACATATGTTTACATCACGTTTGCCGTATGGTATAGTTCAAGTATATAAGTAGAAATTGGATTCACGGCAAAAGAAGAAATTTGAAAGGAGGCATAGTCATGAAACAACACACCTACATTGCAATCGACTTAAAATCATTCTATGCCTCGGTGGAGTGCCGGGATCGGGGACTGGATCCGCTGGATACGAATCTGGTGGTGGCGGATGAAAGCAGAACGGATAAGACCATTTGTCTTGCAGTGACTCCTACATTGAAATCATTCGACATTCCCGGCCGGGCGCGTCTGTTTGAAGTAAAGCAAAGAGTCCAGGAAGTCAATGCAGACCGAAAGCGAAATCTGAGGGGCAGAGAGTTCGCTGGTTCTTCTCATTTTTATTCGGAATTGTCAAAAGATCCCTCTCTAGAGTTGGATTTTATCATTGCACCTCCGCGTATGGCCTATTACATGGAATACAGCACCCGGATTTATGAGATTTATATGAAATATGTTGCACCGGAAGATATCATTGTTTATTCCATAGACGAGGTATTTATGGATGTGACGGACTATTTGCAGACCTATCGTATGTCTCCTCGTGATCTTGCCATGAAAATGATTTTGGAAGTGCTGGAGACAACCGGGATTACGGCCACGGCAGGAATTGGAACCAACCTGTATCTGTGTAAGGTAGCCATGGATGTCATGGCAAAGCATATTCCTTCCGATAAAAATGGAGTCAGGATTGCATTTCTTGATGAAATGACTTACCGAAGAGAATTGTGGTCACACCGGCCGATTACAGACTTCTGGAGAGTGGGCAGAGGATATGCAAAGAAACTGGAAACCTATGGCATTTATACAATGGGTGACGTAGCCCGTTGTTCGGAGCAGAATGAAGAGTTACTGTACCGGCTGTTTGGAAAGAATGCAGAGCTTCTGATTGACCATGCATGGGGATGGGAACCCTGTACGGTGGAAGCGGTGAAGGCATACCGGCCGGAGAGCAGCAGTCTTGGTTCCGGTCAGGTGCTGCAGTGTCCATATGATGCGGAAAAAGCAAAGCTTGTAGTAAGGGAGATGGCAGATGCTCTTTCTCTTGATCTGGTTGAAAAGCGTCTTGTCACTGATCAGATTGTCATTACTGTTGGCTATGATATTGAAAATCTGACAGATCCGGAACGCAGAAAGAAATATCGAGGTGAGGTGGTTACGGACCGTTATGGAAGACAGATTCCAAAACATGCCCATGGAACGGAGAATCTGGAAAGCTTTACTTCTTCCACGCAAAAGATGGTAGAGGCGGCTTCTGTTCTGTACGACCGTATTGTGGACAAGAATCTGCTGATCCGAAGAATGAATATTACGGCAAACAATATCGTGGAGGAGAAAGCCGCTCAGCAGAAGAACAACAGCTATCAACAGCTGGATTTATTTACAGATTATGCGGCTGAAGAGGAGCAGGAAAAGCAGGAAGCACTAAGACTGGACCGGGAAAGAAAATTACAGGAAGCTACAATTACGATTAAGAAAAAATTTGGCAAAAATGCAATTCTGAAAGGAATGAGTCTTCAGGAAGGTGCAACTGCCAAAAATCGAAATGAGCAGATCGGAGGGCATAAGGCGTGAGTGAATATGATGATATCATCCATCTTCCCCATCATGTATCAAGAATACATCCACAGATGTCCATGGAAGACCGGGCGGCGCAGTTTTCACCATTTGCTGCTTTGACAGGCTATGATGCTGCAATTGCAGAAACAGCAAGACTGACAGATCAGCGTGTGGAGCTGGATGAATATGAACGGCAGGCTTTAAATGAGAAATTACAGTTCATTTCCGAACATTTGAAAGAGCATCCAAAAATCAGTATCACCTACTTTATACCGGATCACTGCAAAGAGGGCGGTGAATATGTTACCGTGACAGGAAATATAAAAAAGCTTGACGACTATGAGCACAGCATTGTTCTCATGGATGGAAGTCGGATTTTGATGGAAGATGTGACGATGATAGATATGGATTTATTGAGAATATGATGCAAAAACCCCTGCCACCGGAAATTTTGCGGTGGCAGTTTTTATTTTAGAATTGTGTTCAGAAGGATTTGCGGATATAATAACGTTGGATAAATATGAAAATAGATAAATACCAAGGAGAATTCATGGATAAACAGAATTTGACACCAATGATGCAGCAGTACATGAAGACCAAGGAAGAATATAAAGACTGCATCTTGTTTTATCGTCTCGGAGATTTCTACGAGATGTTTTTTGATGACGCAAAGATTGCCTCCAAGGAACTGGAACTGACGCTGACCGGAAAGAACTGCGGTCTGGAGGAACGTGCTCCTATGTGTGGAGTACCATTTCATGCGGTAGAAGGATATTTGAGCAAACTGGTATCCAGAGGCTACAAGGTTGCCATCTGTGAGCAGGTGGAGGATCCGGCTCTTGCGAAAGGATTGGTAAAGAGAGAAGTGATCCGTGTGGTGACACCGGGAACGAATCTCAATGCCCAGGCACTGGATGAGTCAAAAAATAACTATATTATGAGTATTGTCTATGTGAGTGACCGGTTTGGCATTTCCTTTGCGGATGTAACGACCGGTGATTATTTTGTGACGGAAGTAGATTCTTCCAGAAAACTTATGGACGAGCTCTATAAATTCACACCACGCGAAGTAATCTGCAATGAGGCACTTCTTATGAGCGGCGTGGAGCTGGATGATTTAAAAGAACGGTTAAATCTGGTGATGTACCCACTGGAGAGCTGGTATTTTGATGATGAACTCTGCAAAAACACTCTGCTGGAGCATTTTCATGTGAAGTCTTTGGAAGGACTGGGTGTGGTGGACTTTGGATGCGGAGTGATCGCAGCCGGCGCGCTGCTGAGGTACCTTACAGAGACCCAGAAGACGTCCCTGGCTCATATAACGAAACTGCTGCCCTATGTATCCGGCAATTATATGATTATCGACAGCTCCAGCCGGAGAAATCTGGAACTAGTAGAGACCCTGCGGGAGAAGCAGAAACGAGGTTCCCTTCTCTGGGTACTGGATAAAACAAAGACAGCTATGGGAGCCAGAACACTCCGAAGCTATCTGGAACAGCCGCTGATTGACAAGGAAGAGATTGAAAAACGTCTGACAGCCATAGAGGAACTGAACAGTCAGATGATTACCCGCGAAGAACTCCGAGAATATTTGAATCCGATTTACGATTTAGAACGTCTGATAGGAAGAATCAGCTATCAGACAGCCAATCCAAGAGATCTGATCGCATTTAAAGCTTCTCTGGAAATGCTGCCTTCGATCAGGACTCTGCTCACGGAACTGAAAAGTCCGCTGATGCAGGAGATTCTGGAAGAACTGGATCCATTGGAAGATCTGCATACGCTGGTGGAAGAATCCATTCTGGAAGAACCGCCCATTTCTATCCGTGACGGCAATATGATCCGTGACGGTTACAATACGGATGTAGATAAATATCGTACGGCCAAGACAGAAGGAAAGACCTGGCTTGCCCAGATCGAAACGAAGGAGCGGGAACGCACCGGAATCAAGAACATGAAGATCAAATTTAATAAGGTATTTGGTTATTATCTGGAAGTAACCAATTCTTATAAGGATCTGGTGCCGGATGATTATATCCGCAAGCAGACTCTGACAAATGCAGAGCGGTATATTACGCCGGAATTAAAAGAACTGGAAGATACCATTCTGGGCGCGGAAGAGAAGCTGACCGCCCTGGAGTATCAGCTGTTCTGTGAAGTGCGGGATCAGATTGCTTCTGAGGTGTTACGTATTCAGAAGACAGCGAAGGCAGTGGCGAAGCTTGATGTCTTTACTTCTCTTGCTTATGTGGCAGATAAAAACCGTTATGTGCGCCCGAAGATCAATACCCGCGGTGTTATTGATATCCGCGGAGGCCGTCATCCGGTAGTGGAGAATATGATCTCCAATGATATGTTCATTTCCAATGATACTTATCTGGACAACGGAGCCAACCGTATCTCCATTATTACCGGACCGAACATGGCAGGTAAATCTACCTATATGAGACAGACCGCCCTCATTGTGCTGATGGCTCAGGTGGGAAGCTTTGTTCCGGCAGACAGTGCAGATATCGGTATTGTAGATCGGATTTTTACCCGCGTGGGTGCATCGGATGATCTGGCCAGCGGGCAGAGTACCTTTATGGTGGAGATGAACGAGGTATCCAATATTTTAAGAAATGCCACTTCTAACAGCCTCCTGATTCTTGATGAAATCGGCCGTGGAACCAGCACCTTTGACGGACTGTCCATCGCCTGGGCGGTCATTGAACATATAGCAGATAAGAAATTACTTGGGGCCAAGACCCTGTTTGCCACCCATTACCATGAACTGACTGAACTGGAAGGCACTATGGAAGGTGTGAATAACTACTGTATTGCTGTCAAGGAAAAAGGTGACGATATTGTATTTTTACGGAAAATTGTCAAAGGCGGTGCAGATAAATCCTACGGTATCCAAGTAGCGAAGCTGGCAGGTGTGCCGGAAAGCGTCATTTCCCGCGCCAAAGAACTGGTGGAGGAATTAAGCCAGGCGGATATTTCTGTGAAGGCAAAAGCGATTGCTGAGGAAAGCCAGGCAAAGGCGAAGCAGAAGACCAAGCCGAAGACCTATGACGAAGTAGATCTGGAGCAGATTTCTCTGTTTGATACAGTAAAAGATGACGATGTGGTGAAGGAACTGCAGGAACTGGATATTTCCAATATGACACCCATGGACGCCATGAACACTTTATACCGGCTTCAGAATAAGCTGAAAAACCGCTGGTAACATAGGAGAATGATCGTGGGAAAAATTGCAGTATTAGATCAACAGACCATTGATAAAATTGCAGCCGGAGAAGTAGTAGAACGTCCGGCCTCTGTCGTGAAAGAATTGGTGGAAAATGCCATTGACGCAGGTGCTACCCAGATCACGGTAGAGATTAAAGAGGGGGGTATCGGATATATCCGGATTACGGATAATGGAAGCGGTATGGAAAAAGACGATATTCCCGTGGCATTTTTACGGCATTCCACCAGTAAAATCCGGAGTGCGGACGACCTTTTAGGGGTTTCTTCTCTGGGATTCCGTGGTGAGGCGTTGTCCAGCATTTCTGCCGTTGCCATGGTGGAACTGATTACGAAGACGAAGGAAAATGATCTGGGAAGCCGCTGCTGTATCGAGGGTGGTGTGCAGAAAAGCCTGGAGGAGATCGGTGCGCCTGACGGAACCACCTTTATTATCCGGAACCTTTTTTACAATACGCCGGCCAGGAAGAAATTCCTGAAGAGTGAAATGAGTGAGGCTTCGGCCATTCATGAGCTTATGACCCATCTGGCCATGTCCCACCCGGAAGTGGGATTCAAGGTGCTTATCGGCGGGCAGATGCGGATTCAGACTTCAGGGAATGGAAACTTAAAAGATGTGATCTATCATCTCTATGGAAGAGATGTGGCCATGCGCCTGATTGAAGTAGACCGGGAGGAAGGACCGCTTCATGTGAGAGGCTTCCTTGGAAAACCGGAGATTTCCAGAGGCAACCGGAATTATGAAAATTATTTTGTAAATGGCCGCTATGTCAAGAGTAAGATCATTGCAAAGGGCATTGAAGATGGTTATAAAACCTTTATGATGCAGCATCGGTATCCCTTTGTGTGCCTGGATATTCACATGGATGGGAAGATGCTGGATGTGAATGTGCATCCGACTAAGATGGAACTGAGGTTCAGTAACCAGAACCTGGTCTATGATCTGTTGGAGCGGATGACGAAGGACGCTTTGTCCGGCCGGGAACTGATCCCGGAAGTGACGCTGGATGAACCGAAGAAACAGGTGGTTATGCCGGAAAAAGCGCCGCAACAGGTGCCTCCGGTACAGACACTGCGGGAGCCGGAGAGTACCTATCAGGTCCAGAAGCCAGCAGCGGTTCCGACCGCATCCGTAGAGCGGACGATTCCGTCGTACCAGAAGCCGGGACAGAAAGTGCCGCTGGAAAAGATGTGGACCACACCGGAACCACAGAAGGAGCCGGTCAAACCCCAGAATAAGAATCTGGAATATTTTATGGAACAGATGCGGAAGCGAGTAGAGGAGCGTTATAAGGTGCCAGAAGCACCTGCAGCGGCTGAGCAGACGGAGACCATTGAAACCGCGCAATCGACAGTGCCTGAGCAGTCAGCCACTGCCCCAGAAACATCTGTGGAGGAGAAGCCTCCGCAGAAACCGGAGCAGCTGGACCTTTTTGACGGCAAACTGCTATCGAAAGAAGCCGCCGTCCATCATGTGATCATCGGTCAGCTGTTTGATACCTACTGGTTAGTGCAGTTTGGTGAAAAACTTTATATTATTGATCAGCATGCAGCCCATGAGAAAGTGCTATATGAGCGTCTTATGAAAGATCTGAGGAACCGGACCTTCCAGTCCCAGATGCTGTCTCCGCCTATTATTCTGAACCTGAGCATGCAGGAAGAAGAGTTGTTCCTCAAATACCGCAGCTGTTTTACGGAGATGGGATTTGAGATCGAAGAATTCGGCGAGAAAGCCTATGCCGTGCGTGCGGTACCCGCTAACCTGCCAGGAGTGGCAAGACGGGAGATTCTCATGGAACTTCTGGACAGCCTCTCTGACATTACGGGAAGCGGCAATTCTGAGTCCCTGATGGACAAAGTGGCATCCATGTCCTGTAAGGCGGCGGTAAAGGGCAATCATCAGATGTCTGCCATGGAGGCAAAAGCGCTGATTGATGAATTGTTGTCTCTGGAAAACCCTTACAACTGTCCTCATGGACGGCCAACGATTATTTCCATGAGCAAATATGAGTTGGAAAAGAAGTTTAAACGAATCGTATAGAAACGGATTCTGACGGTTTGCGTAAAATAAAGAAAAACCAGCAGAACTGTGAGTATGACAATGATAAGTCAAATACCTGTCATCTGCACACCCGGAAAACGGACGTTGAAAAATTTTCTGGCAACCGCCATGCAGCCGGTGGGAACGGTTCTCTATGTTTATGGAGGCGGCTGGAATTTTGAAAATACCGGGGCATCCAAAGAGGCCTGTTCCATCGGAGTTCCAGGCAGTTGGATTCGATTTTTTCAGAAACAGGGTACGGATTATACGTATAAAGAATACAATCCTGCCCATAATCAGAACGCATATGGATATGCCGGTGCGGACTGTACCGGATATGCAGGATGGGCTATTTATAATACACTGGAGACGGTATCAGGAAAAGCCGGTTATGTGATCTTTTCTACGGAGATGGCGTATACGCTTGCGAAGGGGCGAAAGCTTGGAACCTGGACACAGAAAATCAGCAGCTGCAGGGATTTTAAGCCGGGCGACCTGTTCAGTATGAATGGTCATGTCTGGATCTGTCTTGGGTTATGCACAGATCAGAGTATGGTGATCCTGCATTCCTCACCAACAGACAGCCGTACCGGACATCCGGGCGGAGGTGTGCAGCTATCGGCTTTAAGTGATGATCCGACTTGTCAGGCGATGGAATTGGCGCAGCACTATATGAGCCATTACTGCCCGACGTGGAAGGAACGCTATGAAGCCGTCTGGAAGTCATACCGGAAATATACCACTTTTACCGGCAAGAGAGCCGGTCGTTTCTCCTGGTATTTGGACGAACGCGGACTTTTGGATCAGGAGTATTACAGAGACAAAGATGCAGAAGCCATTCTGCAGGATTTATTTGAAAAAGGGGGATCTTCTCTTTGAAAGAACCGTTAATCATACTGACCGGCCCAACTGCGGTCGGCAAGACAAAGCTTTCCATTGCACTGGCGAAGGCGGTGAATGGAGAGATTATATCTGCAGATTCCATGCAGGTCTATAAGCACATGGACATTGGTTCTGCCAAGATCATGCCCAAAGAAATGGATGGCGTCCGCCATTACTTGGTGGACGAACTGGAACCTTTTGAAGAGTTCCATGTGGTCCGGTTTCAGGAGATGGCAAAATCGGCCATAAAGGAGATCCGAAGCCGGGGACATATTCCGATCCTGGTGGGAGGAACCGGATTCTATATTCAGGCCGTGGTACGGGACATTGACTTTACGGAAAATGAAGCAAGTCCCTACCGGGCAGAGCTGGAACGGCTGGCAGAAGAGAAAGGAAGTACTTGGCTTCATGAAGAACTGAAAAAAGTTGACCCGGAATCGGCGGAAGCCATTCACGAAAATAATATAAAACGGGTGATCCGTGCACTGGAGTTTTATAAGCTTACCGGGAAAAAGATCTCTGAGCATAATGAAGAGCAGCGGGAACGACAGTCACCTTATAATTTCGCTTATTTCGTGCTCAATGATGAGCGTGAGCATCTCTATCGGCGGATTGAGCAGCGTATTGACCAGATGATGGAAGCAGGACTGCTGGAAGAAGTCCGGAGATTAAAAGAGATGGGCTGTCATCAGGAGATGGTGTCCATGAAAGGGCTTGGATATAAGGAAATTCTGGAGTATCTGGACGGTACCTATACGCTGCCGGAAGCCGTAGAAATATTAAAACGGGATACCAGGCATTTTGCAAAGAGACAGATTACATGGTTTAAGAGAGAAGAGGATGTAATCTGGATGAATAAGCAGGATTATGCATACGACGAGGAGAAGATTCTCGAAGCAATGCTTACAATATTAAGAGAGAAGGAAATACTGAAATGAATTTAAATGAAATGTATCAGAAAATGGGCATTGATAACGATGTCTATACCTATGGACAGAAAATTGCAGAGGAATTAAAGGAACGTTTCGCAGCCATTGACGAGACAGCAGAATATAACCAGCTGAAGGTTCTGCATGCCATGCAGAAGAACCGCGTCAGCGATATTCATTTTGCAGCCACCAGTGGATATGGTTACAACGATCTCGGAAGAGACACAATGGAAGACGTCTATGCGGATACGTTCCATGCAGAAGCCGGGTTGGTGCGTCCGCAGATCACCTGCGGTACTCACGCTCTGGCAGTGGCCCTGGCTGCCAACCTGCGTCCTGGTGATGAACTTCTGGCGGTTTCAGGAAAACCCTATGATACGCTGGAAGAAGTCATTGGAATACGTCCCAGTAACGGAAGTCTTGCAGAATACGGAATCACCTATCATCAGGTGGATTTGAAAGCAGACAGCAGTTTTGATCTGGATGGCATCCGCGCAGCCATCAACGAGAAAACGAAAATGGTACACATCCAGCGTTCCAAAGGTTATCAGACCAGAAAGACATTGTCTGTGACGGAGATCGGCGAGGTTATTGCATTTGTCAAATCCATCAAACCGGATGTAATCTGCATGGTAGACAACTGCTATGGTGAGTTTGTGGAGCGGATCGAGCCGACCGATGTGGGTGCAGATCTGTGTGTTGGTTCTCTGATTAAAAATCCGGGCGGCGGACTGGCTCCCATCGGTGGTTATATTGTAGGAAAAGAGGCATATGTAGAGAACTGTGCATACCGCCTGACTTCTCCGGGTCTTGGAAAAGAAGTAGGTGCGACCCTTGGCGTCATGCAGTCCTTCTATCAGGGATTTTTCCTGGCTCCGACGGTAACGGCCGGTGCACTGAAAGGTGCTATTTTTGCCGCTAATGTCTATGAAAAACTGGGATTTGATGTACTGCCAAATGGTACCGAGAGCCGTCACGATATTATTCAGGCCATCACTTTTGGAAAACCGGAAGGTGTCATTGAATTCTGTAAGGGAATTCAGGCAGCAGCCCCGGTAGACAGTTATGTGGAGCCGGAACCGTGGGCAATGCCGGGATATGACAGTGATGTTATCATGGCAGCAGGCGCATTCGTGCAGGGCTCTTCCATTGAGCTTTCAGCAGACGGTCCTATCAAACCGCCTTATGCCGTTTATTTCCAGGGAGGGCTTACCTGGGAGCATGCCAAGTTCGGCATTCTTATGTCTTTACAGAAACTGAAAAATGCAGGAATTGCAAAGCTGGAAGCGTAAATAAATATGAAATGTAAATACTGCGGCGCTAATCTGCAGCTGACGGATGCGGTCTGCCCCTATTGTGGGAAGCCGAATCCGCGGGCAGAACGCTATGCAAAAGACAAACAATATTATGAGCAGGATTATGCGGAAACCAGCCAGAAGGTAAAAAGAGTCTGGAAACTGTCCTACGACTGGATGACCAGAGGTATCACACTTGTGGTACTTGGCGTACTGGTTTTTGGTCTTTTATTTGTCACGTTTCTTGCGGATGACCATTCTTATTATAAGAAGCAGGATGCAGCTGTGGCCGACTTTACTTCGGTATCTGAGCAGATGGACCAGTATCTGGCGGCTGGAAAATATGAGCAGTATTTTGCGTACTGCAAATCCTACAATCTGACTGGCTGGACCTCGGGACCGTTTCTGCCCTGGCAGCCCCAGACCAAATGTATTGAAATTGGACGCTTTATCAAAGAGCATCTAAACGGGTATCTGGCGGCAGACAGTATTTATGAACAGAATGATCATCTGGAGACCATCGGCGGGTTGCTTCCGGAATTTTATGATACGGACTCCCTCTGTGCGGTGGCAAAAGATGTGATTGACCGTGAGAAAACGGAAACGGATCTTCGAAATATCCAGAAAGACCTGGAACTGTCCTTGAAAATATGCTTTGGACTGACAGACGAGGAATTAGCAGAGTTGCCAACCATGACAGATGAAGAGGTTCTGCTTTTGCTGGAGGAAAAACATGAACGGTAAGAGACAGCGCTCATTTGGAAGCGCATGGATGCATATGGTGCGGCTGGTGGCAGTCACGATGGTAGTCGTACTGTTGGCGGCATTTCTTATATTTCAGTACAGTAATTATGAGGAGCAGAAAAACAACCAACAGTTAAAGGAAAGTATTCTCAATGAGCAATAATACAACGCAGCATGACAAAGACATGCGGAAATTTCAAAAAGAATACGAGAAAACCAAAGCGGACGTCTGGAAGAAAACCCGGCATTTTGAACTGCGTTCCCATAAAAGAGCGGTGCTGGGAGTTCTGGTGTTTATTGTACTGTTGGGCATGTTTTTGGTGGCAGAGGTCAGTTCCGGGTACGTGGAGAAAGTTTCCAGAAGATGGAAGGCGGGCAGGAATTACGAGAAAACCTGCAGCCAGATGGAAACTTATCTGGACAAAGGGGCTTATGGAGATTTGTTTGAGTATGGGGAATATTACCATCTGACGGACAGCGAATCCGGAAAGTTTGCATCCTGGTATCCCATTCTGTGGTGTGCCTGGCGTTATGATGTGACGGAGAAAGCAGCGGAAGATCTGGCCCAAAATGTGGAGATTTCTCTTGATAGGATATATGATGGAAATATTACATATTTTGCAGATACACTGGCGGCGTTTTATCGGGAAACCTATGAAGATGCAGAGAATGCAGATAATCCGGAAGTTTTTGAAACCATGCGGCAGCGGATGGCGGAAGTACTGAAAGAGATGATTCCCCTGACAGACGAAGAGATTTCTGAACTGGACGGCATGACTTCTGCAAGAATCAGCAAACTGTTGAGAGAGAGGTATGGGCTGGAATGAAAGAAAGCATGAGAAAGCCGGTTCTGTTTTTTATGGACCTTATGGTTGTATTTCTGGCGGTGATTCTGACTATTGAGCTCATTGCCATTGCAGGGTTTACCTTTCCGTTTATGGAAACCGGTCACAGAACATCCGCATTTTTAAGACGGATACAGGATCAGGAATACCAAAAATGTGTAGAATATTATTATGAAAATGAAGCCAATGGCGTCGAACCGGATGAGGAACTGAAGGAATGCTACGGCGTGGCAAAATACTACGAAGCTGCCTGGCAGAGAATGCGGTATCTGGCATCCGGGGAGCAGGTGCTTGCAAAAGAGGCAGAAGCCGGAATGGAAGCTGCAGCAGAAGAAATGGGAGAGCTGCAGCCAGTGCGGGAACGGATTGATGAGATTCTGAAGCAGGGGAGATAAGCGGTGAAGAAAGTATTGATTATCGGAGGTGGTGCTTCCGGCCTGATGGCAGCCATTGCGGCAGCGGAGCAGGGCGCGAAGGTGACGCTTCTGGAAAAGAATAAGCAGACCGGGAAAAAACTGCTGGTGACAGGAAATGGCCGATGTAATTTTACTAATAAAGATCAGAAACTGGAACATTACCGGAGTGAGGCACCGGAATTTGTCAGAGAAGCGTTGTCGCAATTTTCCATGGGCGATACGGTGCGTTTCTTTGAAAAACTTGGAATTCGGGTAAAAGACAGAAACGGGTATCTTTATCCGGCCAGTGGACAGGCTGCTTCTATTGCGGAAGTGCTGCGGCTGGAAGCACTGCGGCAGGGTGTGAAGCTGGCTTGCAATACAGAGGTGCTGGAAGTTCATAAGAAGGATGGACAGTTTCAGGTAGTGACAGAAGGATGGACCTATGAGGGAGATGCATTGATTCTTGCCTGTGGTTCCAAAGCAGCACCGGAGACGGGAACCGTGGGAGACGGCTACCGTTTTGCGGAAAGTTTCGGCCACTCTGTCGTAACACCGCTTCCTGCTTTGACAGGACTCTGCGCGTCAGAGAAAGACTGTGGAAAACTGACCGGGGTACGCACCGATGCAAAAGCTACGTTGATCACAGAACCGGGACATGCTGTATATGAGGAGGAGGGAGAGATTCAGTTTGCTGCCTATGGGCTGTCCGGAATCCCTGTATTTCAGCTGAGCCGATATGCAGCACGTGCACTGGAACATGGCGGCAGCTGTCAGGTGACATTGGATCTTTGCCCGGAGCATACGGCAGAGGAACTGGAAGAAATCTTAAAAGACAAGGCAGAATTTATCGGAGAACGGTCGGGCACGGATGTGCTGCTTGGCATGTTCCCGGAAAAATTATCAGATGTGATTTTGAAACGGGCCGGTATTTCCATGAAGAAGAAAAGCCGGGAGTGGAAAGAAGCGGACTGGAACCATTTGATTGGTCAGATCAAAAAATTTACCTTCCATATTACCAGATGCCGCAGTTATGAGCAGGCGCAGGTGTGTACAGGCGGAGTGCCGCTTGCAGAGTTGAAGAACTGTTCCATGGAATCGGCAAAAGTACCGGGACTTTACCTGTGTGGCGAACTTCTGGACGTGGATGGAGCCTGCGGCGGTTACAATCTTCAGTGGGCGTGGACCAGCGGTTATCTTGCAGGAAATGCTGCAGGAAGTGAGGAGTAGCAGATGCTTAGAATTCAACAGCTGAAGCTTCCGGTGATACATACGCCGGAGGATTTAAAAGCGAAAATGATAAAGATATTGCGGATTCGGCCGGAAGACCTGATTCGTTATGAGATCATACGGAAATCTCTGGATGCCAGGGGCGGTGAGTTAAAGTACGTCTATCTGGTGGATGTGGAAGTGAAAAGAGAGCCATCTGTGCTCAAACACTGTCCGAAGCAGGTGAGCAAAGCGGTAAGAACCTGGTATCAGTTTCCTGCTCACGGAGAGAATCCGCTTAACCGACGTCCGGTGATTATCGGAGCTGGACCGGCGGGATTGTTCTGCGGACTGATGCTGGCAAGAAATGGCTATGCTCCCATTATTCTGGAACGGGGCGAACGGGCGGAAGATCGTGCCAGAACGGTGGAGACTTTCTGGCTTACCGGGAAATTGAATCCTACATCTAATGTACAGTTTGGAGAAGGCGGTGCCGGAACTTTTTCTGATGGAAAGCTCAATACGATGGTTAAAGATCCGGTTGGAAGAAACCGGAAGGTACTGGAACTTTTTGTGGAAGCAGGCGCACCGGAAGAAATTTTATATGAAAATAAACCCCATCTGGGAACAGATCAGCTTATTGGGATTGTAACCCGGATGCGAAAAGAGATAGAAGATTTAGGAGGAGAAGTGAGGTTTGGCTGCCGGGTCACCGATCTTCTGACGACAGATCGCGGAAAGATCCGGGGCGTGTCTTATGAGCAGCGCCAGACAGCCGATAGGGTGGAAGAACAGGAATTGCGGACTGACGTGGTGGTGCTTGCCATTGGCCACAGTGCAAGAGATACGTTCTCCATGCTAAAGGAAAAAGGCATACCTATGCAGGCAAAATCTTTTGCGGTGGGAGTCCGCATGGAACATCCTCAGCATATGATCAATGAAAGTCAATATGGAAAAGACTATCCGGCAATATTGCCTGCAGCTGCTTACAAAGTGACGCGGCAGACCGGAGGGGGAAGAGGTGTCTATTCTTTCTGTATGTGTCCGGGGGGATGGGTGGTCAACGCTTCTTCCGAAGAAGGACACCTGGCAGTAAATGGTATGAGCTATCAGGCGAGAGACAGCCGGAATGCCAACAGTGCCATGATTGTTACGGTGACACCGGATGATTTTCCGGGGACAGATGTGCTGGCTGGTGTGGAATTTCAGCGAAAGCTGGAAAAGGCAGCTTATGGATTATGTGACGGTAAGGTGCCGGTTCAGTTATTTGGAGATTTTTGCAGGAATGTGCCAAGTACCATGCTTGGGGAGGTAGAACCCTGCATCAAGGGACAATATGAACTGTCCAATGTACGGACGATTTTTCCGCAGGAGTTATCATCGGCACTGGAAGAAGGAATCAAAGGATGCGAAGCTCTGATCCATGGATTTTCCAGATCAGATGCGGTGTTATCCGGTGTGGAGAGCCGGACTTCTTCTCCGGTTCGCATTATAAGAAATACAGAGTTTGAAAGCGAATTATCAGGACTTTATCCATGCGGAGAAGGTGCCGGTTATGCAGGAGGTATCACCTCCGCAGCTATGGATGGACTAAAGATTGCAGAAGCAATTGCAAAAAAATATGTGCCGTGTTATGATTAACTGAATCGGTATTTGGAGGTAGTATACATATGAGAGGTGCGAAAAATGGCTGGACACTGCTTTTGCTTGTACTGGCAGGAGTGGTACTGGGAGGCTTTATTGGAAGTCTGGCAGCCAATGTTTCCGGTCTTAGCTGGCTGAATTACGGACAAGCCTTCGGACTTGAAAACCCGCTGGTACTGTCACTTGGACTGGTTGTGCTGACCTTTGGACTGACCATTAAGATTACCATTGCCAGCATCATTGGAATAGTTCTGGCAATTCTGATTTACCGCTGGATATAAGGACATACTAACAAGGTAACCTTCGGGGTGTCTGGAGAGAGACAAACTTAACGGAGGTATTACCATGAATGAAAATTTCAGCAGTCTGCCGCAGGAAGACAGACCTTATGAACGGTGCATCCGTCATGGAGTGCAGTCATTGTCAAACAGGGATCTTCTGGCGGTGATTTTAAGAACCGGTGCAAAAGGAAGAAATGTGCTGGAACTGGCCGGAGATCTCTTAAAGCTGGTTCCGGAGAGAGAAGGCTTTACGGGAATTCGAAGACTGAGTCTTGATGAACTTTCCAAAGTAAAAGGCATCGGAAAAGTGAAGGCCGTTCAGCTGAAATGCCTTCTGGAAATTGCCAGAAGAATGGCTAGAGAAGAAGCCGGAGAAGGCACTCATTTTACATCGCCATCAGCGGTGGCAAATTATTATATGGAAGATCTGCGGCATGAGGAACAGGAAGTCCTGTTGCTTCTCATGCTCAATCAACGAGGCAGACTGATCAAAGAGCGATATATGTTCAAAGGGACAGTGAATGCATCGGTGATTTCACCGCGGGAAATTTTTGTGGAGGCGTTGGCTTCAAGGGCAGTGCAGATTATACTGCTTCACAATCATCCAAGCGGCGATGCCAGTCCCAGCCCGGAAGATCTGAATGTAACCAGACGCATAAAAGAAGCAGGACAGCTTCTTGGGATTGCTCTGACAGACCATATTATTATCGGAGAACATGCTTATGTGAGTCTCCGGGAGGAACACTACCTATAACTTAGAAGAAAGAAGGAATATACCATGAATAATCATTGTTTTGGCTGCGATTTTGGTTCTTACCATCTGAAAATTTATCATAAAGAACAGGACAGCTGTCTGATGCAGCACAATATGGTGGCAGTACAGGACAAAAAAGAGATGCTCGCATACGGAGATGAGGCATATGCCATGTATGAAAAGGCTCCGGCCAATATTCAGGTGTCCAGCCCAATGTCCTATGGAAATCTTGCAAGTATCAGCAATATGCAGACGTTCCTGAAACGTTTTCTGGAGAGTTCCACAAAAGGACAGTTGAAGGGAGCAGAGTATTTCGTTGCACTCCCGACGGATATGCAGGAGCGTATTTTTACAACCCTGATTCAGGATTCCAGTATGAAGCCGAAGACTGTTTATCTGGTAGACAAACCGGTAGCAGCAGGTCTTGGACTTGGAATCAATGTAAAAGAAGCACAGGGTGTGTTAATCGTGGATATCGGTGCAGAAACAACGGAGATTTCCGTCCTTTCCCTGGGTGGAATCGTTATCAGTCGCCTGATCCAGACAGGAGGACGCTCCATTGATGATGCAATTCAAAGTGCAATCCGTAAAGAACATAACTTCTTCATTGGAAGCAAGACAGCAGAATCTATCAAGAAAGAACTGGCCTATGCCATCAATCCGGAAGAGGCGACGATGAAGATTTGTGGGCGCAACATGGTAGTGGGACTTCCGCAGATGCTGGAAATTTCCGCGTCCTTTGTATATGATGCAATCAAAGAGCAGCTGGGCGTGATCGTTGATGCTGTTAAAACCATTCTGGAGAGAACACCACCGGAGCTGGGCGTGGATATTATCCAGAACGGTATCTATTTGACCGGCGGTTCTGCAAGAATCCGTAAGATGGATGAGCTCCTTCAGGAAAAATCCGGTATCCGTGTGACCGTTGATCCAGAACCGGAACTGAGCGTGGTTAAAGGACTGTCCCGCGTAATCAATGAGCGTGATTTCCGTTCCCTCGCTTTTGTAACCAAGGAGCAGAAATATGAATAAAGACTGGAGCCGGAGACGATGAGAAGAAAAAACCGTACGACGATTCCAAGTAAATATATTTTGTTTGCAGTCACGGTTCTATGTATCGGAACCATGTCTCTATCCTTCCTGACTAACTTTGACGGAGGCCCGCTGAATGTGGTCTCCGGATATGTGCTGATTCCTGTTCAGAAGGGAATGAATGCGGTTGGCGGATGGGCCAGAGATAAGGCTGATAATCTGGAGGACCTGAAAAAAGTTCGCAGTGAAAATCAGGCACTGCAGGAACAGGTGGCTGAGCTGACTCTTGAAAATAATGCACTGTTGCAGGAACGTTATGAGCTGGAGGAGCTGAAAAATCTCTACCAGCTGGATAAGGATTATTCCAGCCTGAACAAGATTGCAGCCAATGTTATCGGGAAGGATTCCGGAAACTGGTTTCATATGTTTATCATAGACAAAGGAACGGATGATGGAATTCAGGTAGACATGAATGTAATCGCAGGCGGAGGTTTGGTTGGTATTGTGACAAAAGTCGGACCTGACTGGGCACAGGTACGTTCCATCATTGATGATATGAGTAATGTCAGTGCCATGATTCTGAAAAACTCAGATCTCTGTTACGTGAGAGGAGATCTGCAGATGATTACCGAGGGAACGTTGCAGCTTAATCAGCTTCGCGATGAAGATGACGAAGTAGTACAGGGTGACAAAGTTGTCACTTCCTATGCCAGTGCAAAGTATCATGAAGGTATCCTGATTGGATATGTCAATGAACTTTCCACTGATGCAAACAACCTGACTAAATCAGGAAGTCTGACTCCGGCAGTGGATTTTGAGCACCTGAGCACAGTACTGGTCATTACGGATTTAAAACAGCAGGTAAATACAGATGACCTGAATTCCGCAGAATAGCAGGGAGGAAACTGACATGAAACGTAAGATCGTAATTGTACTCATGATTCTGGTATGCTTTCTCCTTCAGAGCACGGTATTTCAGAGCCTTTCTATTGCTTCTATCAGTCCGAATCTTCTGATTATCCTCACCTCTGCCTATGGATTTATGAAGGGCAAGAAGGAGGGAATGGCAGTCGGATTTTTCTGCGGACTGTTGGAAGACATCTTTTTCGGGCGGCTTCTGGGAATGCACGCCCTCTTGTATTCCTATATTGGCTATGCCAATGGATATTTCAATCAGATATTTTACGGAGAAGATATCAAACTGCCTCTTGCGCTGATCTCAGCCAGTGAACTGGTCTACGGACTGGGAACGTACGGTATTATGTTCCTTATGCGCAGCCGGTTTGATTTTTTCTATTATTTCAGAAGAATTATCCTTCCGGAACTTCTATACACCATCCTTGTAACTTTATTTTTGTACAGGGCCATTTATATGATTGATCAGAAACTGGAACCAAAACGAGACCTTAAGGAGCGGATTGACATTGTTTGACGACTGGAAAGAAGCGTTTTTAAGTTTTATTACTTCCCGTATATTTGTACTGATGGTTCTGTTCTGCGGATTTTTCGGCATTCTGATGAGCCGTGTTTTTGTGCTGCAGATTATTGACGGAAAGCAGTATGCGGAAAGTTTTACCATGAAGATACGGAAAGAAGTGAGCATTGCCAGTACCAGAGGCCGGATTTTTGACAGAAACGGAGAGGTACTTGCGGACAATGTGCTTTCTTATTCCGTGACCATTGAAGATAACGGAACCTATCAGACAACCCGTGAGAAGCAGGCTACTCTGAATCGGACGATTTTGAAAGTGATTGATATTATGGAATCTCATGGAGATTCCTCCATCAATGATTTTGGAATTATTTATCAGAACGGACATTATGCATATACCCAGGAGGGAACGTCCCTTCTTCGTTTTAAAGCAGATGTTTACGGATACAAAACAATTGCCGAGCTGGAAGATAAACCGGAAGAGTATGTATCTACCGCAGATCAGATGATGGAATATCTCTGCGGCAATAAAAAATATTTTATTTCACCGGATGCTTATTCAGAAGATCAGATTAAACAGTATCATGTCCCGACAGATCTGACGCCGGAGCAGATTCTGAAACTGGTCACGGTCCGGTACCAGATGAGCACCAACAGTTACAAACGTTATGTGGCCACCACGATTGCTTCTGATGTCAGTGATGAGACGGTTGCTGAGATACTGGAAAATCAGAGTGAACTGCAGGGCGTGGATATTGCTCAGAACAGTCTGCGTGTCTATCCGGATGCCGAATATTTTGCCAATATTATCGGTTATATCGGCAAACCGGATCAGGATGAGCTGGAGTCTCTGCAGGAAGAGAATGAAGACTATGAGGCCAACGATATCGTGGGAAAAGCAGGTATCGAACAGTATATGGAGACAAGTCTTCAAGGAAAAAAGGGTCAGCGTACAATCTACGTGGACAGTGTCGGAAACGTATTGGAAACGGAGAGTGAGACGGCGCCGGAATCCGGAGAGGACCTGTATCTGACCATTGACAAAAATCTTCAAAAGGCAGCTTATGATGTTCTGGAACAACGGGTGGCTGGTATTCTTGTGTCCAAGATTCGGAATATGAAAACATATGATAAATCCGCAGGACATTCTGCTGCGGATATTCTGATTCCGATATATGATGTTTATTATGCGCTGATTGACAATCATATTATAGACACTACACATTTTTCGGCGGACGATGCAACCGATCTTGAAAAATCCATTCAGACCCGTCTCGAAAGCAGACGTGCTTCTACCATAGACCGGATCCGGGCAGAGCTTACGTCGGATCAGCCGGCAGCTTACACTGATCTTTCCATTGATATGAAAAATTATATGAGCTATATCGTATCGGATATTCTGATGGGAAGCCATCAGGTGCTGATGAAGAGTGCGGTCAATACGGAAGATCCTACCTATATTGCATGGGCACAGGATGAAACCATCAGTTTGAAGGAGTATCTGGAATATGCCATTTCCATGAACTGGGTGGATGTTTCAGGACTGGATGTAAAAGCATCTTATTTAAGCTCCGAGGAAATTTATCAGGTAGTTGTTGATTATATTTCGACAGAGCTGGAAAATGATGTCGATTTTCAGACTATGCTGTATAAATATATGCTTCTCGACGATATTGTGACGGGAAAAGAGATTTGTTTACTCTTGTATGAACAGGGAGTTCTGGAGTATGATGAGGAGACGGTTGGAAGACTTCAGAATGGTTCTTACTCTGCCTATAATTTCATGCTCGATGAAATCGGAAAACTGGAAATTACACCCGCTCAGCTTGCGCTGGAACCGTGCAGTGCCGGATGCGTGATTACAGATCCGAATACTGGTGAAGTGCTGGCCTGTGTGTCTTATCCGGGATATGACAATAACCGGCTGACCAACACCATGGATTCTGCTTATTTTGCATCTCTGAATCTGGATCATTCCAGTCCGCTGTACAGCAAGGCAACACAGCAGCAGACGGCTCCCGGATCTACATTTAAACCGGTAACCGCGGTGGCTGGACTGGAAGAGGGGGTTATCTCGCCATCTGAGATTATTCATGCGACAGGTGTCTTCACAGATGCCTATGGTTCTCCGACCTGCTGGATTTATAACCAGTATCATGGAAGTCATGGAAATATTAATATGGTAGATGCAATCCGTGTTTCCTGTAACTATTATTTTTATGAAGTAGGATTCCGGTTGGGCGGCGGAAGATCAACCGGTTACTCTTCCGAAAAAGCACTGTCTCTTCTTGCCAAATATGCAACAGAGTTTGGATTGAATGCAAAATCTGGAATCGAACTTTCAGAGAGTGACCCGCAGCTGTCCTCACAGGACGGAATTCGTTCTGCGATCGGACAGGGTAACGCGTTATTTACCGTTTCTCAGCTTGCAAGATATGTTGGTACTATTGCAAACAGAGGAACTGTTTACAACCTGACGTTGTTGGATAAATTGACAGATTCTGAAGGAAACACTATTGAAGATTATCCTTCGTCAGTATATAATAAAATGGAAATTGCAGATGTTGACTGGAATACTATCCAGGAAGGCTTGCATCAGGTAGCCCTGAATACCAAGGCTTTCGACGGACTGGATTTGACCATTGCAGGAAAGACCGGTACGGCACAGCAGTCAAAGAGTCATCCCAACCATGCACTTTTCATGGGTTATGCACCATATGAAAATCCGCAGATTGCTCTTGCTATTCGAATTGCCAACGGTTATACTTCCGCAAATGCAGCAGCTATGGCATCTGATATCTTCAAGTATTATTTTAATCTGGAAGGTAAAGAGGATCTGTTTAATGGCGGTGCTTCGCAGGCAACATCAGAAGTAATTAATGACTAGGGAGAAAGTAATGAATCAGCAGACAGTTGTGATCAAAAGCAATAAATATGGTATTACGCTGTTTCTGGATAAGGATACGGAGTTTTCTGAACTGTTGAAAGATATTGGAGAGAAATTCAAAGCATCTTCCAAATTTTTCAAAGATGCCCAGATGGCGATTGCCTTTGAGGGACGTATTTTAAGCCAGGAAGAACAGATGGATGTAATCCGTGTGATTCAGGAGTCTTCAGGCCTGGAGATTCTCTGTATACTGGAGCAGGATGCATTAAAAGAAGCATATATGAAACGTGTTCTGGAGGAACGGCAGCAACAGCAGGCTTCCAGTGATGGCAGATTTTATAAAGGGACGCTTCGATCCGGACAGGTTCTGGAATCAGAGACAAGCATCATTATTCTTGGTGATGTGAATCCGGGAGCTACCGTTGTTTCCAAGGGGAATGTTGTAGTTCTGGGAGCACTGAAGGGAACGATTCATGCCGGGGCTACCGGTAATGAAGCTTCTTTTGTAGCAGCATTGAATATGAATCCTATGCAGATTCGGATTGCAGACTGTATTGCACGTTCTGCAGACGGACCGTCTATGAAAAATGTGACAGGTCCCATGATCGCCTACACGGAAAATGGCAATATCTATATGGAGCCGCTTACCAAGGAGGTTATTAACGACATCCGGATCTGATACCAGGCCGGGTTATAGATATAAAATATTGGAGGATGCAAAATGAGTGAAGTAATTGTTATTACATCGGGAAAAGGCGGCGTTGGAAAAACAACAACGACAGCCAATGTAGGTACCGGACTGGCAAAATTGAATCAGAAAGTAGTCATGATTGATACGGATATCGGACTTCGTAACCTTGATGTTGTTATGGGACTGGAGAACCGGATCGTCTACAATCTGGTTGATGTAGTAGAAGGAAACTGCAGAATCAAACAGGCGCTGATCAAAGACAAGCGTTATCCGAATCTTTACCTTCTTCCTTCCGCACAGACCCGCGATAAAACCGCAGTCAGCCCGGAGCAGATGGTAAAGCTGATTGATGAATTGAGAGAAGAATTTGATTACATACTTCTGGACTGCCCAGCCGGTATTGAGCAGGGATTCAAGAACGCTATTGCAGCAGCAGACCGCGCACTGATTGTTACTACACCAGAAGTATCTGCGATTCGTGATGCAGATCGAATCATCGGCCTTCTGGAAGCAAATGAAATCCGTAAGATTGATCTGATCGTCAACAGAATCCGTATGGATATGGTAGAAAGCGGAAACATGATGTCCATGGATGACGTTGTGGAGATTCTTGCTATTGACATGATCGGTGCAGTTCCGGATGATGAGAATATCGTCATTGCAACCAATCAGGGTGAGCCATGTGTTGGTGATTCCTCTCTGGCAGGACAGGCTTACATGAACATCTGTAAGCGTATTATGGGTGAAGAAGTACCATTTCTGGATCTGAAAGTCCGGACAGGTATTTTTGAGAAACTGAAGAAATTATTCAAATAGGGGGGGATAATCATGGGATTCATGGATTTCTTTCGAAAGAAAAATTCAGGGGAAGTAGCAAAAGACCGTTTAAAACTTCTGCTTATTTCCGACCGCGCAAACTGTTCTCCGGAAATCATGGAAGCAATCAAAAATGATATTATCAAGGTGATCACCAAATACATGGATATTGACAGTGAGGGTCTGGATATCCAGATCACCCAGACCGAGTCGGAAGGCGGAAACGGATCCGTTCCTGTTCTCTGTGCAAACATTCCGGTTCGGGATATGAAAAAAAGAAGTTAGAAATCAGGTGAAATATGTTCAGACAATATAAACTGAGGGATTTCAGACTGCGGTTGGTAATGCTTGTATATGCGATTTCCATTCTCAGTGTATTTGTTGTCGGCAGTGCAGCGGAGGAGTATCAGAACCAGCAGATTATGGGGATTGTCATTGGTTCGGCTGCTATGCTTGTACTGACCTTTATGGATTATCGTATCTTACTGAATTTTGCCTGGGTTATTTATACCGGTAATCTGGTGCTGCTCCTGCTTGTCGATCTGATCGGACAGGAATCAAACGGTGCGAAACGATGGTTGAAACTTGGATTTTTAAGATTCCAGCCATCCGAGCTTACCAAGCTGGCTCTGATTGTATTTTTTGCTTATTTCTTTACGAAATACAGGGAAAAGCTGAACAGTTTTCGGGTCATTCTGGCATCACTTATATTGCTTGGAATTCCGCTTGCACTGATATTATCACAGCCGCATCTGTCGGCAACTATCACGATTATGTTCATTTTCTGTGTGTTGATTTTTGCCGCAGGTCTGAGCTATAAAATTATCGGAAGTATTTTCGCAGTTATGATTCCTTCTGCAATCATATTTATCAATCTGATCATGCAGGAGGGACAGGAAATCTTAAATCCTTATCAGCTGAAACGAATCATGGCATGGCTGGATCCGGCAAAATACGCGGATAACGCCTATCAACAGCAGAATTCTATTATTGCCATCGGGTCAGGACAACTCTATGGAAAAGGATTATATAACACAGATATTTCTTCTGTAAAAAACGGCAATTTCATTGTGGAACCGCAGACAGACTTTATTTTTGCGGTAACCGGAGAGGAACTTGGGTTTATTGGCTGTGCGGCGGTCATTATTCTTCTGGCTCTGATTGTACTGGAGTGCCTGTGGATTGGAAGCAAAGCAAGAGACTATGAAGGCATGTTGATATGCTGCGGTTTTGGGGGATTAATCGCATTTCAGACTTTTGCAAATGTCTGTGTGGCTACGGGGCTGATGCCAAATACGGGTGTTCCGCTTCCGTTTGTCAGTTATGGACTGACATCCTTGGTTATGCTTTATATGGGGATAGGAATTGTATTAAATATCGGGCTTCAGCCCAAAAAATATTAACAGGGGGTATCTGATACCATGAACATTGGATTAATTGCACATGATGCAAAGAAAGTTCTGATGCAGAATTTCTGTATCGCATACAGAGGAATTCTCTGTAAAAATGAATTATATGCAACCGGGACAACCGGTCGCCTGATTGAGGAAGTTGCCAACCTGTCAGTTCATAAATTTCTGGCAGGCCATCTTGGCGGCGAACAGCAGCTGGGTGCCCAAATCGAGCATAACCAGATTGACCTGGTCATTTTCCTTCGTGATCCGATTCAGCCGAAGAAGCATGAGCCGGACGTAAACAATGTCGTATATCTCTGTGATGTACACAATATTCCCATTGCCACAAATCTGGCAACGGCAGAACTTTTGATTAAATCACTGGACAGAGGAGATCTGGAGTGGCGTGAAATGTATAAATAGAAGATGCAGCACAGCGGCAGCGATGCTGGCATGCATTCTCTGTACATCTCTGGTGACCGGCTGTGGAAAGACGGAAGTACTTTCTGACTCTTTCACAGCCGATTCGCTTGAATACGGAATTACGGCAGGCGATACGGATACGGATATTTCTTATTTTGCGAAAGACCTGTGTGTGACAGATGGAGATGTGGAAGCAGTGTCTGCAGATACGTCAGAGTCCTATGCGGCTCTTTTCTTTAATGTGGATACCAGAGAGGTACTCTACGCGAAAAATATCTATGACCGGTTATACCCGGCCAGTACAACAAAACTTATGACAGCTCTCCTTGCTTTGGAACACGGAAATCTTGATTCGCAGGTGACTGTCAGTCAGGAAGCCATCACATTCCATGAGAATGGTGTATCAACAGCGAAACTGAAAGCTGGAGATTCTCTGACAGTTCGGCAGCTTTTGTATGCCCTTCTTTTGCCATCTGCAAATGATGCGGCCAATGTAATTGCGGAAGCAGTCGGTGGAAGCGTGGATCAGTTTGCTGCCATGATGAATGAAAAAGCACAGGCGCTTGGCGCAACTGGAAGCCATTTTGTGAATGCCAATGGTCTTCAGGATGAAAATCATTATACGACAGCCTATGATCTCTATCTAATCTTTCAGGCGGCTATGAAGTATGATGATTTTATGGAAATCTTACAGACACCAGAGTATGAGGCTTCTTATCAGGCAGCTGATGGAACTGCCGTATCCGCTGTCTGGAAAAGCACCAATCAGTTTACCGCCGGAAATACAGCGGTACCGGAAGGAGTATCTGCAGTAGGTGGAAAAACTGGTACTACAACAGCAGCCCGATCCTGTCTCGTACAGCTTTTTACAGATGCTCAGGGACAGCGTTATGTGGCAATTATCCTTGGATGTAAAGAACGTGCAATTCTCTATGAAGAAATGCTTAGTTTTTTATCTAATTTGAACAATTAATCCTTGTATTTCGCCCTCTTGAATGGTATAATCTTACTAACAAGATAGTAACCTAAGGAGGGCACCGATATGGTACAATTAATTGTAGGAGTAAAGGGCGCAGGAAAGACCAAGAAAATGCTGGATCATGTACATGATTCCATTAAAAACGTGGATGGCAACATCGTATATCTTGACAAATCCTCTCAGAACATGCATGAACTGGACAACAAAGTCCGTCTTATCAATGTATCGGAATATCCGATTCAGAATACAGATCAGTTCCTCGGATTTGTATGCGGAATCTGCTCTCAGGATTATGATCTTCAGGAAATATATCTCGACGGTTTCCTGAAAATTTCCGGACTGGAAGGAAAAGATATTTCTGATGCACTGAAACAGCTCAATAAGATCAGCGAGCAGTTTAAAGTTAATATGATTTTAAGTGTATCGATGAACGAAGAAGATTTACCAGAATTTGCCAGATCTCAGGTGATTTAGGTCTGAAATAGATGGAACTACCAAAAGCGGGTGCCCCGAAAGAGGACATCCGCTTTTTATCATATAAGAAACAGGAGGAAGTTTATTCATGTCGGGAAGACATAAAAAAATCGTCAGAGTAAACAGCAGAAGACCCATCAACATCGATCAGGTATTCTTCGGCGCGGTAGCTGTCTACCTTTGTATTGTATGCTATATGGGACTTACAACAACCCATGTTTCAGGATATGAAGTAAATACCGGAACACTGTCAGTCAATCATTCCTATACCGGTTTTGCTATCCGGCAGGAAACGGTCTACCAGACAGAGATTCCCGGATACGTCAGCTATTATGCCAGTGCGGGAGACCGTGTATCAGGATCGTCGCTGATTTATACGGTAGATGAAAAAGGTGAAGTGAATCAATTGATTCAGGAGAATGCGGAAAGCGTGGATCTGACTGATGATAATTTTTCCATGATCCGAAATGACATCAGCAGTTATATGAATAATTACAGTAACCTTCAGTTTCAGGATGCCTATAGTTTTAAATCTTCCATGGAAAGTTCTGTGCTGGAGCTTCTGAATCAGAATATGCTGGACAGCATGGAAGCAGCAGGGGATGATTCCATGTTTACCAAAGTCTATTCCGGAGGAATCGGTATTCTGGAATACTATACGGATGGTTATGAAGATGTATCGATAGATTCTCTGACGGAAGATATGATTAATAAAGTTTCCTATGAGAAGACAGATCTGAAAAAAGAACTGGTGCAGTCCGGCGAAAATATCTATAAGCTTGCCCAGTCTGAAAAATGGAGTCTGATTGTCCCGCTGACAGAAGAAGAAGCAAGCCGTTATCAGGCAGACGGAACCAGTTACATGCAGGTGGAATTTCTGCGTGACCATACAACGGCATGGGCTTCTTTCTCCGTCATTCAGGTAGGTGCGACTTCCTGCGCCAGATTGGACTTTAATAATTCCATGGTTCGGTTTGCGGATCTTCGATATATTGATGTCAAATTCCTTGTAGATGACAAACAGGGATTAAAAATACCGAATACTTCCATTGTGGAAAAGGAATTCTATCTGATTCCGAAGGATTATGCGATTGTCAACGAAGAGAATAACAGCAAGAGCTTTCTGAAGGAAGTATACAGTGATGACGGAACGGCAGGTGCTGACAGTCTGAATATGACAATCTATTACGAAGATGATGACTACTATTATCTGGATCCCATGGAGACAGATTATACGACTGGTGAGCTGAAGCTGACGGCGGGGACCTATCTGTTGAAAGAAGACAGCTCTGATAAATTTGCAGTGGGACAAAAAGGGTCTTTACAGGGCGTTTATAATATTAATAAAGGGTACACACAGTTCCGCCAGATCAGCATTCTTGCACAAAACGAAGAATACACCTTGGTGGAAGAAGGAACCAGCTACGGTCTGACAGTCTATGACCGCATTGTGCTGAATGGTTCTACGGTAAGTGAGGATCAAATCATACAATAAGGAGTGAATAAAAATGGTAGCAGAAAATTACAGAATGGTAGATAAAAAGGTACAGGAAGCATGTGCACGTGCCGGAAGAGACAGAAATGAAGTGACACTGATTGCTGTCAGTAAAACCAAACCGGTAGCGATGATACAGGAAGCCATGGCTGCAGGTGCGAATGTATTCGGTGAAAACAAGGTACAGGAGCTGTGCGATAAATATGAACTGCTTCCCAAAGATCTTCACTGGCATCTGATAGGGCATCTTCAGAGAAATAAAGTAAAATATATTATCGGCAAAGTGGATCTGATCCATTCTGTAGATTCTCTTCGTCTGGCTGAGGAGATCAGTAAGGAAGCGGTAAAAAAAGAAACTGAGGAAAATATTCTGATTGAAGTCAATGTGGCAGAAGAGGAGAGCAAATTCGGAGTTTCTGTTGCCGACACGGAAGAACTTGTCCGTCAGATTGCTGTTCTCCCCGGAATTCACATTCAAGGTCTTATGACAATTGCACCATATGTAGAAAATCCAGAGCAAAATCGTCCTGTTTTTCGTGCATTAAAGAAATTAGCTGTTGACATCAAAATGAAAAACATTGATAATGTTCATATGGATGTCCTCTCTATGGGTATGACAGGAGACTATGAAGTTGCTGTTGAAGAGGGAGCTACAATGGTACGCGTAGGAACCGGTATCTTTGGTGAGAGAGACTACTCTATATAAAGGAGATTGAATTCGGATATGAGTATATTTGATAAGATTATGGACACCATGCATCTCGGAAATGAATACGAATATGATGATGACGACGATTTCGATGATGATTACGAAGAGGATCGTCCGAAAAAGGGCGGTATCTTCAAGAAAAAAGATAAAGACTATGATTATGACCTTACTGACGATGTGGTAGAAAACGACAAACCGGCAAAACAGAAACCTCAGGCAAGAATCACTCCGATGCGTTCCAGAAAGAATGGCAACGGTATGGAAGTCTGCGTATTTAAACCGACACAGTTTGATGAATCCAGAGAGATTACGGATACACTGCTTTCAAATTGTACGGTGGTACTGAACTTTGAAGGACTGGATGTGGAAGTCGCACAGAGAATCATCGATTTCACTTCCGGTTCCTGTTATGCCATCGGAGGAAATCTTCGTAAGGTTTCCAACTACATATTTATCGTAACTCCCAAGAATGTAGATCTGGCTGGAGATTTTCAGGAGATCATGGCCGGAGCATTTGATGTTCCGTCTATCTAGTTTAGAAAAAGAAATCAGGGCATCAGATGATTTTACCGTCCGATGCCTTTTTTGATGAGGAGAGACTTGATTATGGACCAAAAAGATAAGATTCTCGATGTAAAAAAAGATGGAAACTACAGCTATTCTATCTGGTTGGAGCCGGATTTTCAAAAACTTCCGGAAGCACTGGAGCAGCTGCATGTCTCTGGGCGGAAACTCTGCATTGTGTCAGATTCCAATGTAGATACACTATATGGAACACAGCTGAAGGATGTTCTGTCCGGCATCTGTGGGAAGGTGACTTCTTATGTATTTCCGGCAGGGGAAGAGCATAAAACACTGGATACGGTAAGAAATCTGTATGAACATCTGATTCTGGAAAAATTTGACCGAAAAGACATGCTGGTTGCTTTTGGCGGCGGTGTTGTCGGTGATCTGACCGGATTCACAGCAGCAACCTATCTGCGGGGAATTGATTTCATTCAGGTTCCAACAACCCTGTTATCTCAGGTAGATTCCAGCATCGGTGGAAAAACCGGTGTCGATTTTGATGCCTATAAAAATATGGTGGGTGCATTTCATATGCCGCGTCTGGTCTATATGAATCTGAATCTTTTAAGAAGTCTTCCGGACCGCCAGTTTGCTTCCGGAATGGGAGAGATCATCAAACACGGACTGATTCAGGATCCTGCCTATTACAGCTGGCTGACAGAGCATTATCAGGAAGTCATGGACAAACAGTATGAAGCTCTCCTCACCATGGTGGAGGGAAGCTGCCGTATTAAACGTCATGTAGTAGAGGAAGATCCCACGGAACAAGGGATTCGCGCATGGCTGAATTTCGGACATACGATCGGGCATGCAGTGGAAAAGTTGAAAAACTTCACATTGAGTCATGGAGAATGTGTTGCTATCGGATGTATGGCTGCAGCTTATCTTTCTGAAAAACGTGGAAAGCTCACGGAATCGGAACTTAAGGATATCCGAAAAGTGCTGAAATCTTATCAGCTTCCAGTCTGCACTGAGGGATTGGATGCAGAAAAGATCCTGTCAGCGACTAAACATGATAAAAAAATGGATGCCGGAAAGATCAAATTTGTTCTACTCTCCCGTATCGGCGAAGCATATGTGACCAAAGATGTTACCGATGATGAAATACTTGACGCAGTCCGTTATATTCTGGAGGATGGCAAAGATGAATAATTTTCTCAAAAAGCCGGCCGGAATTGCCGGGCTTACAGTTCTGCTTGTGATTTTCGACCAGTTTACCAAATATCTGGCAGTCCTCTTTTTAAAAGATCAGGATCCCTTTGTGATTTTGCCGGGTGTTTTTGAACTGCATTATCTGGAAAACCGCGGTGCAGCATTCGGTATGATGCAGGGACAGCAGACCTTTTTCCTGATCATAGGCATACTGGTCTTTGCAGGGGTTATTTATCTGTTCCGACATATGTCAGAGGAGCCGAAATTCTGGCCCATCCGTCTTATTGCCATTGCCATTTTGGCAGGAGCATGGGGCAATATGCTGGATCGCATCCGTCTCGCCTATGTGGTAGACTTTTTCTATTTCAAACTGATTGATTTTCCAATCTTTAATGTGGCAGATATTTACGTGAGCGTTGCAACGGTGGTTCTCATTCTACTGGTTTTGTTCTACTACAAAGATGAGGATCTGAATCATATTCTGAAAAACAGGAAAAAAAAGGAGTCAAAGTCATGAGCCTGATTCATCTTGATGCAGATGAAAACTGGATGGATGAACGGATTGATAAATTCTTAAGTGCTCAGCTTCCGGAACAGTCCCGGTCCTATCTTCAGAAAATCATCAAAGAGGGCAGTGTTCTTGTAAATGGCAGTCCTGTAAAAGCCAGTTATCGGATGGATGACCAGGATGAAGTGACCATTGACCTTCCGGAACTAAAAGAGCCTGAAATTGAAGCAGAAAATATTCCTCTGGATATTCTCTATGAAGACGATGATCTTCTGATGGTCAACAAACCAAAGGGAATGGTGGTGCATCCGTCTGCCGGACATACGACAGGAACACTGGTGAATGCGGTTATGTATCATTGTAAGGAAGATCTGTCCGGTATTAATGGTGTCATGCGGCCAGGTATCGTACATCGGATTGATAAGGATACCACCGGTGTGCTGGTTATCTGCAAGAATGACAAAGCTCATAATTTTGTGGCTGAACAATTGAAAGAGCACTCCATCACCCGGAAATATCGGGCCATTGTAAATGGTGTGATCAAAGAAGATGAGGGAACGGTAAATGCCCCCATTGGACGTCATCCGACAGAGCGAAAAAAAATGGCCATCAATGAAAAGAACGGAAAACATGCGGTGACTCATTACCGGGTACTGGAACGTTTTGCCAATCACACTTATATTGAATGCCAGCTGGAAACCGGACGGACACATCAGATTCGTGTACACATGGCGTCTCTGCATCATCCGCTTCTTGGAGATACGGTCTATGGTTCTCAGAAAAATCCTTATCATCTGGAAGGACAGACTCTGCATGCCATGGTACTCGGACTGATTCATCCGTCTACCGGCAGCTATCTGGAAGTGACAGCACCGCTCCCTGAGTATTTTCAGAAACTTCTGAAACGTTTTTCTGCTGGGCAGGAGTAATTTTGACATTCGCAATTTTACATGGTATAATTATCTGGTAAGGACTGGTCCTTTTGGGCGAGTCCTTTTTGTGGACTAGATATCAGGAGGGGACATCAATATCGTATGAGTACGACAAAAAAGAAATCAATCCGGACAGGGACTTCTACCGCCCGGAAAACAAATACATCAGCAAAAAGAAAAACAAAAACAAAAGCGGAAGTGAAACCGGAGAACAGTATTATGGATGAGATTGCACTTGTTGCGCTGCTTGTAGTCTCTGTATTCCTGTTTGTCAGCAACTTTGGAATTGGAGGAGCTGTTGGGGGAGCTGTCAGTGGAGTTCTCTTTGGCCTTTTTGGCCTGTTTGCTTATGCTGCTCCTGTTTTTATGCTGATTCTGGTGCTTTTTTCACTTGCCAATAAAGACAGTCTGGCAGTAAAAATCAAGATTGCGGGATTTCTCATTGCCAGTATCTCCCTGAGTGCGTTCTGCCATCTGCTGATCATGTCAAAGATTCCGACGGAAAAGATTGCCGATATTTTTTCCTACTGCAGCCAGCATAAAAGCGGCGGCGGAGTACTTGGAGGCCTGCTTGCCACACTGCTGAAAAATGCTCTCGGTATCGTTGGAACTTGCCTGGTACTTGCGGGAATTCTTATTATCTGTACGGTTGTAATCACCGGTCGTTCTTTCGTAAAAGCAATGTCAAACGGCAGCCAGAAAGCCTATGAATCTGCCCGTGATGATATGAAGAAACGACGCGAAATTTCCGAACAGCGGAAGGAAGAACGCAAAGTCCAGCGGCTGGAGAAACGGGTCAGCGGTGTCGGACAGGATCTTGTAATCCCGAAGGATGCTTCTAACGGTCTTCAGGAAGTGAAAGAGGAACCGGCGATGAAAGAAGCAGTTCCGGAAAATGCCAGAGTTCCGGCCGAAATTCTGGTCGGTGACGATTTTGATTTTCCGGTACATGACGTGATTCCGCGGAAAACGGAAAAAGAAGAGAAAGAAGGCAATCCGATCGGCGGAATTACTGAAATTTCGTTCAGCGAAGAGGATCTTATGAAAAATGCGCTGAGCAGACAGGAGCTTCAGGAGGAGAAAGAGCGTGAAACACAGAGAGAGGCGGATCCTGTTGTTCCGGAGACCACGAAACCTGTTGTCAAGGCACCGGTAGATACAGAACCGGAAAATGCACAGAAAACTATTTCAGTGTCAGGAACGGAATATCAGTTTCCTCCTGTCACACTTTTGAAAGAACCAAAGGGTTCCCAGAATCAAAAAGAGGGCAAAGCCGCACTTCAGGAGACTGCAGAACATCTTCAGCAGATCATGGATGATTTCGGTGTCAACGCCACCGTTACGAATGTCAGTCGCGGACCGGCTGTCACCCGATATGAAGTACAGCCTGCACATGGTGTCAAAGTCAGCAAAATTGTTGCTCTGGCGGATGATATCAAGCTGAATCTGGCAGTGTCAGATGTACGTATTGAAGCCCCGATTCCCGGAAAAGCGGCCGTTGGAATCGAAGTGCCGAATAAAGAGAATTCCATGGTTATGTTCCGTGAACTCATTGAATCCAAAGAATTCCGCAGTGCCAAATCAAAACTTGCATTTGCAGTAGGAAAAGATATCGGTGGAAATATCATGATTTCCGATATTTCTAAAATGCCACATCTTCTGATTGCCGGTGCGACCGGTTCCGGTAAATCCGTCTGCATTAATACGTTGATCATGAGTATTCTGTACAAAGCCCGTCCGGATGAAGTCAAATTAATCATGATCGACCCAAAGGTTGTGGAACTAAGTGCTTATAACGGAATTCCTCATCTTCTGATTCCAGTTGTAACGGATCCGAAGAAAGCGGCAGGAGCACTGAACTGGGCAGTGAACGAAATGATGGGACGTTACAATCGTTTTGCGGAAGTCAATGTCCGCAATATTCAGGGATATAATGAAAAAGTTGATTCCATCGCAGATATTGAAGATGAAAACAAGCCGCAGAAAATGCCGCAGATCGTCATTATCGTAGACGAGCTTGCCGATCTGATGATGGTGTCTCCGGGTGAAGTGGAGGATGCCATCTGCCGTCTGGCACAGCTTGCGCGTGCCGCCGGTATTCATCTGATTATTGCCACACAGAGACCGTCAGTCAATGTCATTACCGGTCTTATTAAGGCAAATATGCCATCCCGTATTGCATTTGCCGTATCATCCGGCGTTGACTCCAGAACAATTCTCGACATGAATGGAGCAGAGAAACTTCTCGGAAAAGGAGATATGCTTTTCTCACCTTACGGTATTCCCAAGCCGCTTCGAGTGCAAGGCGCCTTTGTATCCGATGCGGAAGTGGGCGCTGTCGTTGAATTCTTAAGCAGCCAGAAAGCAGAAAACCAGGAAGACAGCCAGATAATTGCCGAACAGATGCAGCAGATGCAGAATTCCATTGAAAGTGCTGTTTCCGCTGATTCCTCCTCTGCTGGAGGAAATGACAGAGATGTGCTGTTTATAGAAGCTGGAAAATTTATTATCGAAAAGGATAAGGCTTCCATCGGCATGCTGCAGCGCTGGTTTAAGATCGGTTTTAACCGTGCAGCCAGAATCATGGATCAGTTGGCAGATGCAGGCGTTGTCGGTGAAGAAGAAGGAACAAAACCGCGAAAAGTACTGATGTCCTTGGAACAGTTTGAACAGTACATTGATGAATACGAATGACAGGAAGGAGTGCATCATTCCACATGAAATGCCAGAAATGCGGAACTGATATTCCCGAAGGAAAAATTTACTGTGAAAAATGTGGTTCGGCAATCCAGATGGTGCCGGATTACAATCCGGTTGACGACATTTCCATAGACACAGACACACCGGATGCGCAGCCAGATATGGAAGCAATTTCGAAACCGGATACTGAGGAACAGCCTCAGCCGCGAAAAATCCACTGGAAGCGCTGGGCAGTTGGCACTCTTCTTCTGGTTCTTGGAGGGTATACCACCTACCAGATCGCATACCGTTCTTTTGGATCAGTGCAGGAAACAGCAGAAGATGAAATCATTCTTCTTGAAAAGCCAGAATTCAGTACCAGTCCGGGCTGCTATACACATTCCCTTCAGCTTATCCTGTCTCATACTGACCGGGCAAATGGTGTTATTTACTATACACTGGATGGAAGTACGCCGGATGCTGACAGCAGTGTTTATAATGGACCGATCACAATTGAAGAGGGAACCACCGTCGTGCGCGCTGTCTTTATTCGCAACGACGGAGTGCAGAGTGAGGAAGCTGACGGTACTTATAAAGTTATGTTCGAAACTCCGGATGAGCCTGTGTTCAGTGTACCTGAGGGAACATACAATGGAAGTTTTTATGTCACGATCCGTGCAGGGGCAGAAAGCAACATCTACTATACCACCAATGGAGAAGAACCTGATCGGTATGCAACCCGCTATACAGGTCCTATTCAGATCAATCCGGGACTGACTGTATTGCAGGCGGTGGCTGTTGATTATGAAGACCGGGAGAGCGGTGTGGTAGAAGTGATCTACAGAGTAAATGAATTATCTGAAAATCAGCCGGTATCTATTCCCGCAGATTCTCAGTCAATCACGCCTTAATGAA
Organism: Hominiventricola filiformis; assembly: GCF_020686965.1. NCBI lineage: Bacteria > Bacillati > Bacillota > Clostridia > Lachnospirales > Lachnospiraceae > Hominiventricola > Hominiventricola filiformis. The sequence continues at coordinate 66,865 of NZ_JAJEPS010000006.1, read as the reverse complement.
TAAACACAGGTGTTACTGCGCGACTGGTAAAAAAATACAGTTGTTTGTGAAATTTTTGTTGAAATATGCACGGATTTGCATTATTATAAAATGTAATGATTTGTAATCTGCAGTGTATATAACACGGCAAGATATAGGAGGCTATGTATGTTCAAGATTTTAGAGGCAGAGCAGCTGTCTGCAAACGTCTACAAACAGGTCATTCTCGCTCCGAGAGTGGCAAAGTCTTGCGAGCCGGGTCAGTTCATTATTTTAAGAGTGGACGAGCACGGAGAGCGCATCCCGCTTACTATCTGTGACTATGACAGAGAAGCAGGAACAGTTACCATCGTATTCCAGCCCATCGGTGTATCTACTAACAAACTGGTTGCACTGAAAGCAGGCGATTCCATCGCAGATTTTGTTGGACCGCTGGGACATCCGTCTGATCTGGTTACCGATGACTTTGAAGAAGTTAAGAAGAAAAAAGTTGTTTTCATTGCTGGTGGAGTAGGTACTGCTCCGGTATATCCGCAGGCAAAATGGCTTCATGAGCATGGCATTGAGTGCGATATTATTGTTGGTGCAAGAACCAAAGATATCCTGATTATGGAAGAAGAGATGAGCAAGGTTGGTAACCTGTATCTCTGTACTGATGACGGAAGCTACGGCTTCAAGGGTGTTGGTACTGCTATGCTTGAGAAACTGGTAAGCGAAGGTCATCACTATGATCTGTGTGTTGCTATCGGACCGATGATCATGATGAAATTTGCATGTCTTACCACCAAGAAGCTTGGTATCCCGACTGTTGTCAGCATGAACCCGATCATGGTAGACGGAACCGGTATGTGCGGTGCCTGTCGTGTGATGGTTGGAGACGAAGTGAAGTTTGCATGTGTAGACGGACCGGAGTTCGACGGCCACAAGATCGACTTTGATCAGGCTATGAAGAGAGCAGCAATGTACAAGACCGAAGAGGGAAGACGTTTCCTTGCATTCAAAGAGGGAGCAACCCACCACGGCGGCTGCGGAAATTGCGGAGGTGACAAATAATGGCACAGGGACTGACAAGAGTACCGGTTAGAGAGCAGAATCCGAAGGTTCGTGCTACAAACTTCGAGGAAGTATGTTACGGTTACAATAAAGAAGAAGCAGTAGAAGAGGCAAAGCGCTGCCTTGGCTGTAAAAAACCGAAATGTGTAGAAGGATGTCCGGTTTCTATTAATATTCCGGAGTTCATCGCAGCAGTAAAAGAAGAGAAATTTGACGAAGCATTCAAGATCATCAGCCAGTCTTCCGCTCTTCCGGCCGTTTGTGGACGTGTATGCCCGCAGGAGAGCCAGTGTGAGGGTAAATGTGTACGTGGAATCAAAGGTGAACCGGTAGCAATCGGTAAACTGGAGCGTTTCGTTGCTGACTGGGCAAGAGAAAACGGTATCAAACCGGAAGCTCCGGCTGAGAAGAATGGTAAAAAAGTTGCAGTTATCGGTTCTGGTCCTTCCGGACTGACCTGCGCAGGAGATCTTGCAAAACTTGGTTATGATGTAACCATTTTTGAGGCATTACATAAAGCAGGCGGCGTACTGGTATATGGTATTCCGGAGTTCCGTCTTCCGAAAGACCGCGTTGTCGGACCGGAAGTTGAGAATGTAAAATCTCTCGGCGTTAAAATCGAGACTGACGTTATCATTGGAAAGACTGTTACCATCGATGAACTGATTGAGAACGAAGGATTTGATGCAGTATTCATCGGTTCCGGTGCTGGACTGCCGAAATTCATGGGTATTCCGGGTGAGACCGCTTGTGGAGTTCTTTCCGCAAATGAGTTCCTGACCAGAAATAACCTGATGAAAGCTTTCGATGAGAGCTATGACACTCCGATCGTACACGGCAAGAAAGTCGTAGTCGTTGGTGGTGGTAACGTTGCTATGGATGCTGCACGTACTGCACTGCGTCTTGGCGGTGAGACTCATATCGTATACAGAAGAAGTGAGGAAGAGCTTCCGGCTCGTAAAGAGGAAGTTCATCACGCTAAAGAGGAAGGTATCATCTTTGACCTTCTGACCAATCCGGTAGAGATCATCGTTGATGAGAATGACTGGGTAAAAGGTGTGAAATGTATCAAGATGGAACTGGGTGAGCCGGATGCTTCCGGAAGACGTCGTCCGGTAGAAGTTCCGGGATCTGAATTCGTTATCGATTGTGATACCGTTGTAATGTCCCTGGGTACTTCCCCGAACCCGCTGATCTCCTCCACAACCAAAGGTCTTGAGATCAACAAGAGAAAATGTATCGTTGCTACCGAGGATACTGGCGCTACCTCCAAAGAGGGCGTTTATGCCGGTGGTGATGCAGTTACCGGAGCAGCTACCGTTATCCTGGCAATGGGCGCAGGTAAAGCAGCAGCAAAAGGTATTCATGAGTATCTGAGCCAGAAATAATTGAATTAGGTTCAATCCAAACTCTAATAAAATTCTGTGTGCTATATACACGATTGTATGTAGTGTATCGAAACAAATAGAAGAAGGACTGTGTGTCCAGTACGTACACTTAACAGTGTTCGTCCTGTTCCCACAGTCCTTTTTATTTGTCCGCTCCAATAGCATACAATTTCGTGATATAGACACACAGAATAAAGAAAGATTTTGATTGAAATAAATTAGAAATGTCGGGACAGCAAAACAGTACATGGAAATGCTTATTTTGAAGTGGTATAATTTGGTATAATATCATTTGAGGTGTTACTATGAATTTTTGGAATAAAATGTTATCAAATATTACAGACACAGTTTTACCAAAGAAGTTGGATGATGATACTCTCTTTTTGCAAATAGAAGAGGCTTTACAAGAAGAAAAAAATTTATGGAATTCTCAGCAAAGCTATATCGATCCTTATACGGTTAAATGCTTTCAGGATAAATGGCACTCAGCATATAGTTCTGCAAAAAAGAAAACAAGAGGTGTATTGTTCTCTTTGGGGCTGTCTGGACAGAAAATTCATAGTTTGGCACCAAAGTTTATTGATATTTATGAACATATTTCTTCTAAGGCACAAGCATTTAATGAGTGCATGATAAAGCATAGAGTAGCAGAAGCAGCACAGCTAATTTTGCCAGTAGAAGGAAAAATGCTTGATGATCAACAGATGAGATGCATTGTAAAAAAAGTTCATAATCATCTGGTTCTTGCTGGTGCTGGCAGCGGAAAAACTACTACCATCGTTGCTTATGTCAAATATCTCTTGAAGAGTAACATCTGCATGTCTAATGATATTTTGGTTTTATCATTTACGAATGCATCCGCCTTAGAAATGAGTGAACGACTGAACAAAGAAATTGGTACACCAGTTATTGCACAAACATTCCATAAACTCGGACTGGATATTATCACCTCTGTACAGAGTAAGAAACCTAAAATATATTCTGGAGATATTCGACTATTCGCCAGAAAGCAGCTGAATGTTTTAGTACAAAATGTTGAATATTTAAGAAAACTATGTACATATCTAATTTATGATGGAGTAACACAGAAGTCGGAATTTGATTTTCAAACAGAGGAAGAATATCAGTCCTATTTGAAATATAATTCGCCTATAACATTAAAAAAAGAAAGAGTAAAAAGTTATGGAGAGTTGAAAATTGCAAATTTTCTGACACAAAATGGAGTTTCATATGTTTATGAGCAAGCATATCCCATTGATACACGAACATCAGAGTTCGGACAGTATCATCCGGATTTTTATCTGCCAGACTATGATTTATATATAGAATATTTTGGTATTGACAGGGAAGGAAAAGTCCCAGCTTATTTTTCAGAAAAAAATGGAATGTCAGCAACACAGGTTTATCAGGAGGGAATCAAGTGGAAACAAGAATTGCACAAGAAAAATGAGACCCATCTGATAGAGGTCTATGCATATGAAAATTTGGAAGGACATCTTTTATCAAAATTAGAAGAAAGGCTAAGAAATGCAGGTGTAATTTTTTCGCCTATGTCTCCGAATGAGATGTGGAGCATGCTCAATGGTACAGAGAACCAAAAGTTAGATCGTATTGCAGAATTGTTCGGAACAGTCATTACTTTAGCCAAAAGCAACGAATGTTCCTTGGATGAAATGCACAGTAGAAATGCTAGCCTTAAGAATTTGGCAAGTATTGATATTGTGATAGATTTGATTAAACCAGTATACAACAATTATCAAGCAATGCTTTCTGCTTCAGAAGAGATTGATTTTAATGATATGATTAATCTTGCATCTCATTATGTCCAGAATAAACAGTTTATCCATTCATATAAATATGTAATAGTTGATGAGTACCAGGATATCTCTCAGGCTCGTTATCGATTGCTTGATTCAATGAGAAAACAAAATGCTTTTCACTTATTTTGTGTAGGTGATGACTGGCAGAGTATTTATCGATTTAATGGCAGTGATATTGGTTTTATTCTAAACTTTGAAAAGTACTGGGGAATCTCAGAAGTCAGTCGTATTGAAACGACATATCGTTTTCCGCAAAGTTTGATCTCTGTTAGTAGTAGCTTTATTATGAAAAACCCAGAACAAAAACAAAAGAAACTTCATAGTGCTATTGCAGATCGCGGTTTTTCCATGGGAAAAATTACAGGATATACAGATGCGTATGCTGTTGAATTTCTTGCTGACAGACTAAAAGATTTACCACCTAAAAGTTCTATACTATTTATTGGACGATACCGTTTTGATATAAAAATATTAGAAAGCCAAAAACAATTTACGTATCGATACAATACAGTACTTGGGAAAACGGAGGTGTTTTTCAGCAGACGTCCAGATTTACAAATCTTTTTTATGACTGTACATGGTTCAAAAGGTTTACAGGCTGACTATGTTTTTTTGCTGAATAACAAAGCACAGGGCATGGGGTTTCCAAGTCAAATTGCAGATGCACCTGTGTTACGACTTTTTCTTGACAACAGTGACCATTATCCTTATGCAGAGGAACGTCGTTTGTTTTATGTTGCAATCACAAGGGCAAAGAAAAAAGTATGGCTTGTTACGATCAAAAATAATGAATCAGTTTTTGTAAAGGAAATTGATGAAGTCTATGGAAAAGATATGCAAAAGGAACAGTATATCTGTCCTTTGTGTGGCGGGCGACTTATCCGAAAAAGTGGACCATATGGAGAATTTTTTGGATGTTCTAATTACAGCTCTAAAGGATGTCGATATAAAAGAAATATTAATAGAAGTAAAAATATAGGAGGTTTCAGAAATGGGCATACAATATAATGAGAAAACGATTATTGATAAATGCGAGGAAGCAATGAAAAATCCAGCCTTATTTTATAAGCAAGGACTTGTAAACTATAAGGGTATTTGTTCAGATACCAATATCCCCTATACAGAGGTAATTGCGGATTATTTGATGGAGCATTTTGAAGAATTTGAAAGAGGAATCCCTAAAATTCAGCGCAAGAACTCCTATTGTACAGGTACACACGAAAGCAGGTATGATCCAACATCCAATCGCACAGAAGAATTGACAGCAATAAAGCTATGCAAGGCTGGCAGAAAATATGAAAAAATCGGAACAATTTTGGATTATCAAATTCCTTTGAAAGACAAGCAAAGCGATGTTGCCGGAAAAATCGATCTGCTCGCGTACGATGGCAGGGTATTGCATATATTGGAATTGAAAAAACCTGGCATAAAGAGTAATCAGGAAACGATGCTTCGTTGTGTGCTGGAAGGCTACACTTATTTGCGCATAATTGATACGGTGAAGCTGATTTCTGATTTTAATGAGAAGAAAGGAGTAAATATTCCATTGGATACACCGGTTAAGGCCAGTCCGCTTACATTTAAAGATAGCCTTCCATATCGAGAGTGGAAGGAGATTGATAGACGTCCGAAGTTAAAAGCATTGATGGAACTTTTGGACAGTGAGCCATTTTTTATTCGGGAAGTTTCCGAAAACTATGAAATTTTTTGATTTTCTAAAATCATATGATGATTCTTCTATACGGAAACATATGAGAGGAGCGTGTAGAAATGAAGCTCTGCATTCATCGAGGTACACACCAGATCGGCGGAATTGCTACGGAGATTGCCACGGAAAAAACACGCATTATTATTGATATGGGTGATGTGCTGTCTCTTGAACCGGATTTTGTGTCCGCTCCGTTGGACATTCCCGGTGTGACTGACACAAATGGACACTGTGATGCAGTGCTTTTTACCCATTATCATGGTGACCACACGGGTCAGATGCTTCGTATACGTCCGGAAATACAGATCTATACCGGTGCATTGGCAAAAGACATCATGCGTCTGTCCAGCGCGCACAGCTATCAGAAAGATGAAGTACTCTGCAAGCGAATGGAAACCATCCGTACTTTTTCCGCAGGAAAGCCACTCTGGATTGGTGATATGAAAATCACACCGTTTTGCATTGATCACTCTGCAGTGGACAGTTATTTGTTTCTCATAGAGACAGAGGGTAAACGTATTTTGTACACGGGTGATTTCCGTCTGCATGGTGTGAGGGGAAAAACGATGGATAAAATTCTGGACAGGTGGGTTGGAAAGGTTGACGTCGTTGTTACTGAGGGGACGACGATATCCCGCATGGATAGTAAAAACGTTACGGAATGGGATCTTCAAGCGCGTTTAAAGGCATATTTGCAACAGTATAAGTATGTATTTGTGCTATGTGCAACCACCAATCTGGATCGCATCATTGCCTGTGCAAGAGCGGTTCCCTGTGGAAAATACAGTCTGTGCGATGCGTATCAGTTTGAACTTGTAAAAACAGTATCTGAACACTGGCATGAGTTTTCTGGATTTTATGAGATGCCAAAGCTTACTTATTTTCATCAGGATCCGCCAACGCGTTTCACTGAGCTGGGTGGTTTGATGTTTGTCCGTGCCAATTCAAAGTTTAAATCCATCATCCGCCAATTTGATCCAGGACAAAGTATCATCTTATATTCGATATGGGATGGCTACCGTACGAAACCAGGCAGCTCCATTCCGGGTTTTCTGGCGCTGACCGATACATGGGAGCCATTGCACACCAGTGGACATGCTTCGCCGGAGGATCTGCGCCATGTCATTGAAAAGGCAGACCCGGATTTTGTGATTCCGATGCATACGGATGCGCCACAGAAGATTCAGACACTTTTCCCGGACCGTACCGTTGTTCTTCTGAAAGACGGAGAAGAATTTTTACTATGACAATTCTATTTCTTTATATTCTCCGGGAGCCAGTTTTTCATCCAGCACAATAGAACCCATAGAAATGCGTTTCAGACGAATCACACAGCAGCCGACGACTTTCAGCATGCGGCGGATCTGGCGTTTGCGGCCTTCGGAGATGGTGATGGTGCCGAATACTACAGGATGATCGGGAAGGTTATATTTTAACTTTTCCTGCATATCCGGATGGAGATGAGGCACGACTTTAGAGAGGATGGAAGTACCGGTGACTGTGACAGAGGCGCCTGTAGTGGGGCGGTCAGAGCCGATGAGCAGGACGCCTTCGGATAATCTTTGAAGATTCTCTTCATTCAGAGTGCCGAGGGCGGCAAATTCATAAGTTTTCGGTACGTGGAAAGCAGGATTCGTCATCTTCTGATTCCAGATACCGTCATCGGTAATCATAAGAAGACCTTCGGTCTCACGGTCAAGACGTCCCACAGGGGAGAGACGGTCATTTTCCAGGGAACGGAAATAATCCATTACCACTGGAAAACGATCATCCCTGTGGGCCGTGACACAGCCGAAGGGCTTATTGAACATATAATAGTGTTTCATAAAAATTAACCTTCAGGGAACAGTTCGTTATAATAACGTTCCGTCAGTTCTTCTGCATAAGCATCATCCAGTTCAGGAAATGCATGCATCATACGTTCCCTCATTAACTCTGTCACCATAAAATATTTCATTTCACTGGTAGTATTCTCATCCAGATCCACAGTCAGGGATTCTGGTGCCAGATTTTCTTTAGCCCAGACACTGATTTTTTCTTCCAGGGTAGATTCCCGTGAAATGTCCTCCAGCATTTTCATGGCTTTCTTAAAAGAAAGCCCGGCAATAACAAGGAAAATCAGGAACATTCCTTCCATAACTGCCAGTGCAAACATATTCAGAGGCAGCTTGATAATTCCAATAATAGCCAGTGTGATTATCAGAAACCCGCCGCTTCCTACCAGCAGAAATGTCCAGGCAGAAGATTTTGTTTCTGACTGCTTGTCCTTTGCAGATGTATGAGTACTCATGGATCACTCCTCCTTCGTATTCTTCATATAGTTCATTATAACCGAAAGTTTCCGGGGATTCAATCCTCAAAGAGACCTTGCGTAAATCCCTCTATTCGGGTATAATATCGTAAGATAATACGAAAGAATTTCAGAATTGATTCAGGATAGAAAGAAAGCAGCAAAAGGAGAATAAAAGAATGAGCAGCAGCCGTATTGAACAGATTATTGAAGAGATTGAAGATTATATTGATACATGCAAAGGACCTTTATTTTCATCGGGAGACAAGATTGTGGTGGAGCGTGAGCGCATGGAAGAACTTCTGCGTGAACTTCGTCTGAAGACGCCGGAGGAGATCAAGCGTTATCAGAAAATCCTTGCAAATAAGGATGCAATTCTGGCAGATGCCCAGCAGAAAGCAGAAGCCATTATTGCTCAGGCAAATATCCAGAATCAGGAGCTGGTCAATGAGCATGAGATTATGCAGCAGGCTTATGAGCAGGCAAATCAGGTCATTGAAATGGCTACTAATCAGGCACAGGATATTCTGGATAATGCAACCAGAGATGCCAATGAGATCCGTCGTGGCGCTATCCAGTATACCGATGATATGCTCGCCAACATGCAGACCATGGTGCAGGAAGTAGTAGAGACTTCCAACAGCCGTTACAGCGCAATGATGAAAAATTTTCAGGATTTCTATGACACTATCATCAGTAACCGCCAGGAACTGGCACCGGAGACAGCTTCTGTAAAAGAAGAAACAGAAGAAACGACAGAAGAGCCAGAAACAGACGACCAACAGTAAATGACCGTATTCTGATTCCGGCATGACAGAGGACACTTTTTGTCTGCGCAAAAATACATAATCCACCAAAAGAAGCGCAGGAACAGACTGCTGCCAGACGGACGGACAATGCTCCGGAAAAGAAACTGCAGACTGCCTGTATGCCACAGCTGATTTCCAGAATGGACTCCAGCGGCAGCCGCACTGCAGATGAGGCAGAAATAAGCTGCAGCATCCGACTACAGACCGAAAACAGAATAATATATCCGCCAAGCCGGGTAATGGTTGCGAAACTGTCCATAATACAGGCATCCAGCATCGGAAATGTAAGCCGCTGCATGGGGGCCTGTTTTTTTGTACATATATTCCGGTCGTAAGGAAAATGATAAAATGGTCTTGTCAGTATCCCGTAGCAAACCGGAAGAGCATAGAATAGCAGTACAATTTTCCATGGAATCTGATGATATCCAAGCGCATACATACAGATATAGTTCATAAAAAAAGCCGGACTTACATTGTTGCAAAATCCAAGAAGATAAGTGCCTTCCTCCCGTGTAAGATGTCCTTGTCGTACCAGATCAGCGGTTGTCTTGGCACCCATTGGAAATCCACACAGAAAACCCATCAGGACAGCATAACAGCCCTCCTCGGAGATCCGGAACAGTCGTTGAAACAAAGGTGCATAGAAGCTGTTCAGGAAGTGAAAGAGGCCTGTATGGATCAGTAGGCCGGATACAATCATAAACGGAAGCAGTGAGGGCAGAACTGCCTGATACCAGAGCGTAAGTCCTGCTGTACAGCCTTCTGCTGCCAGAACCGGATGAGTAAACAGAAGAATACAAAAGCCAAGAGGCAGAATCACTGACAGTATTTTTTTCACGTACGTCCCATATAATAAACTGATTTTGTACATTTTATGGAGTTGACCGTAATTTATGCGCATTTCCAGACAACATGCCTGCTATCTGATTGCCATTTTGTTCCTCTGCTGCCTGATTCAGTCTGAAAAAGAATGGATCGAAAATCTTATAGACCGGCAGGCAGGAAACCTTTCCAAGACCACAGAGAGCCTTCTGGAGCAATATCAGAGACAGATCGAGTCTGTCTGGGAAGAGCTTATCTATTTTCCGGTACCGGATTCTGCCTTGTCCCCAAATGTATCTGTCTCCTTCCAAAATACCTGGCAGGCGGAACGAAACTACGGCGGCAAACGAAAACACGAAGGAATTGACCTGATGGCCGACCCTGATAAAAGCGGCTATTTTCCCATTGTGAGCATGACAGATGGAACCATTGAACAGGTGGGATGGCTGGAAAAGGGAGGCTGGCGGATTGGAATCCGATCTATAAGTGGCAATTATTATTACTATGCACATTTTCATTCGTATATCAAAGGTTGGAAAAGGGGAGATCCGGTGAAGGCAGGAGATGTGCTGGGATATATGGGTGACACTGGATATGGACCGGAAGGGACGACGGGGCAATTCCCGGTGCATCTTCATCTGGGGATCTATCTTCCGGCTGCGGAAAGTGGCGAGCTGGCCATCAATCCTTACTGGATGCTTCTGTATCTGGAAAGCCAAAAGCTTTCATATATATATTAATGTGACTGTATAAGAAGAAAACTTGACATCCTCACTTCATTGTCGTATAGTAAGAAAGCAAAGTGAATAGAAAATAAGTACCGGGGAGCCTGCGGAAGTGGGCTGAGATCTGACTGATACCGTCAGGACCCGTATACCTGATTTGGATCATGCCAACGTAGGAAGTAACTGTGAAAAGATAGAAAAGTGGAAGTACGTTGGTATTTCCACTTTTTTTATTTACCTGCGGCGGTACATTGGGGGCACCACCTTGCATCGCCTAACAAAAGTTATTGATGCCTGAAAGGAGAATTTTTATGAAGACAGCATTAACAATCGCCGGAAGTGATTCCAGCGGAGGCGCCGGTATCCAGGCTGACTTAAAGACCATGATTGCAAATGGGGTATATGCCATGACTGCAATTACGGCTCTGACAGCACAGAACACCACCGGCGTCCAGGGGATTTTCGAGGTAACCCCGGAATTCCTGGAACAGCAGATTGATAGCGTATTTACGGATATTCGTCCGGACGCAGTGAAGATCGGAATGGTTTCTTCTGTGGGACTGATCGAGTCCATCGCAAAGAAACTGAAACAGTATGAAGCAGAAAAAATCGTAGTGGACCCGGTTATGGTGGCAACCAGCGGATCAAGACTCATCAGCGAGGACGCCATTGGCGCATTAAAAGAGCTTTTACTGCCCATGGCGACGGTTTTGACTCCGAATATTCCGGAGACGGAAGTTCTCTCCGGAATGGAAGTAAAGACCGCGGATGACATGATTGCAGCAGCAAAATATATCAGTGAGACCTATCACTGTGCCGTACTCTGCAAGGGTGGACATCAGTTAAATGATGCCAACGACCTTCTGTACCGGAACGGCGATTATAAATGGTTCAATGGTAAACGGATCGACAACCCGAATACCCATGGTACCGGATGTACGCTGTCCAGCGCTATTGCCTCCAATCTGGCAAAAGGCTATGATCTGGACACCGCAGTGGAGCGCGCAAAAGCTTATATCTCCGGCGCTCTGGCAGCCATGCTTGATCTTGGACAGGGTTCCGGCCCCATGGATCACGGATTTGATTTTCGTGGAAAAGGATTTGCGGAGGAAAAGGCATGACCGTTACAGAACGTCTTTTAAAAGACACAGAATCTATCTGGGCAGAATACCATCAGCACCCGTTTGTACAGGGGATTGCCGACGGAACTCTGGATAAAGAAAAATTCAAATATTATATGATACAGGACTATCTCTATCTTCTTGATTATACGAAAGTATTTGCTATTGGCGTTGCAAAGGCGAAGGACATGGAGTTTATGAAACGCTTTGCAAATTCCACCCATGCTATTTTAGATGGAGAGATGGATATTCACAGAAGCTACATGGCACGCCTTGGCATCACGCCGGAAGAGGCAGAACATACGAAGCAGGCCCTTGATAATCTGTCTTATACCTCCTATATGCTCCGTGTAGCTTATGAAGAAGGTCAGGCAGAAGTAGCAGCTTCCATTCTTTCCTGCGCATTGAGTTATGAGGCAATTGCCCGCCAGATTGTAGCTGAGCACCCGGAAGCAGACAAACATCCGTTTTATGGAGAATGGGTATCCGGTTATGTGTCAGACAGCTATCATGAGGAAAATGAATCCCTTGTGGTTTTAGTTGATCGTCTGGCAGCAGACTACAATGAAGCACAGCTTGCACATCTTTCCGAAATCTTCACCGCATGCTCCCGCTATGAAAAAGCGTTCTGGGACATGGCATGGGAAATGAGGAAATAGTGTATGCTTACATTTGATAACGTAAGATTTCAGTATGACTGTGAAGATTTTTCCATCATTGACCATCTGTCCTTTACTGTCCAGGATGGAGAATTCGTGTCCGTAATCGGTCCTTCCGGTTGCGGAAAAAGTACGATTTTTCGGCTGGTCAATAAGCTTCTCCCTCCTGCAGAAGGAAATATTCTGGTAAATGGACAGAATATCAATGGTCTTAAAAACTACTGTGGTTATATGCCGCAGCAGGACATGCTGTTCCCATGGCGGACAGTAAAAGAAAATGTTATGCTTCCCATGGAAATTCAGGGGAGCATTTCCAAAGCAGAGATGGAAGAGCGGGCAGAGCAGGCATTGGAATCTGTCGGTTTAAAAGATTGGGGAAAGAAGTCTCCACGGGAGCTTTCCGGCGGTATGCGGCAGCGTGCAGCATTTGCCAGAACTGTGCTCACCGGATCAGATCTTTTGCTTCTGGATGAACCTTTCTCTGCCCTTGATTATCTGACACGCCTTTCCATGCGGGAATGGCTTTTGGAACAATGGGAACGCGAGCAGAAGACTGTTCTTTTTATTACCCATGATGTGGAGGAGGCAGTCTTTTTATCCAGCCGAATTCTGGTGGTGGAAGAAACTCCCATCACTCACTTAAAATCCATTGAAGTTCCGGCAGAATATCCGCGAACAAGGGAAGAACTGACCCGTCCTGAAATCGTGGAGTTAAAAGAGAATTTAATTGAAATGCTCAGGAGGAATCCGTAGATGAATGAGACGAAAAAACGCGGGAATGCAAATCTTCCGGCCCTGATTCTCCTGGCAGTATTACTGATGTTCTGGCAGGCTGCTGCTATGGGAATTGATGCGGCCTATATTCTGCCGTCCCCGACGCAGATTTTAGTCCGTCTCTGGGAACTGCGAGGTCCGTTATTTACAGCGCATCTTCCGGCTACCATGTCGGTAGTTGCCATCGGACTTTCCATTTCTATTGTTCTGGGACTGGGACTTGCCGTTCTTATGGATATCAGTGAGATTGCGGAAAAAGCATTATATCCGTTAATTATTGCTTCCCAGACGATTCCGACCACTGCATTGGCACCGCTTTTTGTGCTCTGGTTTGGTTATGGTATCTGGAGTAAAGTGCTGGTAACGGTATTGATTACCTTTTTCCCTATTACCATCACGGTATTTGACGGATTTAAATCGGTAAAGACAGAGATGGCAGAATTGTTATTTACCTTTGGCGCAAGTAAACGCCAGATCTTTTTTAAACTGAAAATTCCGGCAGTGCTTCCCTGCTTCTTTTCTGCCATCAAAATGGCTGTTCCCATGTCCATCATCGGAGCTGCCATTGGCGAATGGTTGGGCGCACAGAGCGGACTTGGATATTTCAGCAGACGAATGATGACGCAGCTTGACGGAGCCGGTGTATTTGCACCGATTCTCCTGCTCTCCGTGGTAGCCATGTTCTTCACCGAACTGGTAGCGATTCTGGAAAAACGACTGATCCACTGGAGAAATGACTAAACGAAAGAGGACTACGATTGTGAAAAAAAGAATATTAGCAGCTGCCCTTGCAGCAACTTTAAGTGTAACCATGCTTTCCGGATGCGGAAAAACGGAATCAGCTTCCAATACCAATCCTTCTGAAACGGCAGAAGAGGCAGTGGAGGAGGAAGCAGTCGAAGAAGATGCATTAAGAGAAGTCAATGTGGTACTGGACTGGTACCCGAATGCCATCCATGCATTTCTTTACACGGCTATCGAAAGAGGATATTTTAAAGAGGAAGGACTGGATGTACAGATCCGTTTTCCTTCCAATGCAAGCGATGCCCTGTCTTTAGTAGCAGCAGGTAAAGCTGAGATTGGTATGTATTATCAGCATGACGTAATTCAGGCCATTGCCAATCAGAAAACACCGGTGAAGGCTATCGGTGCGATCGTGCAGTCTCCACTGTGCGTTATTCTTTCTCTGAAAGATAAAAATATCACCGGACCGGAAGACCTGGCAGGAAAAACGATTGGCTATGGTGGAACTGCCCTTAGTGAAGCTTTTATTAAATGTATGATAGAAAACGTTGGTGCAGACTCTTCTGATGTGAATATGGTTGATGTAGGATTTGATCTGATGAGTTCCATGACCACTGGAAATGTAGATGCGACGATCGGCTGTCTCGTAAACCATGAAGTACCTCAGATGGAAGAAGAGGGATTTGATGTTAACTACTTTATGGTAAATGGATATGGCATCCCGAATTACTATGAAGAGGTGTTCCTTACCAACAATGATATTTTGGAAAATGAGCCGGAAGTGGCAGAAGGATTTATCCGTGCCTGCAAGAAAGGCTTTGCAGATTTCCAGGCTGATCCGGATGGATGCCTTGCGATCCTGATGGAGAACCAGAACGAGGAGAACTTCCCACTGACGCAGTCTGTGGAGGAGCAGTCCTGTGCGACCCTTCTCCCGTTGATGGCAACAGATGATGCTGCATTTTTAAGCATGACGGATGACTGCTGGCAGCAGAACATCGACTGGATGCTGGCAAACGGACTCATTGATCAGTCTGTAGAAGTATCTGATGTAATGGTAAATTTAGGCGAATAGTAAAATGAAATAGAACAGAAAGTCCCGGGATTGGATCTGGCCACCATCCCGGGATTTTTGTTTGCGCGCCATTGTTTGAGAGGTCTTAATTGTGCTATAATGAAATATACTTTTGAACATAAGGAGCAATTGGATGGCAGCCAAACGAGGAACCTGGAAAACGAAATACACGCCTGATTATGTGGTCTTTGACCTGGAGACTACAGGCATCTCCCGCGTATATGACGAAGTGGTAGAGATTTCTGCTGTGAAGGTCCGGGGAGGAAAAGTCGTGGATGAGTTCAGCACTCTGGTCAATCCGGGACGGCATATTCCGTCAGGTGCAAGTCAGGTAAACGGCATTACCGATCAAATGGTAGCTTATGCGCCGCGGTTTGTAAAAGTGCTGCAGGAATTTCTGGATTTCACGGAAGGTTATCCTCTGGTGGGTCACAATATTGCTTCTTTTGATATGAAATTTATCTGCAGGGACGCGGAGAAATATTATGGCTCTGTTCCCGTCAACGACTATATAGATACACTCCCTCTGGCAAGAAAGCATCTTCCGAATCTTTCCCATCATAAACTGACCGATCTGGCTTCTTACTATGGTCTCACAACGGACGGCGCACACCGGGCGCTGAATGACTGCCGGATGAACCAGCAGGTCTATGAGTGTATGGTAAAAGAGATGCGGGAGGCACGGACCGGGAAATCGGCATCATCAGAAAACAATGCACCGGAAAGGAATCCTGCTGTTCCGGAAAAGCCGAAACATTCAACCATGAAACTTCGTGGCGTGGTGGAACGAATTACTTATCAGAACCCGGAAAATGGCTATACAGTACTTAAATGCGCAGTGAAGAATTATAACGATCTGGTAACAGTCATTGGAAATCTTCTGGATGTCAATGTAGGTTCGGTGCTGCTCATTGACGGCAACTGGAAGGTGGACAGTAAATATGGCCGTCAGTTCGTGGCAGAGAGCTGGGAAGAAACGCTTCCGGCGACAGTTTTTGGTATTGAGAAATACCTGGGTTCCGGTCTGATCAAAGGTGTAGGACCTAAATTTGCCAAACGGATTGTGGGGCTTTTCGGGACTGACACCATGGATGTGATTGAGTGTGATATTTCTCGGCTGAAAGAAGTGGAAGGCATCGGTGAAAAACGAATCCGGCAGATTCATGAAAGCTGGGAGCGGCAAAAAGAGATTAAAAATGTCATGCTTTTTCTGCAGGATCATGGAGTGAGTACTTCTTTCGCAGCCAAGATTTACCGTCAATATGGAAATGACAGTATCGCAAAGGTAAAGGAAAATCCATTCCGGCTGGCAGACGATATCTGGGGCATTGGTTTTAAGACGGCAGATAGCATCGCGGAGAAGCTGGGTATCGGAAAAGAAGCGTTTGTGCGTCTCCGAAGCGGTATCATGTATACGTTAAGCAGTCTGGCAGATGAAGGCCATGTTTATGCCTATAAAGGACAACTCATAAAACGGGCAACCGAACTTCTGGAAGCCGAAGAAAGCAGTATCGTCATGACCCTGGACCAGATGCTGGCGGACAAAGATGTGATCTCAGAACCGGTATCGGAAGAGAAAGGGGACGCTATTTATCT
Source organism: Hominiventricola filiformis (assembly GCF_020686965.1). Classification (NCBI taxonomy): domain Bacteria; kingdom Bacillati; phylum Bacillota; class Clostridia; order Lachnospirales; family Lachnospiraceae; genus Hominiventricola; species Hominiventricola filiformis. The sequence continues at coordinate 50,302 of NZ_JAJEPS010000006.1, read as the reverse complement.
GCCGCCTTTTTACTATGCGGAGGTGGGCGTTGCTGCTAAAATCCGGAAATTGTTACAGAATCCGGCACAGGATCGCCTATGGACATCTCTGATGGAAGCGCGGAAACGGACCGGAAATAGGGCTCTTTCTATTGATGTAAAGAAGATCGAAGCCAAAATCGGTATGGAATATGATGAGATTCAGGCAGATGCCATCCGACAGGCTGCAGTTTCCAAGATAATGATTCTTACCGGAGGACCCGGTACAGGAAAGACCACGACGACGAAAGGCATTATTTCTGCTTATCAGTCCTTCGGATTAAAGATTCTGCTGGCAGCACCAACTGGAAGAGCAGCCAAGCGTATGACGGAGACAACCGGGCTGGAAGCAAAGACCATTCACAGGCTTTTGGAGTGTAAGCCGCCGGAGGGCTATCAGAAAAATGAGGAAAATCCCCTGGAAGGAGATGTGCTCATTGTCGATGAGTGTTCCATGATTGATCTGGTGCTCATGAATTCACTGCTCAAAGCCATCCCGGCGGGCATGAGAGTGGTTCTGGTGGGAGACATTGACCAGCTGCCATCGGTAGGCGCAGGAAATGTATTGAGGGATCTGATTGATTCCGGGGTGGTTCCGGTGATCCGCCTGACCCGCATTTTCCGCCAGGCACAGACAAGCCGGATTATCATGAATGCCCACAGGATCAATGAGGGACAGATGCCGGATCTCTCTAATGGAAAAGAGACAGATTTTTTCTTTACGACCAAAGAAGATCCGGAAGAAGCAGTGCGGGAGATTGTCAGTCTGGTGCAGCATAAGCTGTCCCGTTATTACCGCACGCCGTCTTCACAGATCCAGGTATTAACGCCTATGCAGAAAGGTGTCGTTGGAGCGACGAATCTCAATCTGGCGCTGCAGGAGGCTTTGAATCCCCAGGGTGACGGATTACGGCGAAGCGGTTTTATTTTCCGGCGGGATGACAAAGTCATGCAGATCAGGAATAATTATGATAAAGAAGTATTTAACGGAGACATCGGTATCATTGAATCGGTGGATCTCCAGAACCGGACACTGAAAGTCAATTTTGATCAGCATGTGGTGGAATATGAGTCTTCCGAACTGGATGAACTGGTACATGCTTATGCCACCACCATTCACAAAGCGCAGGGATCTGAATACCCCATTGTGGTGATGCCGGTGCTCATGAATCATTATGTGATGCTGCAGAGAAATCTGATCTATACGGGAATTACAAGGGCGAAGAAAATTCTTGTCATGGTGGGAACCAGAAAAGCCCTGGCCTGTGCCGTGCGGAATGTGACAGTCGACCGACGGAATACGCTTTTAAAAGAACGGTTGCAGCAGTCGGTGGACAGGATAGAAACAAGAGAGGGACGATAAATGAAGACAAAACAATTATTTGCCGTCGGAATGGCAGCGCTGATGTTGATGGGATGCGGCAGCAGTGCCGGACGCATCCGATTCGGTGCAGCAGGACTGGGCGGAATGTATCAGGTATTTGGTGATGCTTTCGCAAAGCTTGCCGAAGAAGGGGAAGGAACAGATCCAATTGAAGTGCGGACGACGGCCGGATCAGCGGCTAATATCCGGTTGCTTTCCGAGGATTATGTACAGATGGCCATTGCCCAGGCGGATATGGCGGAGGATGCATATGCAGGAACCGGCGTATTTGCAGATGGGGAATCCTATGCAAACTTCAGTGCCGTGGCCGGACTTTATACGGAAGCCTGCCAGGTTGCAGTTCGCGCAGATTCAGAGATTGCATCCATAGAAGATCTGCAGGGAAAGACCGTGAGCATCGGAGAAGAAGAATCAGGAACCGAGCAGAATGCCCGGCAGATTCTGGAAGCCTACGGTCTTGGTGACCGACTGGTGGAAATGAAATATTTTACGTATACAGAAGCAGCGGACGCTCTGCAAAAAGGTGAGATTGACGCCATGTTCTGTACAGCAGGTGTGCAGACGACAGTGCTGGAAGAACTGACCCGTCAGTGTGAGATTCGTTTCCTGAATGTGGATGGAGAGGGCGCCGGCCGGCTTCTGAGTGCTTATCCGGCATATGAGACGTATGTAATTCCGGCAGATACTTATTCCGGACAGACAGAGGAAGTCTCCACGGTAGGTGTGAGAGCACTTCTTCTGGCCAGTGACAAATTGTCCGCAAAGACAGTAAAACAGATAACAGGACTTTTGTTCGGGAACAGTCAGAAATTACAGTATGCACTTCCTCTGGATCTGGTGCTTGATGAATCTTCCTCCACCGACGGAATTTCTATTCCATTTCATCCGGGAGCCGCAGACTATTATAAAGAATGCGGCATTGACGTAACCACAAAGGAAGGAAACAAATAAATAAATGAATATGATACATCTTGATATGTATCAGACCATTGCCGCAGCGGTTGTGGCTCTGATGCTTGGAAAATTTTTAAGAAAACGGGTAAATATTCTGGAACGATTCTGCATTCCTGCCCCGGTCATCGGAGGCGTGGTATTTGCAGTGCTGACCTGTGTATGTTACGTCACCGGAATTGCAGAGTTTTCATTTAATGACATTTTAAAAGAAGTCTGTATGGTATTTTTTTTCACATCTGTAGGTTTTCAGGCGAACTTAAAAGTCCTGAAGAGCGGAGGAAAAGCACTGATTGTATTTCTGGGACTGGTCATTGTACTGATCGTGTCACAGAACTTCCTGGCAGTAGGCCTTGCAAAATTACTGCACATTGATGTGCTGGTGGGCTTATGTACCGGTTCTATCCCCATGGTTGGCGGACATGGTACTGCAGGTGCATTTGGTCCGGTGCTGGAAGACTTTGGCATTGAAGGCGCATCTACGCTTTGTACCGCAGCTGCTACCTTTGGTCTGATCGCAGGCAGTATGATGGGTGGCCCTATCGGAAAACGTCTGATTGAGAAAAAGAATCTTTTGTCTACGGCAGTTACAGAGGATGACAGCCTTCTGGTAGAAGAGGAGCGGAAGCATGAGCGTCATACCAGCATGTATCCGGCTGCTGTGTTTCAGCTGATTATTGCCATGGGTATCGGCACGATTCTGTCAGATTTTCTGTCCATGACCGGCATGACCTTCCCGATCTATATCGGAGCTATGATCGCAGCCGCTGTTATGAGAAATATTGGTGAATATACTGGAAAATATACGACTTATATGGGTGAGATCAACGATATCGGTGGTATCAGCCTGTCTCTGTTTCTTGGGATTGCCATGATTACGTTGAAGCTCTGGCAGCTGGCGGATTTGGCGCTTCCGCTGCTGATCTTACTGGCAGGACAGGTAGTGCTGATGTTTGTTTTTACGTATTTTGTTGTTTTCTGGGTTATGGGACGGGATTACGATGCAGCAGTGATTTCTTCCGGTGTCTGCGGTTTTGGTATGGGTGCAACCCCAAATGCCATGGCCAATATGCAGGTGCTGTGTGAGAAATACGCTCCGTCAGTCAAAGCCTACCTTCTGATCCCGCTGGTAGGAAGTTTGTTTGCGGACTTTTTGAACAGTCTGGTGATCACACTGTTTATTAATTTTCTGTAAATACCCGGGCAAGCATGTGGCTCTGAATAGTTGTAATAGTTTCATATAAGGAGGGATGAAATCATGTTCTGGAGAAAATTCTGGGAGAAGAGAAAAGCAAAAGAAAAAGAGCCGGATTATGATGTGGAGAGCGAAAATCTGGCCATTCCGGAGGTGCATCTTCATGGGCATCACGGACATAAAGAAGAGGCGGATGTGCATCACCACGGCGAAAGTATCAGTTACGATAACGTAGCCATTCCGGAAATTCATATTAAGAAAAAGTAAAAATTGAAATCGAATCCGGGAATATCATTGAAAACAAGATACAGAACGGGTAAAATATAAATAATATCGCTAAAAGGGAGGAAAAACCTGTGAAAATCGGATTTATCGGACTTGGCATCATGGGAAAGCCCATGTGTAGAAATCTTATGAAAAATGGTCATGAAATGGTCGTATATAATCGTTCCAGTGCATCTATGGAGGAACTTGCCAAAGAAGGTGCTGTCATGGCAAAATCTCCGGCAGAGCTTGCTGCTCAGTGTGAAACCATCATTACTATGGTTCCAAACTCTCCGAATGTCAGAGACGTAGCACTTTCTGAAAATGGCATTATCAAAGGTGCAAAACCAGGAACGGTCCTGATTGATATGAGCTCCATCGATCCGACAGAAAGCCGTGCCATTGCTGCAAAACTTGCAACAGCAGGAATTGAAATGATGGATGCGCCGGTCAGCGGCGGTGAACCGAAAGCAATTGACGGTACGCTTTCCATTATGGTTGGCGGTAAAAAAGAACTGTATGACCGTTACTATGATGTTCTGATGTGTATGGGAGCCAGTGCTGTTTATGTAGGTGAAATCGGTGCCGGAAATATTGCCAAACTTGCAAACCAGATGATTGTCGCCATCAATATCGCAGCAGTTGGAGAAGCGCTGACCATGGCAACCAAGACCGGAGCCGACCCGGAACTTGTCTATCAGGCAATCCGCGGTGGACTGGCAGGAAGTACCGTACTGGATGCGAAAGCGCCTATGATGATTGATCGAAATTTCAAACCCGGATTCCGGATAGAGCTTCATATTAAGGATCTGAATAATGCTATCGCAGCGGCACATTCTTCCGAGACAGCTGTTCCGCTGACCAGTCAGGTGATGGAGATGATGCAGTCTCTGAAAGCAGATGGCTGCGCAAAAGAAGATCACAGTGCACTGGTAAAATTTTATGAAAAAATCTCGGATACCATCGTAAAACATTAAATCTGCACAAGGATGCACTGTTTGCAGGAATTACTCATGTCTTCCTGCAAACAGGAATACCAGTACAGCGCCTGCAGCGGCCATTGCAAAGCATACAGTATTCATGGCACCAACTCCTGCATTGTCAATGAGAAAGCCTCCGAAAAGGCTTCCAAAGACGCCTCCCAGGGTATTGGTGGCTGTCATGACTGCCTGCCCTTTGAATTTATCCTGATCCAGCATTGTTTCATTCACGTAATAAACAGAAGAAGGTATATACAGGGCAAAGGAACCGATCTGTAACATGGCTGCCAGATACATCGTCATCACATTTCCTGCCAGCATAAATCCGGCTGCACGGATGGCAAAAAAGGCGCTGGATACCATGAGTAAAGTACTGCTCTTAAAGTGTTTTGAGATTCTGGAGAACAGGAACATGACTGGAAGTTCCGTTACCGCTGCAATCGAGAGCATACGACCCATATCCGCGGAGGTTCCTCCTACATTTTCAATGACCTTGATCAAATAAGCATTGTTCATATTATGGAAAGTGAACAATAACGTAATGCCTGCTAAAGTTAACATAAAATTCTTATATCTACCAGCAAATACAAGAAGGCCTGCATCGTTCTGCTCCGGCTCTTTTTCTTTCGGCCGGGAAGCGGCAGAAGAGGAGAGTACCGGCATGGACAGTACCGTTACGAGCAGTACCAAAGCCACCAAAATTCCAGTCATCAGAATACTTCTGGTTCCAAATTTTTCGACCACGATTCCAAGAATATAAGAAGCCGCCGCATAGGAGAGGGAACCAATTCCTCTCGCAGAACCAAAATCAACGGATACTCCCTGATTCACATAGTAAACGCTGACGGAATTAATCAGCGGCTGAATAACCTGAAGAAAGGTATCTGTCAAAAGAAATAAAACAGCAACAGCAAGTAATCCGTTGGGTACAAAATATAATAACACCAACAGTAAAATCATAATAACAGATAACATTGCCGTTAATTTGTGCAGAGAGATTTTTTCAGAACGGTCTGCGATGGAAGCCACCATAGGCTGCAGAACCACTCCTAAAATATTTCCGGCTGCAATAATCACGCCGATCATGGAACTCTCAAATCCACGGCTTAATAAGAAGACTGTTGCAAATGCATAGATCACACAGAAAGATGCCCAATATGAGCCCTGCAGGATACAGTATTGTATCATTAGTTTTCGGGTATTCAGTTTCATACACTTTTACTCCTTTTCTCGCAGCTGCACAATATTGGCTGCTTTTCGTTTATTTTCTTCTTTCATAGCCGCATAATGCTTCCGGGTCGTATTGACGTTTTTATGACCCAGCACATCAGCTACCAGATAGATGTCGCCGGTTTCCTGGTAAAGAGCAGTACCATAGGTACTCCGTAGCTTGTGAGGCGTGATTTTCTTTACTGTTGCCGTGGAAGCATATTTCTTTACCAGACGCTCCACAGAACGCACTGTAATCCGCGTATTATTCTGGGAGATAAACAGTGCATTTTCATGTCCCGGTGCGGGCGTCATTTTCATTCGTTCATCCAGATAATTCCGCAGCATTTCTTCAGTTTCTTCGCCAAAATAGACAATATCCTCATTACCGCCTTTTCGGATCACCCGCATAGCTCCATTATCAAAATCCAGATCCGAAAGGTCCAGTCCCACCAGCTCCGTTACTCGAACACCTGTTCCAAGGAGAGTAACCACGATGGCAAGGTCCCGTGCTTTATTCCGTTCATGCCAGACTTTTTGCTGTTTGGTCAGCTTTTCTCCCGATTCAATATTATCAATGAGTTGGGCTACCTCATTAGCATCCAGACGGATGATGTTTTTTTCTTTGACCCTGGGTACATCCACAACAGAGGGAGCATTTTTCTGAATCATTTCCTTCTTATGGAAATATCCGAAAAAGGTATTCAGCGTCGCCAGCTTTCTGGCTTTGCCTTCCTCATGATTCTGATAAATCTGACCGTCCTTTTCATAGTAGGTCAGGAAGGAGAGATACTCCTCAATATCCACCGGCTGAAGATTATCCAGGATGGATACCGGAAGTGTTCGAAGATCCTTGTCACGGAAGTAAGAATTGGTTGTCCGCAGGAAATAAAAAAAGGTACTCAGGTCGTAAGCATAATTGCGTCGGGTGTTGGTTGCCTTCTTAATTTCCATGGCGCGAAAGAAATCATCTGCGAAAGCGGGGAGTTCTTTCTGTAATTCCCGGAGTTTCATGGTGTTTTTGTAATCAATTTGTTCATGATAAGTTTGGGACATAAATAGCGTCATCTCCTTATTTTAGATGTAACGCGTCGTAAAACTGCCATTTTGCGACTAGTTATTGATCTGTCTCTATACTACTCCTGAATCGGATTTTTGTAAAGAACCTATATAAAAATTATTTTCATTTTATTTTTGCATTCTTCTCTCTTCATTTATGGTAAGATACTTTATAAGAATCTTATTATTTTAAGGAGTGACTACTTTTCATGAAATCATCCAATGATCTGCATGCGTCTCTGCGTGCCATAGACCATAAAGGTTATCCGGCATACAAATCCCTGGCCGGAAGTTATCAGTTTGAAAACTTCATTCTCTGTATTGATCATGTACAGGGAGATCCTTTCGCATCACCTTCCAGTCTTCATATCGAGGTGCTTCATAGCTATGCTAAGTTTCCAGAAGAATATTATGTAAATCAAAATTATCGCATCGCTCTTCAGGATCATCTGATCAGACTCTTTGCAGCCAAATTTGAAGCTTACCAGTTCAAGGTAAAAGGTTCCGGAAAAAGTGGTCTGATGTCCATCACCCGATGTGGACAGGAAGTTCTGGAACGAAGCGCCTGTCAGATTACCAATGACCGGATCATTGTCCGTTTTCATGTTGGATTCCCTGCCTTTGGCCGCACCATCAGTGCCGGAGAGCTGGAAAAGATCCTGTTTGATTTTCTTCCGGATTGTATCGAACATACATTCTTCTATCAGAATATTAACCAGCAAAAAGTGAAACAGGCCCTCTTCCTCTATGACGATCAGGAAGCACTTCGGCGGATTCTGAAACAGGAAAAACTGGCTGCTTTTGTGGCTGATGAGGCAGTCCTTCCGCGAAAAAGCGGTGTCTCAGATCTTCCCATGAAAAACAGCGTGCCCTTCTCTTCTCCTACTTCCATGAGGCGAACATATATTCTTCCCCATAAAGGAGCACTTACCGGTATGGCGATTCCCGTGGGCATTACTTTAATTGTAGGTGGTGGTTATCACGGAAAATCTACTCTCCTGGAAGCACTACAGACCGGTGTTTATAACCATATTGCAGGGGATGGCCGGGAATATGTCATTACAGATAATACCGCTGTTAAACTTCGGGCAGAAGACGGTCGTGGGATCCGTAATGTGGATATTTCCATGTTTATTAAGGATCTTCCAAATAAAAAAGATACCACGGCATTCTCTACACCGGACGCCAGTGGAAGCACTTCACAGGCTGCCGGTGTTATAGAAAGTCTGGAAGCAGGTTCCCGCTTATTCCTAATTGATGAAGATACTTCTGCCACAAATTTTATGCTTCGGGATGATTTTATGCAGGAAGTTATCAACCGGGAGAAAGAACCGATTACGCCTTTCCTGGAACGTGCAAGAGACCTTTATGAAAAAGCCGGTGTTTCTACGATTTTAGTTGCCGGAAGTTCGGGAGCCTTCTTCTATATTGCAGATCAGATTTTGCAAATGGACAATTATCTGCCTGTCGATATTACAGAAAAAGTAAAAACTCTGTGCCTGAAGCACAAGGCACCTCGAACACAGGCACCTGGATTTCAGATTCCGGACTTTCACCGCACTCTCCCACCTTTCCGACGGGAAGCATCTGATATGAGTCGTCGCGGTGGTCGTGGAAATAGATCCCAACATGAGCATATGAAGGTAAAAGTGTTCGGGAAGGATTCCTTCTCCCTCGATAAAGAAATGATTGACCTTCGTTATGTGGAACAGCTGGCAGACTCCGAGCAAACCTGTGCTCTCGCCTATCTGCTGCGCTATGCTCTGGAACAGTCAGAAGCAAATCTTACGGTGCAGGAAACGGTAGAGCATCTCATAGATTTGTTTACTGATAAAGGCTGGACTCCATTCTGCAGCTCCTATGTACCCTGTGGACTGGCAAGACCCCGTGTTCAGGAGATTTATGCCTGCCTGAACCGGTTTCGGGGTTAATCATATTTCTGAAAAAAACAACGAGACAGCAATTTACGGTCTCGTTGTTTTTCCTGTAATTATTATTTTTCAAATACAGAAGTAAACATCCACTTCTTATCCATCTGCTCTCCAACCATTCCAATCACTTTACCTAACGTAAATGCAGCCAGAACGGTTCCGATTCCCAATCCCTTTACATGTCCAAGGAAACAATAGGTCATTAAGAATGTTACTGCAAGACATATCACATCAAAACAAACCTTCACTTTGGAATAAGGAACCTTAATGATAGAGGACAGTTCTCTCGGAAAAAGATCTGTTGGAACAATAGGCATCTTACAACGGTTGGAAAGAGCAATTCCAATGCTGATCAGCAAATAGCTGATGCAGAAGTATAAAACTCTAAGTGGAAGTGTCTGAGGAAGGACTGATATCCATGCCTCATGTACATCCACCAGAATTCCAAAACAGAATCCCACTACAAAACTGAACAGATATATCGGAACAAATCTTTTTCGAAGAATCATCAGGCTTAAAACCAGAAGACCTTGAAAAAGGTATGTCCAGGTGCCAAGTGTTAACCATGGAAATACTTCTGAGAATGCGTAGGGCACACTGGAGATTGCTGAAATTCCGGAACCAGAATACAGCATCAAAACAACCCCAAAACTGTTAATAATTACTGCAACAATCAGTGCCAGTTCTCCACGCAAACTTGTCTTTTCTGTCGTATTTACTTTCATAATTTTGAACACTCCTTTGCTTTACCATCAAAGGATAGTTCGGTTTTATTATTTAATCAACTACTTTTTTTCTATCAATCAATAGATATTATCTATGATTCGTTCAAAACTTCATTAATCTTTTCAATCATCTCATCCTCTTTCAGACGAAACTTGATCTCTACTCTTCTGGATGCCGCCATATCTACTTCAGAAGTGCCTTCCTTATATACCGGGCTACTGTAAGAACGTCCGTTTACAGTCAGAACATTCTGAAGTGCCGTGATCTGATCATCCGTCAATCCATTCTTTGAGTTCTGGCAAAACGTTGCTACAGCATTGGCACGGGCAAAAGATAATTCCATATTACTTGCATATCCGCCTTCTGTATCAGTATGTCCTTCAACAATAATTTCCGCAATATATGGACGGTAATCAGCCTGTAAAAGGACACTTAGATAGGTAGGAATAACCTCCCTCAAAGTATTTTTACTGTTTTCCGTCAATACTGCGCTGTTATATCGGAACAGAACATCAGAAGAAAAAGTGATCGAACCATTCTGTGCATCAACCGTCATGGAAGAGCCATCCAGACTTTCCTGCAATGCACGGATAATATCTGTTCTGACACCGACGATATCCTGCAGCTGACTTTTTGTTGCACGCAGTTCTTCCTGTGTGGCATCAACTTCCTCCTGCTTGGCAGCAATCGCATTATACGCTGCCTGCAGCTCTTCTTGCGTCATCGATACTTTGGTATTTGCATCGTCCAGCTGTGCCATATAATTCTTCAGTTCTTCCTCTGACATGGCAAGATCTGCCTGGGTACTGCTGAGCTGCTGTTTTGTAACCTCCAGATCTGTCTGCTTCTGCTTATAAATTGCAAGGGTAATTGCAATAATCAGAATAAAGATCAGAAGCAGCGCTGCCATCATATCAGAATAGGACTGCCAGTAACTAGGTGAATGGAAGGCATTCCGTTCTTTACGATTATTTCTCATACAAATCCCTCATTCTGTGAAAGGTATATAATTCATTACTCAGGCCGTCACATGTCTCTGATAATTTTTCCGCCACTTCATCCTGACGGTTCAATGCCAGATTCATCGTATCATTCATAGCACGGCTTGCTTCCAGAAGAAGTTTTGTGCTTTCTTCAAGTCGCTGGAAATTACGGGCATATGTACTCTGTGCTTCACAGGCTGCAGTAAGATTCTTTCCGAGCTTTTCCATGTCCGTACCCATTATATCATTCATCTGATTTACGAACTGCTGTACGATCGTTGAAAGCCCTTTTGTCTGCTCTGCAGCCTGGCCTTTCATCAGTTCCATCATGGTCTTCAATGAATTGGACATATTAGCCTGATAGATCAGCATGGCACTGGTATTTTCATCTATCGTACTGATTGGTGGTTCCGCACATTCATGGAAAGTTTCCAGAAAATCGGTCAGTTTTTCATAAGCATCCGCCATAATACTGCGGTATACAAAGTTAAATACTAAGGAGAAGAAAATGCCATACACAGAAGTATGGAATGCTACTTTCATACCTTCCAGAAGCGGTCCGATGTTATCGGAAATTGTAAAAATATCATTTCCCGAGAAATGAATCATTCCAAGTGTCAGACCCAGGAATGTTCCAAGAATACCGAGTCCGGACATTGTCGCCGATACTACACCATTATAATGGGCACTTCCAATGCGATCCAGAAGATCTTCGTTCAGATAATCTTCAATCGGGCATATGCTGGTGACAGATCCTTTTGGAGTCGTATGTGCAGCAATTCTTCGCTGATATTTGGAAAACTGATCATCCAATACCGTATGATGGAACACATCCTTTTTATCTTTATAACGGTTCCAGAGATTCTGCTGATCGGCAGAGTAATTTTTTTCCATATCATCTGCCGCATCCAGAAGTGCATCTGTAGCCTTGTTCAGACGGCCAAATGATATGGCTGAAATTACCATCAGAATACCAATCAGAAGCAGGAATGAAATATTGATCACCAGATTACTCCGGGAAGTTATCTGCCCTGTAAATACACCGTTAATATAAAGAATAAATCCAAACATCAAAAGATACAGTACAAAGAGAAAATAGTAAGCTTTGTTCTTCATGAAGAACCTCCTTTGCAAAATTATGTATTACTACTCTAGCATATTTTGTTGGAGGCTACAATGGACATACCGGAATCTTAATGGAATCTTAAAACATTATTCTATATCTTCCTCATAATAAGGAATGATCAGTGTCTGTCCTGAGATAATCTGACCGGTCGGAGAAATATGGTTGATCTCTCTGATCTCTTTCATATACTCTGCATGAGATGCATAATACACAGAGTCCATATATTCAGAGGCAATATCCCATAGAGTATCTCCTTTCTCCACACAGATACTGCGATAATATTTCTCGGATGTCGACTTCTCCGGCTCCTGTGCTTTTGCAAGCATTGTTCCGAAACCAACTCCGATAATAAAAATAGAAATCAGAGTGACAAGAAGAATCAGTGCGGTTCTTCTTCTTTCACGCTGCTTACGGGCTGCATGTACTCTGTGAGCTTTTCTTACCTGCTCTCTTTTTGCCATCTCTGCTGCATACATTTCACTTGACCTCCTTCGAACAAGCATTCCGAACATTCGTTCTTTATTGATCTCATTATATTACCAGAACAAATGTTTGTCAACGATATTTTCGAATATTTGTTCGATCTTTTTCTTTTTGCTTTCAATCGGCTTTCATGGTATAATAAGCATTCACTTGTGAGAATTTTTAACAGAAATGAATGATAAACGGAAGGAACGAAAACAAAAGATGGCAGTAAATAAAAATGGTATTGTAGTATTGGGCGCGGTATTTGTGGATATCAAAGGATTTCCGGAAGACGTGTACATCCCGGACGGGAGAAATGCAGGAAAAGTAGAATATGTTCACGGCGGTGTCAGCCGCAATGTGGTAGAGGACATTGCAAACATCGAGCTTCGCCCCACCTTTCTTGGTATTGTAGATAATTCTGCTCTCGGTGAGGAGGTCATCCACAAACTGCAGAGACACAAGGTAAATACTGAATATATGCAGACTGTTCCCGGCGGCATGGGCACCTGGCTGGCTGTATTTGATCACAATGGTGATGTAGCCGGTTCTATCTCCCAGCGTCCGGATCTTACCCCGATCCTCACGATTCTGGAGGAAAAGGGTGACGAGATTATCTCTCAATGTGATTCGGTTGTCATCGAAGTGGATATGGACAAAGAAATTGTGAAAAAGGTAGTTCTGCTTTGCGAAAAATATAATAAAAAATTATATGGTGTGGTCAGCAATATGAGTATTGCTATGGAACGCCGGGACTTCCTTCAGAAATTCGACTGCTTTATCTGCAATCAGCAGGAAGCCGGCATGTTCTTTTCTAATGACTACAATGATAAGACTCCGGATGAAATGCAGGCCATTCTGGCAGACTGCCTGAAACACGCCAATATTTCGTCTATGGTTGTTACTATGGGTGGCCAGGGAGCTGTTTTTGCAGATAAAAACGGTCTTCGAGGCTTCTGTCCGGCCAGAAGCGTACAGGTGAAGGATACCACCGGTGCGGGTGATTCCTTCTGTGCCGGTGTAGCCAGCGGTCTTACCTATGGAAATACCCTGGAAGAAGCAGTTGCCATCGGCACCCGCCTGGCTGCTTCCGTGATTACTTCTTCTGAAAATGTATGTCCCCGATTTCTTCCGGCAGAATTAGGAATCACAGAACAGGTGTAATTTTATTTCCGGGCACAATTAGTCGCTGCCCCTGTCAGAATTTCCAGTCCGTGCTGCAGGGAAGGCAGAATATATTCCAGTGACTCTTTCACCGCTTTCGGACTGCCCGGAAGATTGATAATCAGAGTCTGTTTTCGGATACAGGCTGTTGCCCTGCTCAGCATAGCTCTCGGCGTAATGGTCATGCTGTAGGCACGGATGGCCTCCGGGATCCCCGGAACCATCCGCTCCGAGATGTCCATGGTTGCCTCCGGCATACAGTCCCTCGGCGAAAATCCCGTTCCCCCTGTCGTCAACAGAAGCTCTGCAATCCCCTCATCAGCAATACGAGCCATCTCCGCCGCCAGCATATCCCGGTCATCCGGCAGGAGAATGGTATGCACCACTTCATATCCATTGTTTTCCAGTATTTTCCTGATTGCCGGACCACTTAGATCCTCTCTTTCTCCTGCATAACCGGAATCACTGGACGTAAGAATCGCTGCCCGGAAAGGCCTTTTTACCACGTTAATCTCATCTCCCTCAGAAATGACACCACCCTTCAGAACTCTTGCAAAAATTCCTTCTCTTGGCATAATGCAGTCCCCCATGACCTTAAAGATCTCACAACCGCTGTGACACTGCTTACCAATCTGAGTTACTTCCAGAAGGACCTCATTGCACTGCAGACGCGTCCCTATGGGAAGTGTCTTTAAATCAATTCCCTGCACCGTCAGATTTTCGCCAAATGCGCCATCTACAACCGGTGCGCCTTTCTTCTTAAAATCTTCTATTTTTTCATAAGATAAAAGACTGACCTGGCGATGCCATTTTCCGGCATGAGCGTCGTGCTCCACGCCCCAGTCTTCAATAAGGTTTGCGGAATGTATATTTTTTTTGGGTGTCCCCTTCTCTTCACTTATATTTACAGCAATAATTTTCCCCATACTGCCAGTTCCTCCTCATGCGTACTGTAAGTAAATCTACTTCTATGGTACCTTATCTTCGATGGAAAAGCAACCGCCACAAGTTTGACAGAAAAGAATGCCAACGGTATAATAAATCCCAGAAATCCCTCATTTTTCTATCAACTGTGGGATTATATAAGGAGAATCACATGAGTGAATTTACACATTTTAACCGGCAGGGCGAAGCCGTCATGGTCGATGTAAGCGAAAAATCCGATACCGCACGGGAAGCGATTGCGGAAGGCCGCATCTGCATGAGCCAGGAGTGTTTTGAGAAAGTAAAAGAAGGATCTATGGGAAAAGGAGATGTGCTCGGTGTGGCAAGGGTGGCCGGTATCATGGCTGCTAAGAAAACCTCAGAGCTCATTCCCCTCTGTCATCTTCTGAACCTGACAAAAGTGGAAATTCATTTTGAAATGGAAGAACCGGAATCTTCTATCCGTGCCATATGTACTACCCGCACCACGGGAAAGACCGGTGTGGAGATGGAAGCATTAACCGGTGTGCAGATTGCCCTTCTGACCATCTACGATATGTGCAAGGCCGTGGACAAACGGATGGAGATGAGCGATATCCATCTTTGCGAAAAAAAAGGTGGAAAAAGCGGGGATTTTGTACGATGAAGGATCACTACGGACGAACCATCGATTACCTGCGTGTCTCCATCACAGACCGCTGCAATTTGAGATGCCGTTACTGTATGCCTCATGGAATTGAATGGGTTCCTATGGAAGAGATCCTGACGCTGGAAGAAATCACAGAAGTCTGCAGACAGGCATCTGCCCTTGGTATCCGAAAAATCAAAATCACCGGCGGGGAACCATTGGTGCGGAAGGGATGCATCGATCTCATTGGTATGCTGACCTCCCTTCCGGGGATTGAGCAGGTAACTCTGACCACCAACGGTATTCTGCTTAAAGAATATGCAGCAGACCTGAAGCGTCAGGGACTCCATGCAGTTAATGTAAGCCTTGATACCCTGAATCCGGATACGTATACAAAGATTACCGGAGCTTCTGAACTTTCCCGCGTACTGGAAGGTATCCGCACCATGGAAGCCTTACACATTCCACTGAAAATTAACGTGGTATTGCAACAGAATGTCAATGCTGGAGAGTGGAAAGATCTTGTTTTACTTGCAAAAGAGCATCTGCTGGATGTTCGTTTTATCGAGCTAATGCCCATTGGATACGGAAAAGAACTGTCTCCCATTTCTAATTCAGAACTTTTGGAAAAGCTGACTTTTACATTCGGTTCGTTGATACCAGAAGAACGACCTCATGGAAACGGACCTGCCCGCTATTATCGTATCGAAGGATTTCAGGGCAGCATCGGCTTTATCAGTGCCATTCATGGAAAATTCTGTAATCAGTGCAACCGTATCCGCCTGACTGCGACAGGAGAACTCAAACCATGTCTTTGTTACGGCGACCATATTTCCATAAAAAAAGCCCTCAGAACCGGAAGTCCTGAGGACGTCAGGCAGCTGCTCACACAGGCTATCTATCAGAAACCTGCCGCTCACTGCTTTGAAACTATTTCTGCTGTAACGGAAACGAATGAAATGTCCCGTATCGGCGGTTAATGTTTATTTTAATACCATCACATCCGCAGGATTTACATGGAGCCATACAGTATCCTGCGGGTGTTCTTTTTCACAGAACTCCTGCCAGAATTCCTTGGTTATCTCCACACGGATTTTATCAAAATGCTGTTTTCGGCTCTTTTCTGAGCTTTCTGCATGCTCAGGACGTACCATGAGCACCGTTGAAAATACATCATCAATGACCTTTTCCATATGACATGGAAATGTATTTTCCGGATGAGCAGCCGCTTCCTGCTCAGTGACAGGATGAATATAATGACTACGGACTCCAATATAATGGATTTCTCCTGAAGACATTCCCGTATAGGAAAGTGTCTCGCCCCAATCCGGTACATAAACGTTGCCCGGTTGTTCTGCGGAAGCTGCTTTTGTAACTTTTGCTCTTGCAAAATTTTTGCAGCCGGATAACAATGCCGCAGCTCTTGACTCCGGTGCTTCAAACAGCTGTTTTACAGGAATTACCGGACTGGAAATGCCATGATCCATGACACACACACGGTCACAGATTCGATAAACTTCATCTCTGCTATGAGAGACAAAGAGAGTTGGTCCCGCAAAATCCTTCAGCACATCCAGCAGTTCCTGTTCCAGATTCCACCGAAGATAACCATCAAGGGCCGAAAAAGGCTCATCCAGCATCAAAATATCCGGACTGGACAGAAAAATACGCGCCAGTGCGACTCTCTGCTGCTGTCCGCCTGATAATTCAGAAGGTTTATGCCGTTCCAGACCGTTCAGTTCAAATTTCTCCAGGATTTCCCGAATCTTCTGACTGGCTGTATTTTTATTTTTCTCACAGGCCATAAGCCCCGCCATCAGGTTCTGCTGTACCGTCATGTTCGGAAACAATGCATAATTCTGAAATAAAAGGCCCACATGGCGGTCCTGGGGGCGGACGTTGATCTTCATGGAAGAATCGAACAGTACTTTACCATTCAGTTCAATATGTCCCTCGTCCGGTTTCATAATACCGGCGATACAACGAAGGGTCATGCTCTTTCCGCATCCGGAGGCACCTAAGATACCCGTCACACCATCCTGAACCTCAAACTTCGTCTCCAATGTAAAGTCGCCCAGCTTCTTTCTGATATCTACATATAATGACATGATCTCCTACCTCCCGGCTGACCGTCTCTGCTTCTTTTCCAGAAGGTTTACAGCCAACAGTACCACTGCAGAAATCGCTACATTTACCAGCACCCACTTAAATGCAAGGACATCGTTGTCGGTCCGCCACAACTGATAGACCGTTGTCGAAATTGTGGCAGTCTTGCCGGGGGTATAGCCTGCTATCATGCTGGTTGCACCATACTCGCCCAATGCTCTTGCAAAGGCCAGTACCGTTCCTGCCAGGATTCCCTGTCGGCAGGCCGGCATCCGGATATGCCAGAAAATAAATGTATTGGAAAGTCCCAGCGTCTGACCAGAATAGGCAAGGGTCTCGTCAAAACTCTCAAAAGCACCGCGGACTGTCCGGTACATAAGCGGAAATGCCACTACTGCCGCTGCAAAAATCCCGGAATACCAGGTCATGACCATTTTTGTACCAAACGTCTCCAGCACCCATGCACCAAAAGGCCGTCTGGGTCCCATGAGCATAAGTAGAAAATACCCCACAACCGTAGGCGGCAGTACCAGCGGCAATGTCAGTACTACATCCAACACACCCTTTACCGCCGGTGGAAGCTTCGCTATATAGTAGGCCGAAAAAATGCCCGAAAAAAACACGATCACACTGGCAATCAGCGCAATGCGCAGAGAATTATACAGTGGAAACCAGTCCATACATGCCTCCCGATTCCATTATTCCGCTGCCGTAAATCCCACAGCTTCAAATACCTGCATACAAGTATCTGTCTGCAGATATGCAAGGAATTCCTTTGCTGCCTCAGGGTTCTTGGAAATATTCAGAACTGCTGCAGGATAAATCACCTGTTTGCACAAGTCTCCCTCAGCCTGATCAACAACTGTCAGTCCTGCTGAAAATGCATCTGTCGCATAAATAATACCTGCATCAGCAGCTGCCTCAGATACCTGGGTAGTTACCTCCTTTACATTAGAACCATAGGTAATCTTGCCCTCCGCCTCCAGGCTGTCCAGAATACCAAGATTCGTCAGAATCTCGGTAGAATACTGTCCTACCGGAACATCTTCATTTCCAAGAGCCAACAGGGAAAGCTTGTCGGTTCCCAGATCCTCAAAAGACTCAATATCCTTCGGATTGCCATCTGGAACAGCCAGAACTACCTTATTTTCAAGAAGATTCACTCTGGTTCCTTCCAGGACATAATCAAGCTCTTCTGTGTTCACTTCCGGATCTGCATCCTTATCAAGCTGATTCATCTGTTTCTGTGCTGCGGAAATAAAAAGATCGCAGTCTGCTCCCTCCTGAATCTGGGTTTTCAGAGTTCCTGAAGAATCAAAATTAAAAACCAGTGTTACATTCGGAGCAACGTCCTTATACATTTCCTGAATCTCGGTCAGGGTTTCGGTCATGGATGCAGCTGCAAATACATTTAAAGTTACCGGTTCTGCCTCTGCTGCAGAATCGCCTGCTGCCGGAGCCTCTTTGGTCTTTGATGCACCGCAGCCTGACAGAGATACTGCCATCGCACCTGCCAGTAAACCTGCAATCAATCTCTTCTTCATAATCTATTCCTCTCTTCTTACGCCTTTTGTTATCGTTATTTTTTTCAAAGAATAACGATGCGTATATTATAACGAAAAGGTACGGATGGTACAAGGGATTCGTCAACATTTTCTAATTACACCAGTACCTGTATCCGCTCCCGTATTAATTGTTTTACCATTAACTTTTGATCTTCTGACAAATAGGAACTATCCACCTGTGTCAAAAGCTTTTTCTCCATGAGACAGATTCTCTTTATCATATTCTCTGCCGCTTTTGGCGCAATTTCACAGGACTCTGCCAGTTTCCGAAATTCTTTCTTATGTATATTTCGTTTTTTACCATTAATAGTAAGTGCTAGTTGTTCTTTATCCTCCGGCATAATCACATTTACAGGAAGCATGTCATACGCTTTTGATAACTGGAATTTTCGATTTCCTGGCTCTGTCTCCTTTAAGGAAAAATTTTTTAAATGCATATCAGAATTTCCCATAACAAAAGAAGCTGTCACTCGCAGAAACATTTCTGACAGATCTAATCCTGGCATAATCGAATATTTTTTTATAATTCGTCCGCAGTTTTCATATGAACCTTTATACTTATCCTGCGTTAATCGCCTCGACAACTGACAAAAATCTTCCATTGCATACAGCTTAACTTCTTTGTCTGTTATTTCCCGGTCAATTCTTTTGGTAATATAAGCGTATTCATTTCCAATTTTAATCAAAGCATGTGGCACCGTCTGAATTCCCATAAGTTCAGCAAGGCGCATAGCAAGGTCTTCATATTCTGGCATATTCTCGAATTCTTCTGTCTGAGGCTTCAAAATATATCCCGTAGGATAATCCACCATAGTAAGACGATTCTGCAATTCTTTCGATAAATGTAAGGACAATTTTTTCTGAACTCCAGGTACCGTAAGTCCTTCATTTACAGTTTCCCGTGCCAGAGTTTCCAATTGTTCTTTTGTGATGTCTAAAATAGGCAGCGTATCGGTCTGAAAAAACTTTTTCACACATTTCTTATGCCACTGCCATTCCTTTTCCGCACTCGATGCGGCATCTGTAATCGTTTTTCCGCAGCATAAACAATTCATATCTTTTCCCCTCTGATGTATACATCTCCAATACAATCTTTGCATGCAAGTAGCAACAGTCCAAAACGATCTTTCTGATTAATTTTCCAATTTCTACTGACAATCCCAAGAAGCCATCCTTCCGGAATCAGACCATCGAAAAACGGAAACAAAATAGTCGTTTCATATGGCTCTTCACGTAAAGGCAACGTCAAACTGACCGCTGCTGCATCTTCTCGCTCAAGGTAATCTTTATCATAAGAAAATGAATAGCCTTCTTCTGTTTCAGCAATAATTCCGGCGAAATGATTTTGAATATATACATAGCCCTTTCTATATTCTGACTCCACCTGTTACTCCTCCTTCTCCCCCGGTACAGCTTCTTTCCCGAACATTGCCAATGCCTGATTCACTTTATCCAGACGCACGGTTTCCTTTCCCTGTTCCAATTCTCGTACAAAACGAAGACCTAATCCGGAACGTATTGCAAATTCTTCCTGCGTCAATCCAACTCTTTTTCTTTCTTGTTTTATATAATCTCCAATAATACTCATATATTATATAATACTCCCGTTCGGGTATAATTTCAATGTTCTTACGAAAATTATTCCCGTTCGGGTATAATTTATTCATCAACATTCAAAATACTCCCGTTCGGGTATAAACATTTTACTGAAACTCTCCAAAATACACATCAAAGAAGTTCTGTGTAATCCTCCGCATATCCTCTACCATGGCATGATATCGCTCCATAAAGACCCTTCCTTCCGGTGTGATGGTCGAGCTTCCACCATTCTTTCCACCATTACACCGATTAAGAAACCGAAAGCCCAGTTCTTTTTCTGCCCGGTTAATGATCTTCCATCCTTTGGAATAGGACATATTCATTTTTGCCGCAGCAGCCTGGATAGAACCTGTCTCATCAATATATTTCAGAAGATCATAGACGCCAGGACCGAAGAAATCTTCTTCTCTGGAAATGACCAGCTTATTCCGAAAATGAAGGGTAGTGGCATTCCAACGATCTTTTAAATATTGACTGATATGGTCGACCCCATTTTCCTCTAACAGAGAATAGGTAATGCCTGGATCATCAGTGAACAAATGTTCTGTATTTAGTTGTGTCCATAGATCCTCTGCATTCTGTTGTTCATCCAAGTCAGCATCCATCACAATGCTTCGTGGCCATCCAGGCTGTTCCTCATACGCCGGCACCGCTGAATGTTCACAGTCAAGCAGCTGCTCCAGTGTTTTATCTGCAAAAGCCGGATATTCCACCGGAAGTACCAGTACCCGATCCATCTGTTCCTTTGCTTGAAGAAGCCCAAGAGCCAGTGCATCCGTAAAACTGTGCCTCTGATAATCCTCATCCTCTATGATGACCACATTATTATGACTCAGATGCAGTTGCAATGTCTCGCTGTGGCATCCTGTCAATACCAATATGGGTGAAATCTTTGCCTTCCGCAGTTTCGCAATCTCTCCCTTAATAACCGTCGTCCCATCCAGCGGATACATGGGAAGAAATACGGGAATTCCTTCGTTGTCCTGCTGCCCTTCTCCATAATCACCGGAGGCAATGATTAAAGCTCCTGTTTTCATGCTGTTCTTTCTCCACAATCCATGTAAATAATTCTTGTCTTGTCATCTCTTAAATTTATTTTTTGAGTCTATATCTACGGTTTGTATTTGTACCAATAGCTTCAATGCCATCCATCTTTGCCAAAATCACTCTTGTTCGCGGAGCACTTAATCCAAGATAAGCTGCTATGTCATTAGTTTTTGCCTCGTCATTTTGAGTGAGATATTCGTATATCTTTTCGATACTATCACTAAGCATTGCGTCAATATCTACAACCTCTTCTGTCAAATTATTTGAAAATTCACAGATTGCCTGCGCCCATTTCCAAGCGCCACCCTTTGGCATAACATTTTCAATTCCAGAAATCGTTCTGAATTTGTAGATATTTCTAAAAACCAAATACTGCTGATCAAATGTATCCAAAAGTCTGTAGTTTTTTTCAGTCTTGTATACTCTAAGTGATCTTTAATAATGCGAAGGCATAGAGAATGAAATGTTCCCACGTACATTTCATTGACATTCACTGTAATATTTCTGCTTGTCAGTTCATTTGTGATACGTGTAATCAGTTCCTTCGCCGCTTTTTCCGTAAACGTAGCAATAAAAATCTCTTCTGGTTTAACGCCTTGTTCTTCAATTAAATAAATAGCTCTTTGCACCAAAGTATAGGTTTTTCCGGTACCAGGACCCGCCGTAATAAGAACAGGTCCTTCTGTAGTAGAAATAGCTTGTCTTTGGCCATCATTTGCATTACCAAAATCAAACATTTATTTTTCCTCTATATTCCTTATTTTTCCAGTTTTTTCGCTACTATCTTCACCCGGGACTATTTCCATAATATCTGCAATATCACATTTCAAATATTCGCATATCTTTACTAGTACATCTGTAGTGATATTTGCACCCTTACCAAGCTTCGCTATGGACGCAGAACTGATTCCAACCTTCTTAGCAAATTCCGTTTTCTTCATATCCATCTCTACAAGCTTTACCCATAATTTTTTGTATGATAATTTCATTTTCTCTGCTCTCCTTCGAGAAGTCTTGCCTCTAATTCCTTTTAAAATTATATCACGCTTTTCACCGGACAACAATATTTCAAGTGCTAACATGCAGAATAAATTTACATTCGCAAATATTTTCTTTTCTCATCAACTACAATGGTGGAGTGAAAAATTGACTTCCAGTTTGCAAAAGTAAATCCCTGTTCTTAAAAGTTCTTGTGATTTCCCTTCATCTCGCATATAATAAAAATGTGATTGTAATCACATAAATACGTATAATAATGTGATTTTTTACACATAATTCTTAATAATTATGTGAAAGGAGCTTTTTATGGAACGTTTTATTCTGGATAACCTTTTGAAATGGAAGAATTCCCACTACCGCAAGCCCCTGATTTTGAAGGGTGTTCGTCAGGTAGGAAAGACCTGGATTCTGAAAGAATTTGGAAAACGGTACTACGAAAATACTGCCTATTTCAACTTTGATGAAAATGAAGAGTACAAACAGTTTTTTGAAACCACGAAAGATGTAAACCGCATATTACAAAACCTTATGCTTGTCAGTGGTGAAAAAATTGTCCCGGAAAAGACTTTGATCATTTTTGATGAAATACAGGACTGTCCTAAAGTAATCAATGCTATGAAATACTTTTGTGAAAATGCTCCGCAATATCACATTGCCTGCGCCGGGTCTTTATTGGGTATTGCTCTGGCAAAACCATCTTCTTTCCCTGTTGGCAAAGTCAATTTTATG
Source organism: Hominiventricola filiformis (assembly GCF_020686965.1). Lineage (NCBI taxonomy): Bacteria > Bacillati > Bacillota > Clostridia > Lachnospirales > Lachnospiraceae > Hominiventricola > Hominiventricola filiformis. The sequence continues at coordinate 27,250 of NZ_JAJEPS010000006.1, read as the reverse complement.
CAGATTGATCCCATGACTTTCAAGGAATTTCTGATTGCCAATGGTGATGAAAACCTTGTTAAATATCTGGACAGCATAAATACAATTGAACCAATTCCAGATGCATTTTTTAATCCGCTCTATGAGAAATTAAAAATGTACTACATTACCGGTGGAATGCCGGAGTCTGTATTAATGTGGACCGAAGCCCGGGATGTTTCTGCCATGCAGGATGCCTTATCCGGAATCATCAATGCCTATGAAAGAGATTTTGCGAAACATCCGGATACACATGAATTTCCAAAGATCTCCATGATCTGGAAATCCATTCCTTCTCAGCTCGCAAAAGAAAACAAAAAATTTCTTTATAAGGTTGTCAAAGAAGGAGCCAGAGCCCGGGAATACGAGGATGCTTTGCAATGGTTAGTAGATGCCCGACTGGTGCACAAAGTTTATCGAAGCAGTGCTCCGCGTCTTCCTATTGCTGCTTATGATGATTTGTCTGCCTTTAAATTATATTTAGTAGATGTTGGTTTACTCCGCCGTCTGGCACAGCTGGCTCCCACCGCCTTCGGAGATGGGAACCGTCTTTTTACTGAATTCAAAGGAGCATTAACTGAAAATTACGTCCTTCAGACTTTGACTACACAGTTTGAAGTCACACCTCGCTACTGGAGTCAGGCAAATCCTCCCTATGAAGTGGATTTTCTTATTCAACGTGAAAATGATATTTTCCCAATTGAAGTAAAATCCGAGGATAATACAACCAGCAGAAGCCTGAAAAAATTTAAAGAATTATTTCCGGACCAGGTCAAACTTCGTGCCCGCTTCTCACTGGATAACCTCAAACTGGACGATGATCTCCTGAACATTCCTTTATTTATGGCTGATTACACAGATCAACTGATTGGATTTGCCCTGGAGCAGAAAAAGACCTCCATTTCGCTTTAATTAAACTTTTGGCGTGGGTCTATATGAAAATAGTCCCACGCCAGTTCCTGTTTTTCTTATCCTCAATAAGTTTTTACACGCAAAATGGGTCTAATAATCGCTCCATTGAGCAAAGTTCCACGCTTTTTGAAAAAGGCAGGAACTTTTGAGAGCAAATGAATGCTATAGACCCACAGCTCCGCAGCATACCCGCTAATGCTATGGACCCACAGCTCCGCAACACACCTGCTTTTTTCTATATTCCCTTTCCAAACCCACAATTCGGGTAATGGCAGGGCTTACATCCCAGGCAGAAGCCTCCATTTCCCATATGGGCCAGTTCTTTCTTTGTGATCTCTACGCCTGCCGCAATGCGTGGCAGAACCAGATCGAAGATTGTGGCTTTGGCATACATGACACAACCGGGCAAGCCAAGAACAGGTGTTCCATCTTCAAAATAGGCCAGCAGGAACATAGCTCCAGGAAGTACCGGTGCACCGTAGGATACAATTCTCGCACCGGTATTTTTAATAGCACCCGGTGTCCGGTCATCCGGATCCACGCTCATGCCGCCGGTGCAGAGAATGAGATCGGCTCCTTCTTCCTTCAGCTTCAGAATCGCATCGGTAATGCGCTCCATATTGTCGTCGCAGAGAACATGTCCACAGACTTCAATTCCATAAGCTGCCAGCTTCTCGATAATAACCGGTGTGAAGGTATCTTTGATTCTTCCATAATAAACTTCATTTCCGGTGGTAACGATGCCCGCCTTCATTGGTTTAAAGGGAGTCAGGGAAACCAACGGTTTTTCACCTGCTGCCTCTTTGACCCGTTCCATTTTCTCTTTTACAATGACCAGAGGAATGACGCGGGTACCAAGAAGACGGTCTCCTTTTTTCACTGCTGTATTGGTATGCCGGGTGGCAATCATCACCTCGTCAATCTCATTGATCGTATCCAGCCTCGGCACATCCACCCGAAACAGGCCATCGCAGTCTGCCACCAGTTCGATCTTTCCTTCTTTTACATCCGTTGGATGCATATGCTCATTGATACAGACATTTTTCAGGATCTCCGCTGCCTCATTTTCATGGAGAGTGTTTTCATCCTTTTCCCATACATAGAGGTGATCCTTTCCGAGGGACAGCAGAACCGGAATATCCTCCTCTGTCACAATATGTCCTTTCCGGAATGCTGTGTCCTTTACCACATCCTTCACAATTCTTGTAATATCATGGCAGAGCACATGACCTACCGCATCCGTTGTATTAATACATTTCATGATTATTTCCTCCGAGTGTGTTTCTTGAGTGCACACCAGCAGATAAATCCAAGAAATACGATTGCCGCAGTCATCCAGCATACCAGCGTTACAGTTCCCTGACCGCTGAATTTATCATAGTAACCTTTCAGGTAGATAAATGCGATCAGCGCCGGGATTCCCCAAGCCACATAGGCTTTTAATCCTGCCGGGAATTTCAGTCCGTCTCCGGAATTAGCCTCCTTAATGAAGGCATCCCAGCCCCAGCCGTTTCTGCTGGTACAGAAGAGAAGATAACCCAGGCTTCCCAGCGGCAGCAGGTTATTGGATACAATGAAGTCCTCCAGATCCATAATCGTGCTTCCTTCACCAAGGGGTTGAAGGAAGGACAGTACATTAAATCCAAGAACCGCCGGCATGGACAGGATCATCACCAGGACTGCACTCACCAGAACGCTCTTCTTTCTGGTCCATCCGAACAGGTCCATATCAAATGCAATGATATTTTCAAATACCGCAATAATCGTGGACAGTGCTGCAAAGGTCAGAAACAGGAAAAACAGTGCGCTCCATAAAAATCCTCCCGGCATCTGTGCAAAAATATTTGGCAGTGTAATAAATACAAGACTTGGACCTGCGCCCGGCTCAATTCCGTAAGCGAAGCATGCCGGAATAATGATAAATCCTGCGGTCAGTGCCACAAAGGTATCCAGAATCGTAATATTAATGGCCTCACCGGTCACACTTCTGGAATGATCCAGATAGCTTCCGAAGATCATCATCGCGCCGATACCGAGAGACAAAGTAAAAAATGCCTGACTCATAGCACCGAAAACTACATTTCCAATACCGGTCTCTACCATCTTTTCAAAATCCGGAACCAGATAAAAACGGATTCCGGCTCCAGCGCCTTCTAAAAATACGGAATGGATGGCAAGTACCACCATCACGACCAGAAGCGCCGTCATCATAATTTTCGATACTTTCTCCACACCTGCCTGCAGACCAAAAATACAGACTGCAAAACCGATGATGCAGATCAGAACCGTCCAGAAAATCATGGTCGGATAATCTACCAGCATATTGCTGAAGGCCTGCGTGATAGCCTCCGGTGAAGTACCTGCAAAATCACCGCACAGACTCTTGAAGCAGTAATACATCATCCAGCCGCCAACCATGGTGTAGAACATCATGAGCAGGTAACAGCCAAAAATACCAATATATTTCATGTTGTGCCATGAAGTGCCCTCCGGTTCAATCTGATCAAATGCCAGTGCTACACTTCGTTTACTTCCACGTCCGATGGTGAACTCACAGACCATGGCTGGAATGCCCATAATAAGCAGGAAAATCAGGTAAATCAGAATAAATGCTGCTCCACCGTAAGCTCCGCACATATATGGAAATTTCCATACGTTCCCGATTCCAATCGCACATCCTGCTGATACCAGGATGAATCCCATACGGGAACTGAATTTTTCTCGTTTCATTTCTTACCCCTCCGTATATATCATAACAATTAATCATTATAATTTGCTCTTATTCTCATTGCAAGCATATATTAAAAAAAGCCGCATATTTATGCGACTTTTTTTAGCAATTAATTCATTTCTTTTGGGAAAATACGGCTTCCATAGTGAGCAGCATACACATGACCTTCTTCATCCCGAATTGCAGTAAGATAAATGTCAGAATATTTCTTCCGAACCATTCCCTGCCATGGGTAAACAGCCTGAAGATCTGTCGGATTTCCGTTAACTTTCATGGACAATGTTCCGTTTTCCTCTGTAAGCTCAAAGGTATCACCTTCTCCAGATACATAACGTCCTGCAAGTTCTTCCACTTCCTGTCTGCTCCAGCTGCGTATATTATGATTCTGACGTACTTCCTGTACATCCAGACCACAATATGCTCTTAATGCTGCATCGGCAATTGCTGCCACAGAGACATCCATTGTGTTGCAAAGTACTACGATTCCAACTTCTTCCTGCGGACAGAAAGAGAAGTTGGAAGATACCCCAGGAAGACTTCCGCCATGCTCATAAACAGCACGGTCTTCCAGCTGTTTCGTTTCCAGTCCATAACCATAATAGATTCCTGGCTTCATAAACTGACGTGGTTTTCCCATTTCCTGAATGGAATAACGATCCACAATCTGGTTCCCATTTTCGGCAGTTCCTTCATTTAGATACATAACAGCATATTTCAGCATATCTCCCATCGTAGACTTCATACCACCACCGCCATGAAGGACAAACGCATCATTCTGGTAATCTCTGTCAGCTCTCCATTCACCATTTTCAAAGGAATATAAGGTGGCGGCATTGTCATCCAGTGTATTGCGGATGAAACTGATATTACTGCGGTCCATACCAAGCGGTTTCAAAATTTTCTTATCGAGATATTCTGCAAAAGAGCCGTATCCGGAATGACGGCGTACAATATCGGAAAGGAGACCAAAACCGTCATTGCAGTAACTCAGACGCTGTCCTGGACGTCCGGTAAAACGAGTCTGTTCATCAAGGCGTTCAGCCACTCTGCGGACACCTTCCTCCGCAAAGTCTTCACGATAAATCAACTCATCTTCCAAAGAATCTTCAATTCCCATTTCCTGTGCAGTTTTGTTAATGACAATACGCGGAAGAGGGAAAAATCCTCCGCTATGACACATCAGATGCCAGAGTTTTACTGGCTCTTTCAGGTTTTTATTCGTAAATTCCGGAACATATTTGGATACCGGATCATCTACCGACAAAAGTCCGTCTTTCTGCATCTGCATAATAGCCAATGCCGTAAAAGATTTTGTAACAGACGCCATTCCGAAAATCGTATCACGCGTAATCGGTAATTGATTTTCTTCATCCCGGTAACCAAAGTAGTTTTCATACTGAATCTGTCCATCAGAATCAACAATTCCAACTGCAATACCTCGAGCCTGGCCATCCTTCATGACCTGAGCAATCAGCTCTTCTAATTGTTTTCTGCCTTCCTCTGTCATGCGGTTCATGAGAGCATCTCCTTTTTCAGACCTTTAATACCAAGTCCCGGATCATCAGAAAGAATCAGATGTCTGGTATCTTTTACTGTCAGACCGCCTTCAAATGGAAGTTCTTTCAAAGAGAAGGTTGCATCCAGATCTGCACGTGTAATATTTTTTAATGCAGCACCTAAAGATGCAGCCGCTGTAATACCAATTCCACTTTCCTCTGCCATGCATCCTAACATAACTTCTACACCTGCAGCTTCTGCAATAGCAGTAATCTTCTTGGCTTCATAAAGACCGCCGCATTTCATAAGCTTGATATTAATCAGATCTACAGCACGATGAGAAACCAGATGAAGTGCATCCTTGGAGTCCCAGCAGCTTTCATCTGCCATGATCGGTACAGAACTGTTTGCGGTAACGTATTTCAGTCCCTCAAAATCAAAACGTGGAACCGGCTGCTCAACTAGTTCAATATCATATTCATTCAGACGGCTGATCAGTTCAACGGCTTCTTTTGCCTTCCATCCCTGATTGGCATCAAGACGAATCTTCGCTTTGTCTCCTACTGCTTCACGGATTGCGCGTACTCTCGCAAGATCCGTTGCAAAATCAACGCCGACCTTCGTTTTAATTACATTGAACCCTGCTTCTACGTGTTCTCTTGCACGCTGTGCCATAACCTCCGGATCATCAATTCCAACAGTCATATCAGTCTCGATTTCATTGGAAAGTCCGCCAAGAACCTTATAAAGCGGAAGACCTGCTTTCTTTCCCAGAATATCATGACAAGCAAGATCAATTGCTGCCTTGGCACTGCCGTCATAAGCAACCGCACGGTTCATTACAGTCCAGATAGCTTCCATATCACAAGGATCCATGCCGATCAGCTTCTCTTTAAGCCGTTCAATGGTTGCAACCGTTCCTTCCAGATTTTCACCGGTAATCAGCGGTCCCGGTGAGCCCTCCCCATAACCTGTAATTCCTTCATCGGTCTCGATCTCAACCAGGCAGCTGACTGCATGAGTAATCAGACCAAGTGCGATACGAAATGGCCGTACAAGCGGAACCTGCATTTTGTAGGTTCTAATCTCTGTAATTTTCATGATATTTCCCCCTCCCCATGATTAATTTTCTTTTTTATCGTTTTCTGTGCAGGAACCACCACAAAAATGGCATGCACATAAATGTCCGTTTCCAACATCTTTCAGTTCCGGTTTCTGACTGGAGCAAATCTCCTGTGCCATAAAACAGCGTGTATGGAAGATACAGCCAGACGGCGGATTTGCCGGACTTGGAAGATCTCCCTGCAATAAGATTTTCTTTCTTTTTGAATGACGCTCCGGAACAGGAATTGCAGATAACAATGCCTGTGTATATGGATGTGACGGATGATCAAAAAGCTCATTCTTATCTGCAAGCTCTACCACATGACCAAGGTACATGACCATCACACGGTCAGAAATATGTTTGATAACACTTAAGTTATGAGAAATGAAAATATATGCCATTCCCATGGACTGCTGCAGCTGACGCAGCAGGTTCAGTACCTGAGACTGAATAGAAACATCCAATGCAGATACCGGTTCATCACATACTACCAGTGACGGGTTCAATACGATAGCACGGGCGATACCGATTCTCTGACGCTGTCCGCCGGAAAATTCATGCGGGTACCGATTATAATATTTGGTATTCAGGCCAACCACTTCCATGACCTTCAGCACATGTGCCCGTGTTTCTTCCTTTGTTTTATACCGTTTCTGGATATTCAGCGGTTCAGCAATAATCTCACCGACCGTCATTCTCGGGTTTAAGGATGCATACGGATCCTGGAAAATAATCTGCATATCCGCACGCATTTTGCGAAGTTCCTGACCGGATGCTTTCGTAAAATCTTTTCCTTTATAAAGAATTTCACCCTCTGTTGGCTCAATCAGACGAAGGACTGACCGGCCCATCGTAGATTTACCGCATCCGGATTCACCTACGACTCCCAGAGTTTCTTTTGCGTCCAGCTTAAACGATACTCCGTCTACTGCCTTGATCCATGCTTTGTCTTTCTTCATAAATGAAGATTTTCCCGGGAATAATTTCCGCAGGTTCCGGACCTCCAGAAGCGGAGTTTTTTCATTCAGTTCACTCATTAGATGTTTTCCCCCCACTCCTTTGTGTATTTAAAGCAACGCACTTTACGGCCTTCAGCTTCCACAAGCTCCGGCATCTTCTGACGACAAATCTCCCGTGCTTCCGAACATCTCGGACAGAATGCACATCCTGCCGGCATATCATCAAAACTCGGAACCATACCTTTAATGACACTCAGTTCTTTTGTATCATCGTCGTCCAGTTTCGGAATACATTTCATCAGTCCATCTGTATATGGATGCATCGGCTTATCAAAAATCTGATCACAGGTTGCATGCTCTACTACTTTTCCAGCATACATGACCATAACATCATCTGCAACTTCTGCAATAACCCCCAGATCATGCGTAATCATCATGACGGAAGTACCGGTCTTCTCTTTCAGCTCATTGATCAGATCCAGAATTTGTGCCTGAATTGTCACATCCAGAGCAGTAGTCGGTTCGTCACAGATCAGCATATCCGGATTACAGCAAAGTGCCATAGCAATCATAACACGCTGACGCATACCACCGGAAAGCTGATGTGGATACTCATCAAAACGACGCTCTGCAAGCGGAATTTTTACAAGCTTTAACATTTCAATGGCGCGCTCTTTTGCTTCAGACTTTGTCATGTTTTCATGAAGTAAAAGTGCCTCAACCAGCTGCTGTCCAATTGTATATACCGGATTCAAAGATGTCATCGGTTCCTGAAAGATCATTGCAATTTTCTTTCCACGGATCGCACGCATCTGAACTTCTGTCTTCTTCAGAAGATCCTCTCCCTCAAAGAGAATTTCGCCGCCTTCAATGTTCCCCGGTTTTTCTACCAGTCCCATAATAGATAATGAAGTGATACTTTTTCCACATCCTGACTCGCCTACAATACCGAGAGTCTTTCCTTTCTCCACGTCAAAAGAAACTTCATTTACCGCTTTTACCAGACCTGCCTCGGTATGAAAATAGGTTTTCAGGTTTTTTACCTGTAAAATTTTTTCTGCCATCTCCCATACCTCCTAATTTTTCAGTTTCGGGTCAAGAGCATCTCTTAGACCGTCACCAAAAATGTTAAATGCAATTACTGTAATCATAATAGCCACACCAGGCATAATACTGTATACCGGACGGAAACTGATAAATGTCTGTGCTGCACTAATCATGTTACCCCATGACGGAGTTGGCGGCTGAATACCAATGCCAAGGAAGCTTAAAGAAGCTTCATACATAATAGCATTCGGAATACCTAATGTTACCAGTACGATAATCGTAGAAAGACAGTTCGGAACAAGTCCTTTCATAATAATCCAGTAAGTGGATGCTCCACATGCACGGCTTGCTTCAATATATTCTTTTTCCTTCAGCTGTATCACAGAACCTCTGATCATTCGGGCTGTACGTACCCATGTCAGAAGTCCGAGTGCTATAAACAGATTCAGGACCCCTTTTCCCATGAAAGTCATAATTGCCATTGCAAAAATCAGATCCGGGAAAGCCTGGAAAATCTCCATTACACGGGAAATTAAACTATCAACCCAGCCGCCATAATATCCAGCCAGAGACCCCAGTGCTACACCTACAATAGATGCAATAATCTGAGCTACGATACCGATACTGATAGATACTCTGGAACCGTAAATAATACGGGATAAAATATCACGGCCATATTCATCTGTTCCGAAAAGATGAGCTTTGCAAGGCCCTCCAAGGACTGCACTGTAATCCTGATAATTAGGGTCATATGGTGCGATAAGTGGTGCAAAAATTGCAATCAGTACAAGCAGTCCTAACAGGCATGCACAAAACATTGCCATCTTATTTCTCTTCAGACGACGCAGACTGTCTCCATAGAAACTAGAATACTGCATGCCGCCATCCATAATATTCTGTTCGAACTGTTTCTGTTTATTAAAAAATCCAAGTATTTTTTTTGCCATCTCTTATGCTGCTCCTTTCCCGTAACGAATTCGCGGATCCAGAAATGCATAGGAAACATCGACGATCAGATTTACAATAACGAAGACAAATGCAATATACATAACCGTACCTTCCAGCAGTGGGAGGTCACGGTTTGACATAGCATCTACTGCCAGTTTTCCAATTCCAGGAATAGAGAAAACTTTTTCAATCAGCATAGAACCAGTCAGCATGTAACCAAAATCCGTTCCTACCAGTGTAACAATCGGAATCATGGCGTTTTTCAGTGCATGTTTCATAATAACTGCCCAGCGTGTAGCTCCTTTTGCTTTTGCTGTACGGATGTAATCCTGTCCAAGGACTTCCAGCATACTGGTTCTGGTAATACGGGCAATATTTCCTGCATAACGTGCACCCAGCGCAACGCTTGGCAGAATGTAAGATGCTACACCGTCAAATCCAGATATCGGAAGAATATTCAGTTTTAAACCAAAAATAATCTGAAGAATAATGGCAACCCAGAATGCCGGGGCAGAAACACCAATGATGGAAAGAAGCATAACAACAGAATCAATGCCCTTTCCTCTTTTAACTGCTGCAAAAATTCCGCACGGAATACCGATTGCAGATGCAAACACAAAAGACATACATGCCAGTTTTACTGTTACTTTAAAGCAGCGAAATAATGCATCTGTCACTACTTCCTTTGTAAAATAGGAAGTTCCAAAATCAAGGTGAACTGCACCTTTAATAAAATTCAGATACTGCACATAATAAGGCAGATCAAGCCCTAGCTCACTCCGCACTTTGGCAATCGTTTCCGGATCTGCACGTTTCTCCAGCATCAGGGCAACCGGATCTCCCGGTACTACCTGAAGAAGAATAAACGTGATCAGGCTGATACCGAACAGTACAAATACCGTCTGAAGCAAACGTTTTCCTGTGTATGAAAGCATGGTTTTTTCTCCTATACATGAGAACAGAGGAGCCGCCAATGATCTCAGTCCTCTGTTCTCCATAACATTTTTATTTTATTCTGTATTAATTACTGAATATCTGCATTCTTCCAGAACATACGGAATGTGGCGTCCATCTGGAAACCAGTGATGCTCGGATTCAGCAGGTAGAATTTAGTCTCATTATATAACGGAGTAGTTGCCCAGTCTTCTCTGGTCATAATGTGCTCTGCTTTTGCATAAATTGCCTGACGTTCTGCTTCATCGGTGGTAGCAATACCATCTTCCATAAGCTGGTCAAATTCTGCATTGTGCCAGAAACTAGAGTTTGTTTCTGTCTTGGTCATCGGATACAGCATACTTTCCGGATCAGAATAATCTACATACCAGTTACTAATACCGCAGTCGACACCACCACTCTTCTTCATATCAGACCATGCTGCGGAGTCAACCTGCTCAACCTCTACCCTGATACCTGCTGCCAGAGCCTGCTGCTGGAAGGCAGTTGCAATTGCAACATTTCCTTTATACTTGGTATTTACAGTTACACGAAGATCAATGCCATCTGCATATCCTGCTTCTGCAAGCAGCTGTTTTGCTTTCTCCGGATTATATTCAAACTCCGGAAGACTGTCATCATGACCAATAATGCCTGCCGGAATATAAGAAGTCGGAACCGTTGCAGTACCATGAAGAATACTATCACAGATAGCTGCGCGGTCAACGGAAAGAGCAATTGCTTCTCTTACCTTTGCGTCCGGATAAGTCTTGCAGTTCATAAGCAGGCTGTAATTTCCAGTCGGCTGGAAACCATGCATCTGATCTTTCAGCTCCGGATTGCTGGAGTATACCGGATAAATAGACGGGTCAACATCCACATAATCTACATTTCCCTTCTGATACTCAAGAACCTGGGTGTTTACATCTTCAATAAACTTATAGCTTACACCATCCAGTTTTACTGCACCGCCATGATAGTCATCAAAACGTGACAAAGTCACACCAACACCATTCTGATAGCTGTCCATCTTGAACGGGCCAGTACCTACCAGAGTTGTCATACCCCAGCTGTCTCCAGCAGCTTCGCATGCTTCCTGCGGATAAATTGCACAGTATGCAGTAGACAAAACAGACAGGAATGGTGAATATGGTTTTTTCAGGGTAATGGTGAAATGGGTATCGTCCTGAACCTGAACACCAGACAATTCCTCTGCCTCGCCATTGCTCATCTCGTCATATCCAACTACATTCTCAAGCAGAGTAGCCATCTTTGCCATTTTGATCAGACGCTCATAAGAATATTTTACGTCAGAAGCCTTTAATGTCGTTCCATCATGGAATTTCACATCCGGCAGCAATTCAAAACTATAAGTCATGTTGTCATCAGAAATGGACGGCATACCAGTCAGGAGTGTCGGTACCAGACCATCTGCTGTAGTAGTCAACAAAGATTCCGTAACATTATCGGTGATCTTCATTACAATACTGTAAGTGAACTGCTGCGGATCCAATGCTACCTGAGGATCTACTGCTGCGACACGTACTACCTTGCCGCCTACCTCGGTCGTTGCAGAAGCTGTGGTAGAATCTGCAGCTGCAGCAGAATTATCAGAGCCTCCACCGCATGCAGTAAGAGATACTGCAAGAATGCAGCTCAGCAGAATTCCTGCTAATCTTTTTTTCATTTGTGTTTCCCTCTTTCTTCTTTTTTCTCTTTTTTAGGATTCTGAATTTATAAAAATAAATTTTTTACTTTAATTCAATAAATCACTAAACCCTTAAAATTATATCTATTTTTTTATATAAATGCAAGGAATATTTTCAGTTTCTGCACATTTTACCGAATACCTCAAATTGCTTTGTTCCATTCTTCCACAATCATCTGGTATATTTGCTGGTATGATTTTCCAGATTTTCGGGACAGATCGATAATGCTTTCATATTCAGGATAGCATCTTTTCACTGATTCTGAATTTTCTCCGTCTAGAACAGTACAGATTTTTACTCTTGCTGCTCCATAAAACGTCTCCACGATTTGTATTTCCCGTGTCAGCACCGTACGTTCCATCCGGCATCGCCGAATTCCAATCGTTGTGGTGTTGGAAAAAATAATCTGTTCCATAATTGGAATTTCTTCTTCCAGACACAGAACGCACAATTCATACGCAGGACGATTTTTTTTCATTTGTACAGGAAGGTAATGTACTTCTCTTGCACCTGCATCCAGAAGGCATTCCATGGTATATCCAAGCACCTCCCCACTGCAGTCATCAATATCACTTTCCAGTTTCCATATAGAATCCATCTTCACATGACTGGGCATAACAGGCGTATTAATGAGAAATGCCCTTAAAATTCCAGGTCGTTCATATTCTCTTTTTCCGGCTCCCAGCCCAATTTTTTCTATATTAAATGCATCTGGCAGAACTTCTGAAGTCCGGATCGCTGCTGCTATCGCAGCTCCTGTCGGAGTCACATACTCTCCTTGTTCTCCTGTCAGATGAAGTTTTAAATGATGTGCGGCAGCAATGTTGGCAACTGCCGGCACAGGTACTGGCAGTATTCCATGCTGGCACCTGATCGTTCCCCCTCCCTCATAAAGGAAAGGAATGATTACCTCACTTATATCCAGATTATCAAGGCACACGGCAGCAGCTACAATATCCACAATAGAATCAATAGCACCAACCTCATGAAAATGAACTTCTTCCAGCGTGGTTCCATGAGCTTTTGCTTCTGCCTCTCCAAGAATTGTAAAAATTTTTACCGCTATTTCATATGCCCGTCTGGTCATATCTGTTTTTTCAAGAATTTCCATTACTTCCTTCATTCCCCGATGACTATGACTGTGTGCTTCGTGAGCAGTATGCCCGTGAGAATGTTTTTTCCCCTGATGAAGATATGCCATATCATGATCATGGTTCTCAAATTCCGCATTCAGTAACACATCAAAGTCACACACATCAAGTCCCGATTTTTTTACGCGGCTGATGCGAATATCAAATTCCTGGATCGGAAGACTCTTAAGTACCTTCCTCAGCACCTTCTGATCTGCTCCCAGATCCAACAATGCGGCTACCATCATATCTCCACTGATGCCAGAATAGCATTCCAGATATAATTTTTTCATATTCAAGTTCTCCTTTAAATCTGCTTCGTATGCGTCATATCAAATACAAGCTGGCACCGGTCTTCTGGTTCAAAACTGGAAAAGTAATGTTCTTCCAGAGGAATCCAGCGATTTCGAAACATCTCTGCTTTTTCCGGCCCATTTCTTTTTAAAATTCTGCGCATCTGTTCTTCCTTATCCACGGTAAGAAATATCCGAAGGTCATAATATTTAAATAAAGATGGATGACATGCATAAGATCCCTCAATTACAGTAATCGGGGTTGCTTTTACCGTAACAGGCGTTCCAAGATCCCAGATGCGACAGTCAAAAGGCCTATAAGAAAAATCCTTGTTTCTCTGCAAAGGCTGTATCACGTCCGTAAAGAATCGTTCATAATCTACATTTCCACCAGGTTCCTGAAAACGGGCTTCTGTTCGCTGTTCCATCCTTAGATAGAAATCATCCATATGAATCAGGCTTGCATGAAGTCTCTTTGCAAGAGCCTCTCCAAGCGTTGTTTTTCCGGAACCGCAGCGTCCATCAATGGCAATGAGCAAAGGAATCGTAGTTTCGTGTATCTTCTCTATTCGTCCTAATATACCGTTTAACACTTGTTCCATATCATCTAGTTCTCCGATCCTGCTGTATGATGGACATCCATTTTGTGAAACGGGACAATCTTTGCCTTATTTAAAGCAATCATCAATACTGGAATCATGACCAGCTGAAGGATAATGCCAGGAATCGCATTGAAGAACGCACCTGCCAGGAACAGCTGCCACCCGAAAGGAACACTGCCGATTCCCAGAAGAACAATTCTCACAACGCCCCATACAATACGGCCAGCCAGCATTGCTCCGACGAGGGAACGATACAGCGATTTTACGCACTTCCATCTGGAATGTCCATAGAGATAACCAATTACCAGTCCGTAGGCAGCTAGTTCAAATGCCATGGACACTGCATTGGGGAACATGGCAGGCATTCCAAAAAGAACACTTCTTACCAATGGAAGGAAAAATCCGACTGCCAGTCCATACTGCCATCCAACAATCAGTCCGCAGAGCAGAACCGGTATATGCATAGGAAGAAGCATCTGTCCGATCATGGGAATTTGTCCGATAAAAAACGGCAGAATCAGTCCGACAGCAAAAAACATGGCGGACAAAGTCAGTTTTTTTGTGCTTTCATATATCATACTAAAGTCTCCTTACAATTTTCTTTTGCTCATCATAACATTTAACCCAGGTATACGGTCAATCCTTTTTTTACATTTCTTCTATTTTTCATTCATTTTCATACCAAAGTAATATAGTTATCATACTTTGTGTATATACTAACGAATATTCAAAAAGTTGTATGGTATTCTATTGTGATAAAAATTAAAAAAATATAAACTTTATAAATTTTTTTTGTGCAAAACTATTTTAAAAAAGAGGAAGATGTGATATGGTGATGGTGTTAAGAATTGATGGCAGAATGCCATCAGAAGGAGGGAATGTATGATTACATTTTTTGTGTGCCTTGCACTGCTTCTCATTGGTTATGCAACCTATGGTGCATTCGTAGAGAAGGTATTTCACCCGGACGACAGAGAGACTCCCTGTACACGTCTGGAAGACGGAGTTGACTATGCTCCGATTGCTCCTTGGCGAGCATTCCTGATTCAGTTACTGAACATTGCAGGTCTTGGACCAATTTTCGGAGCTCTGTCAGGCGCTATCTGGGGTCCGAGCGTTATGCTTTGGATCGTATTTGGTACCATTTTCGCAGGTGCTGTCCACGATTTCTTAAGTGGTATGCTTTCCATGAGAAATGACGGTGCAAGTATTGCTGAGATTACCGGTATCTATCTTGGGCCAACAATGAAGACTGTTATGCGTATCTTTTCCGTTGTTCTGCTTGTTATGGTAGGCGTTGTATTTATGGTAGGTCCGGCAGGTCTTCTGGCTCTGTTGACTCCGAACGTACTGGATGTTAAATTCTGGACAATCATTGTTCTGGTTTACTATTTCCTGGCTACACTTCTTCCGATCGATAAGATCATCGGAAAGCTGTATCCGATTTTCGGTATCTGCCTGATCATTATGGCAATCGGCATCGCAGGCGCTACTATTGTAAATAATGTAAACGGTTCTGCTCCGATGCTTGAAATGACATTACAGAACCTTCATCCGGACGGAAAACCGATCTGGCCATTCATGTTCATTACCGTTGCATGTGGTGCAATTTCCGGTTTCCATGCTACTCAGTCACCGATGATCGCAAGATGTCTGACCTCTGAAAAAGATGGACGTAGAATCTTCTATGGTGCTATGGTTGCTGAAGGTATCATTGCTCTTGTATGGGCTGCAGCAGGATGTGCATTCTACGAGAAAACCGGCGGACTGATGACCGGTCTTGCAGCTGCTAACGGCGGAAACTCTACTACCGTATATCAGATGTCCATCGGACTCCTTGGACCTGTAGGTGGTGTTCTGGCTATGATCGGTGTTATTGCATGCCCGATTACTTCCGGTGATACCGCATTCAGAAGTGCCCGTCTGACTATCGCAGACTGGTTCAAGATTGATCAGAAAGACCCGAAAAAACGTCTTGCACTTTCCTTCCCGCTGCTGCTGGTTGGTTACTTTATCTCCTTCCTTGATTACAATGTTGTATGGAGATATTTCTCCTGGTCCAACCAGACACTTGCTATGATCGCTCTGTGGGCAGGCGCTACTTATCTTGCTAAATTTGTCAGCAAGAATGCAAGCTTTATCGCAGCTGTACCGGCAACCTTCATGTCTGCAGTTTCCTGTACATACATTATGATGGCCGGTGAAGGTCTTGGATTGAGCGCTTCTATCAGCTATCCTGTAGGTATTGTATTTGCAGTTGCCATGCTTGGTATCTTCCTGTTCAAATGCATTTTGAAATCAGATACAAAAACAGCTTAAGTAAATCTACAGTATCACGACGAAAAGGGATGCCGGAAAACCGACATCCCTTTCTTTAAATTTTATTCTACATCTTTCAGAGCATCCAGATCTTCTTCACCAGTTCTTACTTTAACAACCTTATCTACATTGTAAACAAAGATCTTACCGTCACCAATATGACCGGTGTAAAGAGCTTTCTTAGCTGCTTCAATTACTTTATCAACCGGAATATTTCCAACGATGACTTCTACTTTTACCTTCGGCAGCAGGGTCGCATCCATCTCAACTCCACGATACTTCTCTCCTGCTCCTTTCTGTACTCCGCAGCCCATAACCTGGGTAACGGTCATACCGGTAACTCCAATATCATTCATGGCTTTCTTCAGCTGATCATAACGGGACAGTCTGGAGATAATAGATACTTTGTAAATACCAGTTGCAGCAACTGCTGTATTGACAACTTTGACTGCAGCCTCTTTCTGAGCTTCGGAAGCATCTACATAGCTGTCCTGCCCAAGATCTGTGTTTTCATTTACGTCCATGGTCATGGTATTGGATACATCCATGATACTGAATCCTGCATATGCACTCGGAAGACCATGCTCACATGCATCCAGACCAACAATCTCTTCTTCCTCACTGACACGAAGTCCAACGGTTGCTTTGATCATAAGAAAAGTCAACGTAATAGTTACTGCTGTCCATGCACATACACTGACAACACCTAAGATCTGCAAGCCAAGCAGCTGGAATCCGCCGCCATAGAACAGACCAGTCAGAGTATCATTGCCTGGTGCAGAAGTAGTTGCAAAAAGACCTACTGCAAGAGTACCCCAGACACCGTTGCAGAAATGAACAGCAACTGCACCAACCGGATCGTCGACTCTTAGTACATAATCAAGGAACCATACACCGAAGACTACCAGGACACCGGATACAGTACCGATAACCAGTGCACCGAAACAATCTGTCACATCGCAGGGAGCGGTAATGGCTACCAGACCTGCCAGTGAAGCATTCAGGCACATGGACACATCCGGTTTGCCATATCTGATCCAGGTAAAGATCATGCAGACAACAGTCGCAGTTGCCGGAGCTACGGTAGTGGTCAGGAAAATAGAACCAAGCTGTTCTACAGAAGTTGCTGCAGCTCCGTTAAATCCGTACCAGCCAAGCCAGAGGATAAAACATCCAAGACAGCCAAGGGGAAGGTTATGTCCCGGAAATGCATTGACCTTTGTGATTCTTCCGGATTTGTCTTTTACAAATTTTCCAATACGGGGTCCGAGCATTTTGGCACCGATGAGTGCAGAAAGGCCACCTACCATATGGATGGCACAGGAACCTGCAAAATCATGGAATCCTATTTGTGAAAGCCAGCCGCCTCCCCAGATCCAGTGAGCCTCAATCGGATAAATGACTGCAGAAATGACACCGGAATAAATACAGTAAGATAAAAATTTGGTACGCTCTGCCATAGCACCGGATACAATCGTTGCGGTAGTTGCACAGAACACTAAATTAAATACAAAATTGGACCAGTCAAAATTTGCATAGCTGGTAAAAATATCGAATCCCGGTCTTCCAATAAGACCGACCACATCTTCACCTAACAGTAATCCAAAACCAATCAGAATAAATACGATGGTTCCAATACAGAAGTCCATCAGGTTTTTCATCAAAATATTACCGGTATTCTTTGCTCTGGTAAATCCTGCCTCTACCATTGCAAAACCAGCCTGCATCCAGAATACCAGGGCAGCGCCGATCAGAAACCAGACGCCAAAGACTATACCGTTTACGGATTCTAAAATTTCTCCACTCATAAACGTTCCTCCTCATTTTTCCTTCGTTAGCATTTCTTCCGGGCCCACCGCATATTTATTGCGGATAAAAGAAAAAGGCACCGAATCTTCTGATTCAGCGCCTTTGCTTGACAATAATTATAAAGATAATCCATTCTTTCGTCAATCAACGAAAAACACGAAAGAAAATAAAGACAGTGTTAAAATTTCGTTAATTTTTACAAAATTGTATCATTGTATGCAATTATTTCTTTTTAAGGCTGCTCAAGGTCTGCTCAAGTGCCTGAAGCGTCTCTGTTACATCCTGCTCATTCGCATTCTCACCCATATGTCCGATACGGATGACCTGTCCGGTGAGCACGTCAAAGCTTCCTGCAATCATAATATTATGATCTTTCTTCATAGTTTCCAGAATATCTGCAGCTGTCATTCCTTCCGGAATGCGGATAACGGTAACCGTGTTGGAATAGCCGTTCTCCAGATAAAGGGACAGCCCCATCTTCTGAACTGCCGTTCTGGTCATCTCGCCATACTTCTTATGACGGTCATAACGTTCAGTATCTGCTTTTACATTTTCCAGCGCCGCACGAAGTCCGTAAATATCACTGATGGGCATCGTATATGGGAACCACAGATTCTTATAATAATCCTTGAACACCAGAATATTGGCATAGAAAGACGCAATCGGTGTTTTCCTCTCTTCCATGGCTTTCATGGCTGCATCACTGACTGTCACAAAGGTCAGTCCCGGAGGTGCCGAAAGAGCTTTCTGGGAACCTCCACAGGCAATATCGATCTGTCCCTCGTCCACACGAAGCGGCTCACCAAACATAGCAGAAACAGAATCCACAATCGTCATAATGCCGTATTCATGAAGAGCACGGCTTAACTCCTCTACCGGATTCAGAACTCCGCTTGGTGTATCACAGTGTACCAGTGTTGCATATTTAAAATCATGATGCTCTTTTAAATATGCACGGAAAGCATCTACATCCAGTGCCCGGGTGTAAGGGGCTTCATAAAAAGTGACCTGTCCGCCATACATCGTTACAAAATCTGCAAATCCTTTTCCATAGACACCGTTATCCAGAACAAGGACCTGATCTCCTGGTTCTGTCAGAGACGCACAGGCTGCCTCCAGACCAAGGATTCCTTCCCCATCCAGAATATAGGCTGTATTTTTCGTTTCCAGGAGCTCACTGATCAGTTCACAAGTCTCCTTATAATAATCGTAAAATGCCGGATCCAGATCCGGATTCGTGCAGGCAAGACTTCTTGCATTGCGTACATTTTCCCGTACCTGTGTCGGTCCGGGAGTCATAATCTTATACATTACTTCTTATTCCTCTCATGCAATTCTTTCTTATCTGCGGATAGCTCTTCTGACTACTTCTGCAATCGGAAGAACCAGAACAGCTGCCACACCAATCTGAACCAGGTTGCCCGGAATGGATGCTGCCGGTGCAATCCAGTTTCCATAAATGATACCTTCTGCAATATAGTATCCTACGATTTTTAACACACAGGCAACAACAATGGCCAGCACATTCCAACGGAATCCATGATGTTTCTCGGTAATTGCGCCTACGCTGTATCCCATCAGACCTACAACTACAAAAGTAAACGGTGCCCACAGCACCCAGCCGCCCATCAGATCGAACAATGCCATTCCAATCGAACCAGCCAGTGCGCCAGTACGTTTTCCAAAAATAATTGCTGCCAGAAACAGCGGTACATTTCCCAGATGAACCAGTCCGCCATTAGCTGCAATCGGAAGCCGGATATTGATAAATCCTGTCGCAATAAAGGTAAGTGCAATGCAGACTCCGGTGATTGCGATCTCCGATACAGAAATTGTCTGTTTTTCATTCGTAAGTTCTTTCGTGCTCATAATATGTTGCCTCCTCGTCGTTCGTTGAGCACTATACTACTCCTTATCTGGATGTATGAATATATCCAGTTTTTTACAATTTGATAAGGTCAGATTAACGAACCCTTGGAAGATTCCAGCGATATTTCGCTGCCAGCAGGCGGATCATAAAAACGAGCATCGAAGAAATTATCATTGCCGGAAGTTTTCCAAACTGTCTATACAAGAAAATACAGCTCATTGCCCCCATCACCGAAGCGCATGCATAAATATGCTTTACAAAAATATAGGGTGGATTCCCGGCCATCATATCTCTGAGCAGACCACCGCCCACACCTGTAACCGTGCCGAGGAATGCGAGCAAAAATGTATTGTCTGTATAGCCCTGTTTGATTCCTGTCATGACTCCAACTGCAGTGAAAATACCAAGACCTATTGCATCCATGAGCTGCATCACCCTGTCATAGCTGTTATGAAATCTGGCAGCATTTTTATCTGCTTTAAAATAGAGAAATCCAAAGATTAAAAGTGCTGTTATTACAGATGTTTCCACATAAATCGGTTCCAGCAACGCCGACGGTATCTGGCAAAGCACAATATCACGGATCGTTCCGCCTCCCACCGCCGTCACAGTTCCCAGCACACAGACTCCAAACAAATCCATATTCTTACGAATCCCTACCATTACGCCGGAAGCTGCAAAGGCAATGGTCCCGATCAGTTCCATAAGAAATAAAAGCAAATTCTGAATATTCATAAATCATAATCCCCCGTGTCATTGAAATTTGACATATCACAGGAGAAGATTTCTGAGTCTGTCCAAATCATCTGCATCGGGATGTGACAGGGCACTATCAAAATTTTCAATCAGTGCATCAATATTAGCCGGATGCTCTGTCTGTTCCTTCATCTTCAAATAACGATTTTTCACAGATTCCGGCATTTTTCCCTGGCACATATATTCACCTACAATCGTATTGCTTTCATCGATAGATTGTCTGACATGCTCAAGTACCTTTTGAAAATAGGTATCACTTCCACCAAAACCAGCGGTTCCGAACAGAAAGATCTTTTTATTTCTCAGACTGGACAGCAGTTCCAGCGTAGATTGATCTGCGTTTCCTTTGTCTGTCCAGAAACCAATATAAAGCATCTCTGATAGCGGCTGTCCTGTTTCTTTTACACCAAAATAATCACAGTTTTCTTTTGGCAATGTTTCATAAATCGCATCTGCAAGCTGTCTGGTGTTACCTGTCAGACTACTGAATATAATCGAATATCTTTCTCTGTTCATTCCCTGATCTTCCCTTTCATTTCCATTTACTCGATTGATTTCCAACCTTATGAAACAGTATAACACAGGTAGCTTCTTCTTTTCCAGTCTCCCATCAGCTCTATTTCTTATCCAAGTGCCACATCGAGAACCATCATTAAGCTGAATCCGATCGCAAAGAAGACCGTGCCAACATTGGAGTGCGACCCCTGCGACATTTCCGGAATCAGTTCTTCTACTACAACATAAAGCATTGCTCCTGCTGCAAAGCTCAATAAATAGGGCAATGCCGGAATGATCAGCTGCGCAGCAATGATTGTAAGTACTGCACCAACTGGCTCAACCACTCCCGAAAGCACACCGCCAAGAAATGCTTTTCCTTTACTTTCTCCCTCGGCTCTAAGCGGCATGGATATAATCGCCCCTTCAGGAAAATTCTGAATCGCAATTCCAAGGGATAAAGCCAGGGCACTTGCTGCTGTGATTTGTACGTTTCCGGCAAGAAGTCCTGCATACATTACACCGACTGCCATACCTTCAGGAACATTATGCAGTGTAACCGCCAATACCATCATTGTAGTGCGGCCAAGTTTGCTTTTCGGTCCCTCTGCCTGGTCACTTCCTACATGAAGATGTGGAATTAGGTGATCAAGTGCAAGTAAAAACAATATGCCAATCCAGAAGCCAGCAAATGCCGGGAAAAACGAGAAAACTCCCATATTTTCAGATTGTTCTATGGCTGGAATCAGAAGACTCCAGATTGAGGCAGCAACCATCACACCTGCTGCAAATCCAGCAAGTGCCCGCTGCACCGATTTGCTCAGAGTTTTGTTCATAAAAAATACGCATGCTGCACCAAGCGTCGTTCCAAGAAATGGAATCAGTATACCAAAAAAGATTTTCATTTATTTTATGTTTTCCTTTCTATTGATTTTATATCATAATACTATTCTGCAGAACAGCATTACATGTGTGAATAATAAAGTTAGCTTATACTAACTTATATTTATAAAGAAACTATGTAAAACATATGCCGTAATCATATTGGCGGCAGTAGATTTTCCAAAACAGCGTGGACGGCTGATACAAATAAATTCCCATTTGCATGCCCTCCCGCTTTTCATATTTTTTATTATACCCTATTTTTGATCTTCGGGAAACATGAAACTGCTTTTTTCATCCTCACGCAACTTCCAGTATAAGTAAACTGTGCCAGCATCCAGATCACCGCCAGGACAATTACTGCAAGCATGCCGGTATCAAAATAGAGATTTGCAAGCATGACCAGAATGAGAATCACCGGGATCGTGCGATTAACGGTCATATACGCTTTATAAGCGCTGCGGTAAATCACCTCTTTTTCCGCTTCATCACAGCTATCCAGCCACTGCTCCTGGAATTTCGGGGAAGACGGATCACCTTTCTTCTCCGGATGTGTTTTCTGAAGCAGCTTCACATACCGGATCTGCCAAAAATAGAGATATACATAAATAGCAATAAATACCACACATGCCACAAGGAATGAATACGCATGGTTCTCTGCCTCAATATATTTCATGGAATAACCGAAAGTCAGGAAGAAAATACTCAACACCTGTGAAAGTACACTCAGATTCGTCGCAAAAGCTCCAACTTTTTCTTCCTCATATTCCAACCGATCACATTCTTCATCATCCGCCGCCGGCTGACACACGCAGATTCCTTTCAGTTTCCGCATACAGATTTCCTCCAGCAACACAGTCACTGCAAAAATGACCCCCAGAATTGGAATCAGCATGCTTCTGATCTGCTGCAACGCCCAGGCACTGTTCAATATAATTCCACGTGACAGTAATACAAAACGAAGCATTCCTGTTCCTCCGCCGATCACACTGCCAATCACACAGGCGATCGCAATAATCTTGACGCCTCTAAGATAACTGTTGACTTTCATTTCCTGTTTCATGACTCATCCTCCTCATACTGAAAAATATCTTCCACCTGAACCCCACAGATTTTTGCCAGCTTCAATGCCAACGCCACTGACGGTGAATAGTCCCCCCGCTCGATTAAACTGATGGTCTGTCTTGATACTCCTGCCAGCTTTCCAAGCTCAGTCTGATTGATACCGAGCCTGGAACGATATTCTTTTAACTGATTAAGTAATGACATATGCATTTACTCCTTTGACAACTTTTCTTGTCATCTTCACTATAGCATTGACAACTATCCTTGTCAATATATTTTGACAATTTTACTTGTCATTTAAGAACAGATACAAAAAATACGCATGCAGGACAACTCCCACATGCGTGTCTTCTTCAATAATGCAATGAAGGAATGTTTTATTCCAGCCGCTTTTTAAAATATCCCTCTGCACAGTAGATAGCACCGCAGGGATTATGAGCCAAAACACGATCCTTGGCCACCAGTGTCGTGACCATTGCATCCGAATATTTATAAAACATCGAGTCATGTCCGACGCACAGACCGATCTCAATGTTAAACTCGGTCTGCTGCTCGTTCAACAGCTTTGCCTGTGCGATGGGATTGCACATGGCCTCAAATTCACCCGGATGTATTTTGACCTCTTCCGGAATACCGACTTCTTCTTTTGAGATGCCGCCCGTCTTGCAGATGACTGACACTACCTCAAAGCCCTGTGCCCGGAGTAAATCGGCCACGATGCGGGCTTCTTTCCGCAGCCCTTTGCAGAATGCGAGACCAAGCTTGTGGTAATTCATCCGCTTACAGAACTCTATCGTTTCTTTCAGCCGAGGCCACTGACAGTAACCAAGTCCTTCGATAGACGAACAGTTGATATAGAAATCGTGGTTTTCGGGCAGATCATATCCGTCACGGGAGTTCTCCATGACGGAAGTGTTCCGCATCGGGCAGTTTTTTGGCATCTTATCCGGCTCATTGTTGGCACAGGCTAGAACCGTACAGCTGGCACAAGTATACATATCTATTTCTCCTTCGTTATAAGCATATTTTAGCTTGATTTTACTTAATTCTACAGAGTTTGTGAACCTCACATGACTAGAAGTCACATGCTTCTCAGCCGCTTTAAGCGGCAAGACTAAATATCGGCGGATACGCCTGTAACTTAGTTGCACAGATATGTGCAATTACTCAGGCCGGATACGGCATGAATCCCACATCACAGGTAGTCCTCTGTATATCTGCCTGTATCTATGCCGCCTGCATACTGCCCAGTTCTGCACTGAGCAAAAGCAGATCTGCATAAACACATGAGGTTCTACGCTTCACAGAAGGAACTTTTGCCTCCAGTGAAGACCTTACCGTTGCCGATAAGGGTTTTAATCGTTCTCTTATAAAATATCTTGCTCCTATGTTATAGGCTGCTGACAGGTCACAATGATATCGTTTTCCTGTCGTAAATGTGCAAAGGCTGTGATTTTTAGAATCACGAACAACTTCACCAGTTCCATCATATGCAAGTCTGCTGGTATTCCATGCACATACTCTGGATACCCGCATTCCTGTCCTGTGCGCCTGATGTTCGCATAACTTCTGAATATCCCGTTTTCTCCACAAACGAAGCTTCTGCCTCTTTTTCCCGGTTACTTTCCCTTTCATTTTCAGATACTCGAAGACTATCACATCCGCATGGTTATTTTGGGCATATGTGGTAATCGCAGATGCCACTTTGCGGGACAGCTCTATGTTCAGTCTCCTTGCATAATTCCATCTGCTCTGTACCTGTCCGGAGCCATGTTCCCGCTGAAATCTGCTGATTCGTCCCAGCACACTGTACATCTGGTCTTTTTCACTGGGGAAATTGATAAATTTTCTTCCCAGGACAGTTCCATCTGAACGCATAATGGTACAAACCGCATCTGTGTTGATTCCAAGATCCACACTGCAGATAATCTGCTCATTTACTTCCTTCTTAGATAAAGAAACTTCCTCTGTATATGAGAACCGCAAAAAATATTTATGATGTCTCTTTTCCAGTGTAGGGGCAGAAGATTTTACCCCTGACCAATTTTTCCGCAGATACTCCATGTCCGTATGCAGCAAATTTACTGAAAACCATTTCCAGTCATGACCATCATATAATTTCAGAAAAGCCATATCTTCATGATTTTCTGCTTCTTTGTACATCACATCCCTGTAGAATACCGGCATTGCATGATTTTCATATACAAGCTTTGGCTTACCGTCCAGTTTCTTTTGTTTCCACAATTCCAGTCTCGTCTCATATGAAGACACGCTTCCAAGCGCATGCTGAATCGCCGATCTGCGAAGATAAGATGGCATCTTTGGAAATTTCTGGTCAAAGTCATATCTCGCCCGGTTTTTCTTTGTGCTATGAACCAGATGCTCCGCTGCATTAAACCGTTTTTGCGGATTGACAATCCGAGAAAGCTCCTCCCAGCTCTCTTCACATACACGGATCAAATATCCGACTGCCTGGCGATAGATATACAGCGTATGGCGAATCGGTATATTCTGTTTTTTTATTTTCACACCATAGCTGGATACTACCTTCATCAAAAACCTCTTTACTTTCCTGCTTCTTTTTCTTTCTGTCCTCTGATATAAGTAAGAACCTGTTCTTTACTTCGGTCACTGACTGTTACTGCACAATATGACGGATTCCACAAATGTCCTCCCCACAATTCCCGTTTTAATTCCGGATGAGAAAGGAAAAGCTGCCGTGCAAGATTTCCTTTCATAATTTTGATCATATCCGAAATATAAAACTGTGGTTTGCAGTCGACCAACAAATGAATATGATCTGGCATAACCTCCATAGCCACAATCTGAAATTTGTATTCATCTGCAATCTCATACAACATCTTTTTACACTCTTCATCTAATCCATTCTGTAAAACCTTTTTTCGATATTTGGTACACCAGACCAGATGATACTGTAAAGAATAAACATATCCTCGACCATATGATAGGTCATTTTCTTTAATAATAAATATATTTTTCTCCATATTTATAATATACCATATGTTCCGCCAAAAGTAAACATATGTTCTTTTTTCTATCAAAAAAAATTGCACACCTAACTCATCACTGAAGTAACGAGAATGCGGTGTGCATTTATTCAATTCTTCCACTTGCACTCTTTCCAGAACACGTAATCTGATAAATCCTATCTTCTTGAAAGAGTCTGGGATATTACGCAAAGATTGGCACGATGCCCATGTAGAATCAATAACGCCGGTACGGAATATCAAAATCCCACACCGGCATTATTAATTGTTGTTATCTTATTTTCCAATCACAGAATGCCTGATTGTCAACTCGGCAAACGGGAATTAATCAGTTTCTTGTAACCTTTCGAATAGTTGGCTATCAATTTTATAAATTCCTTGATAAGGCTGTTCAATATAGTATTTACCACTATCCTCATACGCAAAGATAGTACTTGTTCCTGTCTCAAACTGGAAGTCAATTTTGATATAACTTTCCACTTGTGGACAGTCTTGAACACTTTCCTTCTTAGTCGGTTCAGAACTGGAAATATCGGCGATTATTTCACTTATCCAAGTTTTGTCTGAATGACTTACTGTATTTTCCCCAAAAGTTATATCAATAAATGTAATCTCGTCGGTTTGAGGTAACGTAATAGGAGCTACCTTTTTTCCACACGCAACTAAAGTCAGCACACAAATAAGACACAAAAACAAAGAAAGAAATTTTTTCATAAGCATATTACCTCCAAATCCCGATTTGCTTGTTCCATAAAATTCATTTTATTCGCCTTCAAACTTGCTGGCGGCGAACAGCATTTTATGCTGTTTGCGGACGGCAAGTCCACAGGGGATAGCCGCTTTAGCGGCGCAAGGGGGTGTAGCCACCTTGACGGAACGAAGTGACGAAACATTCCCGGTCGGGCAGTTTTCTTCTGCCGACCGGGAGTGAAGCTCCGCAGGACGCACATACTCCCGATAGGAGAGTATAGAAGTGCGCCCTTTAGTTCCTAAAGGGTTTTTATCAGTGCGACAAACTTGAATTTGAGCAAAAGCCCAAGGGACTAATGTCTCCTATGCTTTTCTCTTTTCTTTTGCTGTTTCAATTCAAACATTCGCAGTTCGTCCGCTTCTTTTTTCTCACGGCTCCTCACTTTACGCTCCTGTTTATTCTGTTCCTGCT